>CALXOI010000062.1 GCA_944389965.1 uncultured Treponema sp.
CGACTTGCATGCTTAAGACGCGCCGCCAGCGTTCGTTCTGAGCCAGGATCAAACTCTCCATGATTTATTCATAAGCCATAAAGGCCAATGATTCCATTTCAGTCCGATTCCATTCTCTTTTTCTTTCTTTTCAGGAATCTGCCGGATATCTCCGGCGGGTTTCGGTCTTAACCGATATTTACGTCGTTTCCTGCTGGCTGCGGACCCTTCCGGATCCGCCTTCCTTCCCTTCCCTTTTTCTGTCAAATATCCCGGCGTATCCCGCCGTTTCGCAAGTGAACTGATTCTATCACATCCACCGCATTGTTGTCAATACTTTCCAGCGTTTTTTTTATTTTTTTCTGGAATATCCCGCACCGGGCTGACCCCGTGCGAATGACGGTGCTTAATATATCACACACAGATAAAACTGTCAACACCTCTCCCCGTTTTTTTCTCCTTTTTTTTCACACCGCGTCAGAATCCCTCTGATTCCATTATCGTTTTCACCCGGTCAACCGCAACAAGCTGGGCATCTGTCAATTCTGACTCTGCAGCGACTTTATCCATCATATCAAAAATCTGCCGGTCCAGAACATCTTTATCAATTGTATATAACACATATGCACGGTATTCGTCGGTGTACAGCTTCTTAACATCCGCATCATACCGCCGTACCAGTATCCACCAATCATTGATTTTCCGCGCTCCGGAATAAGTTGCACTGGCAACACTTTTGACGATATTTTCAAAATAGGTTCCATACGAACCCTCTGTAGATCCCGTAGCAGCACCGGTAAACAAAGATTCGACACGGTTTGCAACTGAGGCAGCAATATCGCGGGATACATCAAAAGAAGCAGCCCATGTCTGCACGGCATTTAAATTCGTACCGGTTTCTTCCCCGACAAAACAATAAGAACCGGAATAATCCGACAATTTTTCCAATCCGGTAATTCCGCTTGCCACATAGGTTTCCACCCAAACCGGCAGCTGGTTAATTCCCAATACCGTTCCTTTATGCTCCAGCACTTCTGTTTTTACTATACCTTCCAGCGGCTTGGGCTCCGGATCAGGATCAGATGCACAGCCGGATAACACCAGTACAGCCGCCGTAAATCCCAACAATATTTTTGAACGAATCATAAGTAACCTCCAGTTTTACGTCCATTATTTATATACCTAACTATAACACATATTTTATGGAAATCAAAAAAATTATGGCAGATACTCCGCTTTTATATTCCTGAGCGCATCAAACAACCGCCGTTTTTCTGCCATAGAACCGTCGGTAAGCAGTTGAAGCCGCCGGCGGGCATCTTTCCGACCCGAATTATCCTGATAACAACAGGTACATACAGAAGATCTAAAACCTGAACTCCGGGCATACGCAAGGATTGTATCTATATCAGCAAAACACAGGGGACGGATAATAGTAACAGGATATTTACTATATTCTAAACGGGGCGGCATGGTGGACAATTCCCCTTTTCCCAATGCATTCATCAACAATGTTTCCAGAATATCATCCATATGATGGCCAAGGGCTATTTTATTGTATCCATGGGCAACCGCATAATTATTCAATTCTGTCCGCCGCTGGGTGGTACACCACCAGCAGTTCATCTTTCTACCAGGCTTGAGCCGTTCTATCACCTGAACCGGGATACGAACAAAAGGTACGTTTAGAGAGTGAAACCTTTCCGCCAAATCATTGCTGAACGGAGGGGAAATTTCAGCAGCTATATGAAGTGCTGTAAATTCAAACTTTTCCCGGTGCTGCCTCTGGCGGGCAGCAAAATATTCCACTAATGACGTAGAATCTTTACCACCACTTGCCCCCACAAGAATCCGGTCACCATTTTCTATCATATTATATTCAAAAACAGCTTTATCGATGATACGGAACAGTAAAGGTTGTGGCATGGACAGAGTATAGCACAGCCGTTTCTTTTCCGCTATAGTAATATGATGGATTTAGAACGATTAAAGTTTCGCAGTCAGATTATTCAGAATATACGGTCTTTTTTCACCCAAAAAGGATATCTGGAATTGGATACGCCGGCACTCAGTCCGGACTTAATTCCGGAAACCTGTCTTGAAATATTCAAAACAGAATATATAGAACCATGGAGCGGACGTACCAGAAATCTATATCTGGTACCTTCTCCGGAAATCTATATAAAGAAGATTATTGCACAACACAACATTTCCGTTTTTCAGGTATCAAAATGCTACCGTAATGTGGAATCCACCGGTCGTATCCACAGCCCTGAATTCACCATGCTGGAATATTACACAATGGATGCAGATTACAAAGATACAGCCGCCATCACAGAAGAACTGTTTGATTATCTGCTGATGCCATCCGTCCGGGCCGGTGTAGATATAACTGCGCTCCAGCCGCCATTTATCCGCTTGACTATGGACGAAGCTTTTCACCGGTATGCCGGCTTCCGGCTTTCTGACTGTCAGGATGTCAGTTCACTGGCACAACACGCCCGGAGATTAGGACTGGAAGACACGGCTTCATCACCGCTTCATACTTGGAACTGGGACGATTTATATGAACTAATTCTTGTACACTGTGTTGAACCGCAACTTCCCAGGGAAAAACCGGTATTCCTGATGGATTATCCTGCACAGGTTCCCTGCCTTGCCCGGGATGTACCGGAACCGGACAGTTCTCCACCCAAGTGGAAAGAACGGTGGGAATTATACGCCGGTGGAATCGAACTCGCAAACTGCTACAGTGAAGAAACTGATCCTGAAAAAATCCGCCGGTATTTTACCAGAGAAGGCGGGGAAAAACAGAATACAGCACGGGTTCCCCATAAAATTGATACAGAATATTGGAAAATATTCCGGAATTTTCCCCGCTGCTCAGGAAATGCGCTGGGTGTAGACAGATTGATAGCATTACTGTGCGGCGTACATTCGATTGATTCCGTCATGCCGTTTCCGTTAACCTGACAGTGCTTGCGGCAACCGCAGATATATACTATACTTCCGCTGTTATGTTTCAAAAATAAGGAGTTTTCTGTGGAAGTTCGCGTTCGTTACGCCCCGTCGCCGACGGGAATGCAGCACATTGGCGGTGTCCGCACCGCACTGTTTAATTATTTGTTTGCCAGGGCAAACGGCGGAAAATTCATCCTCAGACTGGAAGACACTGACCGTACCCGGTACGGAGAAGAATACGTACAGAATCTGTTCGATACACTGGCTTGGCTTGGCATTGATTGGGATGAAGGGCCAGATAAAGGAGGGGAATACGGTCCTTATGTTCAGTCAGAGCGGTTTGATTTATATAAAAAATATGCCCGGGAACTGGTAGATAAAGGTAAAGCCTATTACTGTTTCTGTGATGCGGAACGGTTGGAACGTATCAGAACAATCCAAACTATGAATAAAATGCCTCCCGGATATGACCGCAACTGCCGGCACCTGACACCGGATGAAATACAGGCGAACCTTGATGCCGGGAAACCGTATGTTATCCGTCTGAAAGTCCCGCTGGAAGGTGTAACAAAATTCCAGGATGCACTTTTGGGTGGTATTGAATGGAAAAACGAGGATATAAACCCGGATCCGGTATTGCTGAAAAGTGACGGATTTCCTACATATCATCTGGCAAATGTGGTTGACGACCACTTTATGAAAATAACCCATGTAATGCGGGCGCAGGAATGGATTCCCTCCACTCCCCTCCATGTGTTGATGTACGAAGCATTCGGCTGGGAACCGCCCCGGTTCTGCCATCTGCCTATGGTAATGGGGCAAGACGGACAAAAGCTGTCAAAACGGCACGGAGCAACAAGCGTGAATGAATTCCGTGCGCGGGGATACCTGCCAAAAGCCCTGATTAATTATGTCGCCATGCTAGGTTGCTCCTATGAAGACGGGCGGGATATATATGATCTGAAAGATTTTGAGCAGTTATTTAAACTGGAACACTTGAACAAGGCTCCTGCTGTATTTGATTACAAGAAACTGGAATGGTTCAACGGTCAATATATGCGGGATATGAGTGACGGAGAGCTGTACCGGGCTGTACTGCCGTTTTTGACAGGAACCGGAGATGCTTCCCTCCCGGTAAACGCTACGGAACAATTTCCTGCACCAAAAATAGGGCCGGAAGTATCCGGGGTATCTTTGGACAACAACGGCGAGCCTATTGCAGCAGGATTGACTTCCACTGAAACAAAAGACAAACTGATGAAACTGATGCCACTGATCAAAGAACGGTTGCATTTCTTGTGTGATGCAGCAGAAATGGTAAGATTTCTGTTTACAGAACCGGCAGTACCGCCCGTAGAACAAATTATTCCCAAAAAACTGGATGCCGAAAAAACAAAAATGATTCTGGAAGCTTCCCTTGACTTTATTAAAGCGGTTCCTGGAATGGAACACGATGAAGCAGAGCAGCTTGCCCGGAACACCGCAGAAAAACTCGGGGTAAAACTCGGCGATTTTATGATGCCGATACGGATGGCCATTACCGGCAGCCGTATCAGCCCGCCACTTATGGGTTCCATCGCTATATTGGGGACTGACAAAGCTATTGCCCGTACACTGAAAGCACTGGAACAATTCAACTGAATGACAAAATCCAGCAGCTGCCGCAGAAACGCCATATCTGCAGCAGCTGTGTTTGGCAGCGTTCCTGCACGGTATATTATCAGGTAATATTGATTGTGGGACCACAATATCATGTTCCATAATTCTAGGCAAATTTCATGGAACAAAATCCGGGTATTTTGCGTAACACGTCCGTTTTTCGGGAATGTTTTTTGAAATTAAGGATAAAAGCACACCCCATGCAAGTATCATTGGTGTCCGTGCCTGTCATGGATTACAGAAAATTTTAGCGGTTCCTGTACAAAACAAACCTTCTGTGAACTTTGTTTTAAATACTGTATATATGCTATATTCTGACATATGCAAAACGTTCCCGTAAAAAAATATCGATAAATTTGAAACTTTCTCACAGATACACCCGGAAATCCGAATTATTTTAATAAAAAGAAAAAATAACACTTACCGGGAAAAAACCGGAAAACAGAAAAATATACCATATGCACAACATTTTTTTAAACGAGTACCGGTAACTGCCGGATAGGATTCAACCCGGCGGCGGGAAGATATACGTCATTTTCGGTTTTATTTATTATAAAATGATATGTATATCATCGAAACCCGTATATAGAACTCTGAAAACAGGAAATCCGTACCAAGAAAGTATGCCGCTTGATTTTTCTACCCCTGTTTCATACAATATCTATATGAGAAGAACAGACCGCCAGATTACTGATCCCGATACCATTATTGACATTATCCGACATAATACAGTATTGCGACTGGGTCTATGTCTGGAGAATCAGCCCTACATCGTTCCCGTTAATTTTGGTTATGAGTATACGGGTGGAACACATGTATTCTACATCCATGGCGCCGGATCCGGACAAAAAGTTGAGTATGCGAAATCAAATCCTAATGTCTGTATCGAAATAGACTACCAGCACAGCCTGATCCACAACGGCAATCCGGATAATCCATGCGGGTACGGATTCCAGTACACAAGTATTATCGGTCACGGTGTTATTGAAAAAATTAAAAATCCACAGGATAAAATCCATGGTCTCAACGTATTGATGAAACAACTGACAGGACGGAATTTTTCATTTACATCGGCGCAGCTTGAATCCGTCACCGTATTCTGTATCACACTCAGGGAAATATCAGCAAAAAGTTGTCGTGCATAACAGCACCGTGTATGGAGAAAATAATATCCTGAGTATAAAAACTCATTCCCAGCCAGCGCCGGGAAACGTTTCCTGATACACAGATTTACTTTAGCACCTCCTGTATAAAATTTTACAGAAAGTATCATCTGCCTGCAGCAAAATAGAAGATCAATACTGAAAATTTGCTGGAACCGGCTGCAGTCTAAATTACCGTACTATCCGGCATCACTGCATGATTCTTTTCTACTGATATTTACACATACTATAGAAAGTGCTATATTATTAAAAAACAATGACGGCATGGAACCTTTCCATTACCGCTAACACGGAGGAAACAAATGGCATTTAATCTTGAAATGTATCCTATAACGTATATTGCGCGGTATGATTCTAAGACAGGAACATGGAATGAACAATGGCTTGAAGCAGATACCATTCCTTATGATACATTATGCAAAATGCCGGAGGCGGAACGGCAGGCAGTATTTGCGAACCGCAACCAGCTGCACATTCCGGCAGTATCATACACCAGCCAATACGGATACGGCTGTTTTGAAGGAATGAAAGCATATCCCCGTAAAGACGGAAAAATCAGCATATTCCGTCCTGACCGGAATGCAAAGCGGTTTGCCGACTCCATGAGGGGCTTGTACTGTCCTCCCTTCCCTGAAGACAAATATGTTGAGGCATCACTGGAATTCATCCGCAAAAATGCTGCATTGGGGTATGTCCCAGCATATAATCCGGAATGGGAAAAAAACAACTTTGCTTCTGCCAGTGCAGTGTATATGCGCCCGTATATGAACAGCGAAGCAGCAATCGGCGTCGGCATTGCCCGGGAACCTTATGTGGTTATTTGTGCAACAAGCGTATCATCATATTTTAAAGGTGGTAATACAAAAGCGGTCACCACCAAACGTATCCGGGCAACACCCCATGGAACTGGTTGTATAAAATGCGCTTCGAATTATGTTATTTCCGCACTGGCAAAAAAAGAAGCAGAAGATGCTGGCTATATGGAAGTTGTATATCTGGACGCCGTGGAACATACGTTCATTCAGGAAGGGTCTTCCTGCAACATTTTCTTTTTGATGCATGACGGAACACTGGTTACCCCGGAACTGGGAGATACAATACTGCCGGGAATTACCAGAGCCAGTGTCATTGAGCTGGCACAGCAGAACGGTATCACTGTTGAAGAACGCCCGGTGTCCATTACAGAAGTAATGTCATCTGCCGCAGAGTGTTTTGTCACGGGAACAGCCGCCGGTATTACGCCCATTGAAAGCCTGACCCATGAAGGAACAGAACGGGTTTTCAACAACCGTAATCCTGGTGAAACCGGAGAAAAGTTGCAAAAGATTCTGAAAGGAACCCAGTACGGTGCCTTGACAGATACCAATAATTGGAACGTTATCGTATAAGATTCCCACCACAGGTGATTCTAAACAGGACAGATCCGGTAACACAATACTCTGATGCTGTCCTGTTTTTATATTGTAAACAGATATGCTGAGATACGCCACGGTGCTCTCAAAGGAGACACCGTTACACCGGCACGGAAACCTATTATAACCAATACAAATCCGGAAAAGTCTCTCCAGCATACCGGATTAATGACAATCTATCCTAAGTCAGCCCGGAGTTCTATGAGCGAATCAATAATTATCCAGGATTTTTCCAATAATTCTGTATATCGTTGCTCCATTTCCATCCGGGATAAACTGCTTTTATTCTGAAATACATCCTGAACAATACCATGCATTTGCTCGTGGGCTTTTATCATTGTCTGGAATGAAGGAACAACTTCAGCTCCATATTTTGCTGATTCATTGTCAATCCATTGGCCCAGGGAACATTTATGATGATCAACCAGTTTTTGAGCTGACGCTGTCATTTTTCCGTCAATAACAGCCCTGACTTTTGTAATCCACTGAAGATGACGGAGAACAATACCGGTAAAGGGGAAAATATCCGCAGTATGGGTTTCCGCACATTGAATTTTACTGTTTCGGAACACGCAGTCATCTATATCAATTGCACAACTTATCATATCATTCATATTGAATAAATCGTCACTCATTAAATTACTGATATCATAGGCATCCTGCTCAATGATAGAAAAACTATTCCGGCTGTCTTCTGTAGAAGAAACAATTGTCTGCATATTTTCTACAACATTAGTAAACTGCTGCTTCAAATCCCTACTGGATTCTTTCATATACTTAACAGAAGACATGATGTCACCACCACGATCAGATAAACTGCCCATTTCTGCAGTAATTTCATGAAATGATTCTGTAGTTTCCTGAACCTTACCGTCAATCCATTTCATTGCAGCCTCGGCTTCATCTGCAGAATGATGAGCATCCGACAAAGTACCTAGCATACTTTTCAATGTATTTTCTATGTCAGCAGCATTTTTTTTAGTAATTTCTGACAATTTCCGTATTTCTCCGGCAACAACAGCGAAACCCAATCCAGCTTTCCCTGCATGGACTGCTTCTATCGCAGCATTCATTGCCAACAAATTTGTTCGTTCACTGATATCATTGATTGCAGTAATAACCTGTTTTATCGCATCAACGTTTTTACTCAACACTTCAATAACAGATAAGACTTTTTGAACTTTTTCAGACCCCTCACCAGTTGCTGAAGACAATTCAGTTGTAATAGAAATGCGGTCTGCAACAATATCCGCAACATGCTGTACAGAAGCAAGTATCTGTTCTATCGCTTCTCCCGAGGACTGGACAATTTTATCCTGACGAGACATAAGCTCATTTGCTTCCGTAGTCTGCCGGTTAATATTTGCAACAGCAGAAAACGTTTGTTCCATACCGGAAGAAAAAGATTTAAAATGTTCTTCCTGCTGAAAAATCCGGCAGATAACATTCGATGAAGCCCTGATATTCTGCCGGTACAGTTGTGATAACTTTTCCGTTGCCTCCAGCATTTCTGCCATATCATTGCAGGCACAGGAAGAATTCTGTACTCCAACAGAATCCGATACAACATTCGCAGAAATAAAACCGTTTTTTTTCTTGAAATTAAACATATATCCAAATAATATAACGAGGAATGTCACCGCACACAACAGGATTACAACTGCTTCTACTGCGGAACAACTCCCACCCGGAATATATACCGGGGCTGCATTCACCATTCCGGCACCACACATAACCGGATTACGAAGAACCGCTCTCTGACAGACAAATCAGTCTTACATTTTCTGAACTACCAGAAAAGGGCGAATTTATACATACTATATATCAATATTTTTACTATCGTCAATATCAGCCAATAAATATTACTTTTAGTCAAATATAATTGATATTTTAACTAGTAAAATATATACTTCTATTTGTATATCAGAAAGGAGAGCATAACATGAATCACACTGAATATTTATACGGTATCGCCGCAGGTTTAGGTAGTGTTGGAATCGTATATCTTATCAGCTACCTTATCAGAACATTTTACAAAAAAGCAAAGAAAAAATACCCGGAATATGATGAACGGCAGATTGCAGCCCGGGGACAAGCATATAAAACAGGATTTATCATCTTATGGATATGGACACTGACTGGAATTGTATTAGATGATAAAATCAATGTATTATTTGCAGACGGTTCTATCCTGTTGTTTACAACATTACTCATATGCGGTCTTGGTATTGCGGTTACCTGTATCTGGAAAGACGCATATTTTCCGGTGAATAAGAATCCTCTTTCTCTGATAATTATCATTACCGTAGTACTGATATTGAATATCTTTTTTTCACAAATGTCCGTACCCACATTTCCTGCACAGCTATTAAACAACGGGAAACTAGATAAAAATAGTATCAATCCCCTTTGTTCTATTTTTCTGTTAATCATTCTGCTGAACGTCATTGCAAAAACACTAATGGAGCGACAGCGGACAATACGGGACACAAAAAATGAAAAATCTTAAACTGAAAGCAGCCCGGGCAATGAAGGACATGTCTCAAGAAGAACTGGCAAAAGCAGTATCTGTTTCCCGGCAGACAATCAATGCCATTGAAAGCGGTAATTATAACCCAACAGTAAATCTGTGCATCGCAATTTGTAAAGTTCTTGACGTAACATTGAATGATTTATTCTGGCCCCAGAAATAAAATACGCCACGGAGCAAGAAAATACCGGGTGTCATACAATCAGGAAGTAAACATCAAATATTACAAGGTTCCGGCAGTAGTTTTATTCTCTAAACTCCGTAGATGTGATTATTGTCGAAAACTTATACCAACTTGTGCGGTCTATAGGAAACAGAAATATCAGTAAAATACCAAAGTATTTCAACACAACCCAGATAAAACATCCTTTTTTATGTTCAACAGACCCATCCTGTGTCCGGTACCAGCAGACCAAACTAAAAAACGTTCCCATATAAGCGAATAGAAAATCTGACACAACGGAATATATGCGGAAACAAAAATTTTCTCCTGCTGTGATACCGACAACTGCAATTACGACTGGAATGTTTACGGTTTTATCCGTAGCGCTTTTAAAATATTTTTCGTATCTTGTGAAATTCGGTGACTTTCCACCGCTTTTTGGATAATTTTATTATGAAGCCATGGTTCAAAACGACGTGTTTCCAGATACGGCATTACCGCATCAGGTTGAAATGACAGTGCCGTTGCAAAATACCATGCCTGCATCATCAGTACATAGTATTCATCAGAAGAAACAGACGCAACCAAAGCAGGGTATTCAGGACGAAACAAATCTGTCAGGTACAACCGCATCAGAATCCCGATACCGTACCGGATAGTATATGGCTGGGAATCACATATCCACCGTTTAATAAAACAGAGTAATTTTTCAGGATAATTTCTGAATGTTTTTGGAAAAAACATATCACACGTCGCCCAGTTATCAATATACGGAAGAAACCGCTCTGTTCCGGAAAGGCAGTCATCGAACGACCGTATCCGCTCCAGCAGGAATGCATGAAGATTATTCTCTTCATAATAAAAATGCGGCAGGCTGTCCAGAAAAAGGCTGATATTAGGTTCCTGCGCCACGGAAACAGCCATCCGGCGCAAAACCGGCGTCCGCACTCCGATAATCCGGTCAGCGTGAACTGATGGTATCAACTTCATATGAAATTTCCGGTATCCCGTATCCTGCAAAGCAAATAACTGCCGGCGGATACGGTCAATTACCGGGTTTCCGGTCTCAGGCATAACTCATTCCTCTTGTTTTTAAAGAAGTATATCGAACCGGGAAACAAAAATCAAAGGTTATAACCGTTTATGTTCCAATATTGAACCATCGAAACGTATAGTATACACCTCCAACGGAACCTGCTGTCCGCTAATACGAATTGCCTGCATCACTGCCTGTTCGATACCTCCACAGCAAGGGACTTCCATACGCACCACTGTTATATCCGTAATCCGGTGACAGCGCAGAACAGCCCCCAACTTTTCTGCATAGTCTGCATGATCCAGTTTGGGGCAGCCGATAAGCACAACCCGCCCCTGAATAAAACTCCGGTGAAAATCACCGAAGGCATAGGCAGTACAGTCAGCAGCAATAAGCAGCCGGGCTCCGTCGAAAAACGGAGCCTGAACCGGAACCAGCTGTATCTGAACCGGCCACTGGGTAAGACACCCGGCAGTGCCAGTTGCAGGAACAGTATCCGCCGGCTGAGCAGCAATATGCTGAACCCGGCTGCCCGGGCAGCCACCGGACATAGTACTGCAGGTTCCGGTGGCTGGGGCGGCTGTCTGCCGGCGGCGTTTTTCTTCTTGAACGGCAGATTCATCATATGCAGGAGCCTCCCGCATTTCAAAAGAAATCGCTTCCGCAGGGCATGCCGGCAGACAGTCACCCAGACCATCACAATAGTCTTCCCGGAGCAGCCGGGCTTTACCGTCAACCATACCGATAGCACCCTCATGACAGGCTTCAGCACACAGACCGCAACCCGTACATTTCTGTTCATCAATTTTAATAATTTTCCGTATCATAAAAACCTCCTGAAAAACAAATCACGTGCCGGACAACTGCAAATTCTATTCCACAGCAGCTGGTGTTGTGCGGCCCGGCCCGGATACTTTACTATATCCTTGTTTCATCATAAAATATGTTGTAAATACAACATATTCTGGATTTTTATGGAAAAATACCTTTCTATTTTAGCGCACTGTCCCCTGTTCGCCCGGATACCTCCAGAACATATCGCAGAAACAGCAGGATATCTTCAGCCGGAAATAAAACATTTGGACAAAGAAACCCTTTTGTTTCACACCGGCACAATCATCCGCACCGCAGGTATCGTACTGGAAGGCATCGTGTATGTCGAAAAATACGACTACCAGGGAAATATTGTCCTGATAACAGATGTACTGCAATCCCGGATGTTTGGAGAATCGTTTGCCCTTACCAGGAATCCGCTTACCGTGAACGTAAAAACAGGCTGCGATACCACCATCCTGTTGTTTAAACCGGAAATACTATTTGCCACAGTTCCTGATATTGGAAAGGAAGAGACTTTGAATCAGCTCCGCATAAATCTAATACATATTTTTGCCGGAAAAAATATATTCCTCACCCGGCGTATTGAACATTTATCAAAAAGGACAATCCGGGAAAAAATTCTTTCTTACCTGACCGATAACGCCCGGCAACACAGATCTGATTCGTTTACGATACCGCTGAACCGTCAGGAAATGGCAGATTATCTGGCTGTTGACCGCAGTGCATTGTCCGCTCAATTAAGCCGACTACAGAAAGACGGCATCATTAATTTCAGAAAAAATCATTTTACGTTACACACGATTTTTCTGGAAGAAATTCCCGACGGAGAAAACAATATCAGCTGTATTTAAAAAAAATAAAACCCGGCAACGACCTACTTTCCCGCACCAGCAGTATCATCGGCGCAAGAGGGCTTGACTTCCGTGTTCGGGATGGGAACGGGTATTACCCCTCTGCTATGGCCACCAGGTTATGCTGGGATCATACACAGAAACAACAGATTTGTAAAGAATATTTTAATCATATTTTAATGCTTTCTGTTTTTTTTTCATTTATTATATACGTAATGAAACTAAGAAACCGTATCGCTACAGGATTTATTAGTATATTTCTCATAACTGTATGCATAGCATCTGATTATGAAAAATACGGCCGCAATGATTACAGTCATATTTCATATTTTTATATAGAGGAGATAGAACGGGACAACGGAGTGATAGAAATAGAATTCAACAGTCCGTTGGATCCGGCTACAGTCACCCCTGAAAGGATTCTGATTAACAACAAGCCGTTTCCTAACGCTGCAAATATCCGGCATTCCAGAAAGGGAGATAAATTGGAATTGATAGAAGACGCTTCATGGCGGCAGGATATAATTAGTATCCAGCTGAAAGGAATCTGTTCTATCAGCGGAGTTGAAATAGAATCTTTGCCTCCGGTTTTTCTGTATACAGATCAGGAATACGAACGGGAAGACGACCTTGATTTTGTTTATTGGTATTGGTACGATAATCACGAAGGGAAAATCTTTTCTGAATAAGCTGGTAAATTAGCCATGAATTCGATTTTATTAGTTGAAGATGACACCGGTATTGCTTCATTCATGAAATTGGAGCTTACCCACGAAGGTTATTCTGTTGATACAGCAGAGGACGGCAGATCCGGGCTGGAATTATTTGAAGCAAAACAATACCAGCTGGTATTACTCGATATTATGCTGCCGGTATTGAACGGAATTGAGGTGCTCCGCCGCATCAGGAAAATATCAACTGTCCCGGTCATACTGGTCTCCGCCCGGAGTGAGACAACAGATGCGGTTACCGGGCTTGATTCCGGCGCAGATGACTATATTACCAAACCGTTTGCTAT
>CALXOI010000063.1 GCA_944389965.1 uncultured Treponema sp.
GTTCCAGTCCGATTTCAGTCGGATCAAACCCCATTTTTTCCGTCATACTGTACAAATCTTGGAGCGAACTGTCACTGGGAGGAATGCAGGATGTATTTATATTCATAAACAGCAATGCGTTGGACATTTTGCTGAATTCTTTGAAATATTCCATTGCGGAAAGCTGGCATACCTGATCAAATTGTTCCGTAATATTTTCCGCGTCCGCAACAGCAAACAATTCATCTGGCAGGATTACCATATCAGAATCCGGTACGATACCCCGTATCAGAGCTTCATAAGCAAAAATCCTGCCCGTTTTTAAGCAGACAATCGGCTGGAACCATGATTGAATATTATCCTTATGCAACATACTAGAACCTTTTGTTAGATTAACACACTTTTTCATATACATATACTATAGCAGATTATTTGTACCTCGTATAGTTTTTTTTATAAAAAAGCCGGCAGTTTCAGCTGCCGGCCAGAATGTTATTTATTCAAAATGAATTCAACACGACGGTTTTTCCACCAATTGTCTCGGTCTTCCCGGGGAACAACCGGCTGCCGGCCGCCCATTCCCACCGTTGAAAGCCGGGATGCGTCTACACCGAATTCTATCAGCATATTTTTCACTGTTTCAGCCCGTGCTTCTGATAATGGAACCAGCGGAATATTACCATTTTCCGTAGACGTTTCTTCCTCTTCTGTTCCGGTAACATTGTTTGCGTGGCCTTCAATCCGAACTGTATAATCCTTGAATTTGTTTAGGATTTCCGCAATGCGCCGGATAACCCGGATATTATTGTCGATAACAGACTGTTCTAATCCGTTTTCCGGTTCTACATCTTTACCCTTAAAATCAGCATTGTCACTGCGGAAAATAATAGACGGCACTTGAATCTTCAGCACATCACCAATTCTGATAACTAACACATCCACTGAAATAATTCCGTTTGCTTCAGATTCCATACCCAGCGAATCCGTCACTTTGAATGTGAATGGATAATCTGTTGCGGATTGAACCAACTCACCGTTATTGCCCCTACCGTCCCAGACCATCCTTTCTGTAACCGTACTTGTTCCAGACCGTGACCAGAAAACATTTCCGTTCTGGGGATCATATACGGTAAACGACCAGTCTTTGAGAGGAACAGAAGATACTGCTTTCAGTGCAATAAATAAATCATCATCAACACCGTCGTTGTCCGGGCTAAAATACCGGGGTGCAGTCTGCACAGTAAGCTGCGGCGGTGTCACCGAACTAATGAACGGCGTTGTTTCAACATGGACAGTGTTTCCCTTTGTATACGCAATGTCCAGTTGTGCAGTAAAGGTTCCTTCCGCAGGTCTTCCTGAATTGGTTATACCGTCCCAAATTACCGTTGCCGGAACATCTGCCCTGTCTTTTTCTGACCAGGATTTTACGGAACTGCCATCAGAATTGCAAATATTCAGTTGCCAGCGTTCAATACCTTCGTTGAGCGTCGTCCGGATAGTAAATGTCTGGGTATCCTTGAATCCGTCACCGTTTGGTGAAATCATGTCTGTGGATGCCGTCAGGTATACCCGGGCTGCTCTCGTATCTACGGTGATACCGGAAATGACAGCGGAGCCTGTATTACCGGCTGCATCTGTTGCAGAAATCGTAAAACTATACGTTCCGTCGGCCACTTGATTACCGGATTCATCTGTACCATCCCATACAAATGATTCAGGAATATCCTCCCACTGGTATTCCCGGATAACTTTTTGTGTACCAGACCGGATTGTCCCTATCCAGATATTTTCCCTGCTTGCAGTAATGGTAAACGGAATAGTATCCTTGTTTCCATCTCCGTCGGGAGAGAATAATGTATAAGGAACTTCGACAACAACTTCGGGATACACTGTGTCCAGTGTAAAAGGCTGGGTTGAAGTTTCCGCAAGACTGCCGTTTTTGGAGACTGTCGCAAGAACTGCCGTATACTGACCATCCGGACAACGGGTTCCGTCATCAGCCAAACCATTCCAAGTAAACCGGGCAGGCAGGGATCGGTTGTCCTTGATTGTTTTTACCGGCATTCCTGTATTATTGAGTATCTGAAGTTCATAAGAACTAACTCCGCTTTCCGTTTTAACAACCGGTGTCAGCGTAACCGTCTCCTGCACATTATCTCCGTTGGGTGAAAATGCCATAGGCTGCACGGTCAGAATTACCTCTGTTGTTCCCGTATTCAACTCAAAAGCTACGGTTTCTGCAGATGCACTATTTCCGGCTTCATCCTGCGTAAACAGCCGGTATGTATAAAAACCATCCGGACAAAGAGTCCCGTCATCAGCAAGCCCGTCCCAGGTTACGGATGCCGCAGGACGGCTTCCCAACGTATAAGAACGGACTGCTTTTCCTGATTTATCCCTGATTTCACCGGTCCAGTTTTTTTCTTTTGATGTATCTTGAACAAATTCAATCGTATCAATCCGTCCATCACCGTCCGGAGAGAAAATAGAAGAAGAGGCTTTAACGGCAGCCATTGGCGGTGTGTTATCCAGCACAAACACCGGTGACCGGATAGGAGACGGTTCAAAGCCATTCAAGTAAGAAGCTGTAACAACAGCCTGATACGAACCGTCTGGCAGAACAGTGCGGTTGCTGTCTTTTCCGTCAAAGAGCAGCGTCTGCGGTGCCGGATCTGTACCGGTAAAGCTACGGACCGTATTCCCGTCTGCATTTATAATAGAAACAGCCCAAGATACAAGACGGTTGCCGCCAGTTGCGCTGCCGGACGGGATAGTCAAGTCAAAAACCATACTGTCTTGAACGCCGTCTCCATTAGGTGAAAAATACCGGCTGCCCGCCAGCGCAATGTTGGTTCCCGGTTTTTCGGCTGAATAAATAATATTGGAAATACCGGTAACCGGAGCAGTATTACCTGCCCGGTCAATTGCTGTAATACGGTAATAATATACACCGTCAGAAACCGGCTGTCCGTCGTCATTCCGCCCGTCCCATTCCAACGGTTCCGGAGAGGTTCCGGACCATGTATATGTGCGGACGGGGTTTCCGGCGGTATCGTAGAAAGCTGCCGTCCAAGTGTCTTCCACGGAACCGGTTTGTTCTACAGGAAATATTGCCTTGCTGCCTTCCCCGAATATTTTATCTGCCTCGGAATCAGGCTGCCGGACAGAAACAGCCGGCGGGGTATTGTCAACAATAACTGTCAGCGGATTTGTGCTGCTGGTGTTATTATTGTCGTCACTGGCAGTAAAGTAATAGTAATAGGTACCGTCCGGGGCGATTTCCCCTGAATCAAAGGTTCCGTCCCAAGTGACAGATGACGGAACATCGACACCCTGTTTAGGTGCAAACAGCCGGCTGAAAAATGTTTTAAACGTCAGCTTTTCCGGCAACCGTACTTTATTTCCGATTGTACGGACAACCGTACCGTTTTCATCCGTAATAATGAAATTCCATTCTTTTATGTAACGTTTGTCTGTAATGGACAGCGGTACTGTCAGCTCATCCTGCACCCCATCATTGTTCGGTGAAATATAAACTGTTGCTTTTTGGGCAAAAACCGGCAATCCGGTTCCCAGCAACACCGCTGCAATACTGGATAAGAGTACTTTCTTCATTTAATCCTCACCCCATAAAATAATTTCCGGAGCTTCTTCATCTTTAAGGCCAAGATTGATTGCAGCTCCTGCAGATACCGCATGAACACCGTTGTACAGGTTCTGCCATGCCCCACTGGTTGTTATTTCACTTTGCTGCCAGCCCCGTTCTGTCATCAGTTCGTTTTGTGTGTGGATACCAAATTTTACGGTAACACCGACAGCTGGTATCAAATTATGATATCCGGCAATATTTTCCCTCAAGTTGAACTGCCATGCTGTTTTTACTGTTACCATCCGGGCAAATTGCAACTGCACCCCTGTATTAAATTCCAGATTTGAAAACTGGGGAATTGAAATATCCGCTGAAAATCCTGCCGCCACATTACCGTCTGCAACAGTCAACAGTGTACCGGCAATTCCAACCCGGGGCGTACAGATACCGGGGAATCCCATTCGGTACGGTTTACCAATGTTCACCAGTGCTGCACCAAACCTGACATCCTGGATAAAACCCAACTGCCCGTACCAGTACATGAAACCTATATCCAAAGCCAGTGCCCAATCTGTGGAACCAGTCCCCCAATGTATACCGGTATTAAGCCCGGCACCGACATACAAATTATCTGTAATATCTTTTGCAAAGCCGCCCCGTAACCCGATAAGCTGATTAAGATACAGATTATCAAGTTCTGACGACAAACCGAATATAGATCCGGTAAAAACGCCTCGGCGGGTTGGAATCAGCAGGGAAACCAAGCCGGCTCCGTCTGCAGATATTCCTTGCTCCGGTTGAATCAGCATTGTGTATCCAAGATTCAACATGACACGCTGTTCACCCGCAGTCAATGCAGGATTTACCGCAATATCTCCAGGTGTTACAGAAAACAATCCTCCGCCGGCTGTGGAACCGGCACCGGTCAGTAAATCAGGATGAAACAGACGGAATGCAAATTCGCTTCCCGCCGAAATATCAGCAGCAACAGGCAGTACCACTGCACAAAACAGTACAGGTAGTACTACAGATATTTTTTTCAGCATAAAACCTCCAGTTTTTTATATGCTAAGCATCTAAGTATATAGATAAAACAAGACATTTTCCAGTATGCTTCAGAAAATATCAGAATTGGTCTAAATGTTGTATGTATTGTTATATGAACGTCACGGAATCTTTCTTCAATTAACTTGACCACCGTTTACCTCTATTATAAAATGCATTTTATGAAAACTCATACTTTTAAAGGCGGAATCCATCCGCCGGAACATAAGAATTTGACACAGAACCTGCCGGTTTTGGATGTCATACCATCATCAAATACGGTTTGTATCCCAGTTACCCAAGGTGGGGCTCCGAATCAGCCGTTGGTTGCTGTCGGAGATACCGTTGCCCGGGGACAGAAAATTGCCGGCAGTGAATCTTTTATGTCTGCTCCGGTACACGCATCTATTGCCGGCGTAGTAAAAAAAATAGAAACCCGGATGGTTACCGGAAATCTGGAAGTTCCCTGTATTATTATTCAGGGTGATAATTCCGGAAGAACAGATTTTATGCCGGTTCTTGATCCTTTTTCCTGTTCAAAGCAGGAAGCCTTAGACCGCATCCGGGAAGCAGGAATTGTAGGTATGGGAGGGGCGGCATTTCCCACTCATGTGAAATACAATCCGCCAGCCGGAAAAATAATCGAATATGTGCTGGTTAATGCTGCTGAATGTGAACCATATCTGACTATAGATGAACGGACGATGGTTGAAACACCGGAAAAACTGGTAGACGGACTTACCATTGCTATGCATGTCACCGGTGCTGCAAAGGGCATGATTGTGCTGGAAGACAATAAAGCCCGCCTCGTACCGGTTCTGGAAAAAGCTGTCAGCGAAAATCCACGGGCTGTAGGTGTCTCTGTCTGTCTGTGTAAGACAAAATACCCGCAGGGAGGCGAAAAAAATATCACTGTTTCCGCACTGGGGCGGGAAATTCCTGCCGGGGGACTGCCGGCTGACATCGGCTGCGTCATCAGCAATGCAGGAACGGTTTGCGCTATTGCGGATGCATTCCGGGAAGGCAAACCGCTGATAGACCGGGGGGTGACCGTTTCCGGCGGGGCATGTGCAACACCGGTGAATATCCGTGTACCGGTAGGAACACTGGTGGGAGATTTGATTCCGGAACCGGTATCCCTGAAAGACAATGTTGCAAAAATTATTTCCGGCGGTCCCATGATGGGATTCGCCATGACGAATGCTAATTTTCCGGTTGCAAAAAACACATCCGGTGTACTGTTTCTGACAGCACAGGAAACATTCCTGGTGGATGAATCACCCTGTATCGGGTGCGGCAGATGTATTGATGTATGTACATGCCGTTTGTCACCGGTCATGATTGTCCGTTCCATGAAAGCCGGCGATTATGAAGCAGCGAAACGGTACGGTCTCATGGATTGCGTGGAGTGCGGAACCTGCGCATATGTTTGTCCTGCCCGGGTACGTCTGGTGCAGCGGTTCCGGACCGGAAAAGCAATTGTCCGTGCTGAAACAGCAAAGAAAAAAGCTGAAGCTGAAAAAAATGCAGCAAAGACAGGAGGAAATGCGTAATGACTGCTCCATCTGATATGAATGAAATATATTTATCCTCCAGCCCTCACTTTTCCGGCAGTCTTACAACCCGGGGAATTATGCTCCGGGTGATTATCGCCTTACTGCCGTTAAGTGTTTGTGGTGTAGTACTGTTCGGAGTGCCTGCACTGGTTACCATATTGGTATCTGTGGTATCCTGTGTGGTTTTTGAACTGTTGTTCCAAAAACTGACCCGGCAACCAGTCCGCATAGCGGATTTGTCGGCAGTTGTTACAGGACTGATGCTGGCGTTGGTTCTGCCGCCGTCAATTCCAGTGTGGATGACTATATTGGGTGCACTGTTTGCTATTGTCATAGCAAAAGGCTTCTTCGGCGGAATCGGTGCAAATGTATTCAATCCGGCGTTAACCGGACGGGCATTCCTGTTTACGAGTTTTCCAACAGCTTTGTCGGCATGGGTACTTCCTTTTGACGGGGTCAGCAGCGCAACTGTGTTGAGTGAACTGAAGTCAGGTTTGTTTTTTGCGGACAACAATACATACCTCCAGATGTTTTTGGGTAACCGGGCCGGGTGTATTGGTGAAACAAGCATCCTGCTGATTCTGGCGGGATTTGTATTTTTGCTGGTGACAAAAGTCATTGATTGGCGTGCACCGGTTGCCATGGTTGCGGTTACGGCACTGTGTACGGTTCTTGCCGGCGGTTATCCACTGATAGCAGTTCTGTCCGGCGGACTGATGTTTGGTGCTGTATTTATGACAACTGATTATGCAACTGCACCGGTAACAAAAGCCGGCCGGTTGATTTTTGGTGCCGGATGCGGCTTGATTACATTCCTCATCAGACAGTTCGGCGGATACCCGGAAGGTGTTATGTTCAGCATTCTGATTATGAATGTATTAACTCCGTTCCTGAATAAAATCATCCCGGTTAAATACGGTTACCGCAAAACACGGAAAGGAGCTGCTGCAAAATGAAACAAATGCTCAAACTTGGTTTTGTACTGGCCCTATTTGCCAGCGTTGCCTGTGTAATGCTTGCTCTGGTTAATAATCTGACAGCACCGGCCATTGCTGCTGCGAAAGAGGCAGAAGTCAATGCGGGACTTGCAGTGGTTTTTGAACAGGCGGAAAATTTTGTAAAAGCAGCGGATTTTGTTCCGGATACCGCAACAACTATCAAAGTAGAAACATTGTATCTTGCAAAACAAGGGGAAGAAGTTGTTGGTGCTGTTGTGCAGGCGACCGGTCCCACGTATGACAAGGCAACGATTCTGTTGGGGATAGATTTAAGCAGGACGATAACCGGTGTCAGATTTCTGTCTATCAGTGATACTCCCGGATTCGGGCAGCGTGCTACAGAACCGGCTTTTTACATGCAGTTTACTGGAAAGACTGCTGATGACGCTTTTGTTACCGGCAAAGATGTGGATACTATTTCCGGGGCAACCATTACTTCAAAAGGCGTTGCCCAGATAGTAAAATATGCCGCTTACGTTGCAGGTGCCTATCTGGCAGATAATTACGGCGGTGCAGCAGGCTCCGGGGAAGCTCCGGTCATTGCCGGTCCCGCAACCGTATTCACTTATGAAGACGCTTGTTTGTCCTTGTTCCCGCCGGAACAATATCCTGATGCCACTTTTACGGAAATCAACACGGATCTGTACCGGATTGTACGTAATATGTTGGTAGAAAAACAATACATTGTTACTGTTGGCGGTAAAACAGTGGGCGCAATGGCAGCTGTCCGGGGACAAACCTACCACGACGGCGGGGTTGTGCTGACTGCGGTTGACATGAACCGGAATATTATTGGAGCCCGTATTATTGAATTGAATGACAGTCCTAATATAGGTCAACTGACATTGGAAGAATCATTTTACAGCCAGTTTGCCGGCAAACCGGTTGACGGAACATTATCCGTTGCCGGTGACATAGATGCCATTTCAGGAGCAACAATTACTTCTGCCTGCATTGCTGATATTGTTAAAGTTGGTGCAATGGAAGCAGCATGGGTTGCCACTTCCCGGGGAGGTGCAGGTGCGCCGGCCGGCAGTGACAGTTATCCGTTAAATGAAATTTATCTGGAAGAATAGGAACGGATTATGAAAAAATATTGGACTATATTTACCAACGGATTGCTGACAGAAAACCCTCTGTTAGTACTGATGATCGGATTGTGTTCATCTCTCGCAGTGACAACCCGGTTGGAAAACGGATTAGGTATGGGGTTGGCAATGACATTTGTTCTGGTAATGAGCGAAATCATCATCAGCCTGTTCCGGAAGCTGATCCCTGAATCGATCCGCATACCGGTGTTTATCATTGTTATCGCATCTTTTACGACGATTGTTGATTTGTTGATGCAGGCATATCTGCCGGCATTGTCAAAATCCATGGGGGTCTTTATTCCGCTAATCGTTGTGAACTGCATTATTATGGGGCGGGTTGAATCTTTTGCATCAAAGCGGAGTATGGGCGAGTCTTTTTGCGATGCTTTAGGTATGGGATTTGGATATCTGTGGGTACTCTGCGGAATTTCTTTTGTCCGGGAACTGTTGGGTGCAGGTTCTATTCTGGGAAAAGAAATTATTCCTGAAGCATACCGTATCGGATTCTTCACCAATGCTCCCGGAGGATTTTTTGTGTTCGGTATGTTTATTGCCGGAAGTATAGGAATCCGGCAGCTGTTGAATAAAAAAGTCCGGGGAGGAACTGCTCAATGAATGAATACATGAAAATTTTTCTTTCTTCCATGTTGATTGACAACGTGGTACTGATCCAGTTTCTGGCGTTGTGCCCGTTCATCGGAATGACAACCGATACCGGAAAAGCTGTCGGAATGGGTATTGCAACGTCATTTGTTATGGTACTGGCAACTGTTGTAACATACCCTCTGTACCATTTTGTACTGATGCCACTGAGCTTGACATTTCTTCAGACACTGGTATTCATTCTGGTTATTGCCAGCCTAGTTCAACTGGTTGAATTTTATCTGAAGAAATCAGCACCGGCATTGTACAGCTCCATGGGAGTGTATCTGGCACTGATTACCACGAATTGTGCAATTCTGGCGGTTACCTTGAACTGTATCAGTAAAAATTATAATTTTGCCGAGTCAATTGTGTATGCCGTGGGTTCTGCAGCAGGATTCCTGCTCTCCATGACACTGATGTCAGGTATCCGGCAGCGGATAAAAATCGCACCGGTACCGGCATTCCTGAAAGGAACTCCGGTACTGTTTGTTGCAGCCGGGTTGTTGTCCATGGCATTCGGCGGATTTTCCGGACTGATCAAATAAGGAGCGGTAGATGTCTACTATATTGATTACATTGGCAGTCTCATTTTGTATTGCCTTTATTCTTGGAGTCTTGCTTGGTTTCTTTAAAAAAGTATTCTACGTTCCGGTTGATCCTACTGTTGAAAAAATCCGTGAGGTTCTGCCTGGTGCAAATTGCGGTGCCTGCGGGTATCCCGGCTGTGACGGGTTTGCCGCAGCTGTTGCCCGGGGCGAAGCTCCGGTAGACGGATGTGCTGCAGGAGGCAGTTCTGTTGCTGCTGCGGTGGGAAATGTAATGGGAGTGACCGCAACAGCTGTTCCCCATGTTGTACTGCTTGCCTGTCAAGGCAGCCGGGAACATGCCCAAAATCGCGGGATATACAACGGTGTAAAAACGTGCCGGGCAGCAAAACTCAGTATTAACGGCACAAAGCTGTGTCAATACGGATGTATCGGTTTTGGTGATTGTGTTGCTGTTTGCAAATTCGGGGCATTGACAATGGGAGCAGAGGGGCTTCCTCATGTTGATTACACAAAGTGTACCGGGTGCGGTATGTGTGTACGGGAATGCCCCCAGAACCTGTTCTCCCGGCTGCCGGCAAACAGAACCGGTGCGGTTGCCCGGTGCTCGAACCGCAGCACAAATAAATCACCAATACTAAAGCAGTGTAAAACCGGATGCATCAAATGTGGCAAATGCGAACGTTCCTGTCCGGAACATGCCATTACACTTACCAATGGTATTCCTGTCATTGATTATGCAAAATGCACATCCTGCGGAGAGTGCGTTTCCGGGTGCCCCACCCACGTATTGGAATTGCTGGAAAAAGTTCTTGTTTAACTGACTGTTTTTTTTCATACAGCCGGATGGTACCAGTGCCGTCCGGTTTTTCATTTTAAATAGCAGGACTGTTCCGACAGATTTTCATGTGGTTGATACTTATTTTGTATTATCCAGATCCTGCGTTATCTGTAAAACAACCATAATGTGGACTGTTTTTTAACTTATATTCATGCAAATATTTCTATGCAACAACAACAAATGTTACGGATTACTCTGGTAAAGTAAGGGAAAAAACCGCTCAAGTAAAAAAGGACGGTTTTAAACCAAAAAAATCAGGAGGATTTTCGTAATGAAAAAAGCACTTACAGTGTTCCTTATGTTGGCTCTGGTCGGCTCCGTTTTTGCTGCTGAACCAGTTGCAGATGTAAACATTGCCGAATTCAGCGGAAACGCATCCGTGCAGTGGGGTGTTGATCTTGATGCAGGTAAAACAGGATTCAAGAATGCCTACCAGGTGGATTTGAAACTGAACCTGTTGAACAGCGGTTCAAAATCAACTACCGGTGACGGCGTATGGGGAGAGCTGGTCATCAAAACAGATGAAGACAGCTTCATCGGATGGGAAAATGGTAACGACTATTTTATGGTCGGCGATGCTGCATTCCCGTCAAACACCGGAATGACATCAAACCTGAACCTTGATGCCTATGTTGATGTGGCAAAAATCCACTTTGGTCCTGCATATATCGGAATCAAACGGGGCGATACCAAAACCGGTGAACTGAAAATGGATGCAGCTATCCGTTCTTCTGACGATGACCAGGCAAAATGGCTGACCGATGTTGGTCCTGACAAGTTCTCCCAGGGAATCGTAGCCGGTTATGCAAACGATATGTTCAATGTTGCGGTTGACCTGCGCTCTTATGGAGTAGATCAGTTCAATATTTGGACGATTGTTGTGAAAAAAAATGAGGGTTTAGCTGACGAAGTCAAATTTGAAGAAAAATATGCTTCTAAAGAGGCCGCACAACAAGCTATTGATAAATGGATTGGTGCTGGCTATACGGCAGAATTCAAGAAAGACACTGATGGAACAGATGTTTCCGGATCGTCTTCCGTACACAATATTAATAATCAGTATACCAATGCCTATGCATTTGCCGCAGAAGCAGAATTCACCGGTGTTGAAAACCTGAGCGTAAAAGCCGGTGTCAGCTACAACTTCAGCGACAAGTATTATGCAGATGCAAAAAAAGACGAATCCGCCGGCTTAAATAATGTACTTGGCTACTCAGCTTCTGCCGGATACAAACTGGCTCTGAATGACACCTACTATATCCGCCCGCAGATTGGTTTTACCGGTTCTACAGAATTTTTAGATGGTACCATAACCATCGCTGGGACTCCAATTTTAGAAGCCAGTGGTTCAAAAACATCCATGGAAATGGCGGCAGGGCTGCTGTTCGGCTGGGGCGACATTGGTGTTGACGCAAATGCCGGCGTTCCGTTCCTGGATGACGATATGGCAAAGAAAGTATCCCCCGGTGTGGGTGTTGTTGCGTATATCCCGTTGCCAACGATTACAAGTGGTAGTGGAAAAGTGGGAGGAATAGATGGTGAAGGAAGTATGACAGAAGGCAGTTACTATGCCGCCCGCATCATGCCGTCTTTCTTCAGCGGAGAAATCGTACCGAACCTGACAGCAGCGGCTTATGCTGACATCGGTATTATGCAGAAGAAAGTGACTTCATATGGCAAGGATGCAGCCGACTTGCCCGATACCAAAGACGATCCGGCAAATAAAGATATGGCATTTGCCGTTGCAATGGGTGCAAAATATGCAATCCCGGTAGGAGAAATGACTGTTACTCCGAACCTCGGTATCCGGTTTGCAAACGCTTCCTATATGGATAATATTAAGGGAGAAAATCTTCCTGCTGAAAAGGATGACGCAGTATTTGGCGGTATGGGTGACCAGGAAGAGGACGGCACTCTGTATGACGGCAACTTTATGAACCTGAAAGCAGGTGTTGATGTTACCGGTCTGATTGACAACACTACTTTGTCCGTGATTTACGAATCACACAACCTGTTGAACGGTAAAGAAGCAGCCGAGGGTTCAAAAGATAATATTCAGAAACTGGGAACTCTGAACTTCAAAGTTAAGATTGCCCTGTAATCCGGTTATGTAACCCGGTAAAGGCTGCCCGTACGGGCGGCCTTTTTTGTTTGCGGTGTGCCAATGCGGTCCCTCCGCGCCCCTTGCGCGGGAGTCCGGCAGTACCCGCCGTTTTTCAGGTTTTCTGAAATTTCCGCCTTCATTTCTTAAAATCCGATGAAAAACATTCCGGTAATTTTAAATCAGTTTTAATGATACCGGGAATAAAAAACAGTATATTATAACCATCAGACAACTTAACAAGGAGATAAAAATGAAAAAACTGATGATTGTTTTGGTAGTATTGATGGTAACGGTATCTGCAGCGTTTGCAGACAGGGTTGTATCTGCGGACTCTCTGCCCCAGACAGCAAAAGACCTGATAGCCCAATATTTTCCCGGCAAGAGCGTCATGTATGCAGAAGCCGACTTTAACGAGTACGAAGTCAACTTGAATGACGGTACCGAAATCCAGTTTTCCGGTAAGGGCGAATGGGAAGAAATCAAATGCTACACCGGTGTCCCGGAAGCACTGCTGAATGCAGCAGCTGTGTCTTATGCAAAGCAGCAGTATCCGGATGCAGTGATTATCCAGGCAGAAAAAGACTGGCGCAGCATAGAATTAAAGCTGTCAAACAGAATGGAACTGTATTTTGATGCAAACGGCAATTTTTTGGGTATGAAGTACGACGACTAACTGATACCGGATTCTGGAACACACATAAAATCAAACTACAAACAGCCCGGAGAATTCCGAACCTGTCATAAAAAGTGTGTAAATGGCAGGGATTAATTAAAGCCGGGAACACGCCCGTCAAATAAAATTGCAAACTGATTAACAGCCAGTCCCCAATCTTTAATGGGCATAGTCCAGCGGACACTGGCATTTTTAATTGCCAGATACATTACCTTGTATATCGAATCATCATCCGGGAAGCTTGACTTATTTCTGGTGACTTTTCTCAAAGAAAAGTTCAGGGATTCGATTGCATTGGTTGTATAAATAGCCCTTCTTATATCTTTAGGGTAATTAAGACCCTGTCATAAATTCTGTGTAAATGGCAGGGATTAATTAAAGCCGGGAACACGCCCGTCAAATAAAATTGCAAA
>CALXOI010000064.1 GCA_944389965.1 uncultured Treponema sp.
TCAACAGTTCATCTGCATATGCGGCGGCAGCTTCCAAACGTGTCACCGGCACAGTACCGCCAGATGCAGCATCTTCAGCTGTCATGCTCCAGGATATATCAAAAACGAAAGAAACTGCACTGCCGGTTCTCGGCACAGCAACCGGTTCCATTCCCCAAGATAAACCGGAAACAGCAACAATCACCATGCACCAGGCGGCACTCCACCACACCAGCCGGGATATAACAGCCCGCCTGATTTTTCTTAGCACCACACTGGAGCCGGAACCGACTGTCCGGATAAATGCAGTGTATCTGAAAAGTATGAAACATATAACCGGGATAAGCAGAACCAGACCATAAAAGGCCCATGGACGTTCACACATAATATTTGTCAAAACAGTTCCCCCAAATACAACCGGCGAAGTATCCAAGCTGCAGCAAAGCAGATAACACCAACAAGTAAAATTGTATCATAACAGGATTCTTTTGTTGACTTCATATAAAATGTCTGTACAGTCTGTTCCCGGGATGTAGCTACCGATAACGCTGCCGACAAATCGGCGGCTGTTTCAACCCCGAAATATTGCCCCCCACCAATTTCTGCAATTTCTTCCAAACCGGACGTGTCAAAATGGGAATCAAGGTATCCGGTATATACTTTACCCGATACGGGATCTACATATTCAATAGGAACGGAACCGCTTGTTCCTATACCTAAAACATAAATTGTTATTCCATTTTCTGCAGCCAGGCGGGCAGCTGTAGCCGGATGGACAGCACCCGCATTGTTTTCCCCATCTGTAATCAGTACAATACATTTTTTCGGTGCAGCGGACGCGGCCAAATGATATGCGGCCGTAGTGAGACCTGCGCCTAATGCGGTTCCATCTCCAAGCGTACCAGGTGTCAATCCGTCCAGCTGAGAAAAAAAAGCATCCCGATCTGTTGTCGGCGGCACCGTTAATGCAGCTTCTGAAGCCAGCGCTACCAAGCCAAACCCTGAACCGTCCGCATCCGGCACCAACAGGTGAACCGCCTGCTTTGCAGCTTCAAGCCGGGACATGCCAGCTATATCCCGGGCCGTCATAGACGGACTGGTATCTATAACAAATAAAATATCCGTTCCGCGGGATGTGTATACCCGTTCCTGTTTTATAAACACAGGATCACCCAGAGCAACAACAAGGCATAAAAAACCTGCCGTAAACAACCCGGAAGATAAAACCGAAGCACATCGTAATAACGGTTGTTTCCATGAAAAAGAATCTCCTCCCCAGTCAGATAAAATAAGGGGAAAGGCAGGCTGTTTAAATACACCGGTTCTGCGCAACAAATATAAACCAGGTATCAACAGCAACAAAAACAATGCTTCCGGATGCAGAAATACAGGCATTACTCCTGCCCCTCCTTTTCAAAACGACGCAGACACTGTTGTAAACGGGTAACAAGCTCTTTCCGCTCATCAGGCTCCATTTCGGTACCGGGAGAGAACCGGATTACATCACACCGGTATAAAATACCCCACAGCGATTCGATGTTTTCCTGTTGGTCGGAAGGCAATGCACCTGCAAAGATTGCATCAAATGTTCCCATAAGTTCTGCAGTAGTCACTGTAAAGAAAGGATAACTAAAACGGATTTGCAGATATTCCCGGACTGCCATTTCCATACCGGCAGCAAATTCCTTGTGACTACAGTCGGAACCGAGCAATTTTTTCAACCTGCAGAGTGTCTGCCGGTAATTGCGGAAATGTTTAAAACGAACGGCCAGATTATGAAAAAACAGCATGACCCTGCGGAAACGGATACATACCATAATAATACCCAACAATACCAATAGGCCACAAATTACACAGATATATACTATATATATTGTTCCCGGTAATAAAACCGGAGCAGACGGAGGGCGTAATTCCGTCTCCTGTAGTTTTTCTACCAAAGAAGAAACAGTTATTGCCGGCAAAAGTGCAGACACCGTTGTATCAGGCCGCAAGGTTTCTGATACAGCAGGGAATATATCAAAAGTAATTTCCGGAAAAACAATTTGTCCTGCCTGCCACGGTGTAAAAAAAATGCATAGCTCATACCCTCCGGCAACCTGTTGCAGCTGAATCTGCCGGATTGTCATATTCTCCGCTCCAAAGACAGCAATATCCGGTTGCACTGCAACATTACCAATTCCATCTGGCAAAAGCCGCAGTGTCGTTTGAAATGTACAACGATATTCAACATCATCGCCGACAAAAAACTCTTTTGGTATCAAAACCGCGGAAACCGGTGTCAGACGGGTAACAGAACCAGACTGTTCTGCATCTACAGAAAAGACGTATCCTATCATACCAACAGCAAACAGCATACAAAGCAGTTTTTTCATCAACCCTCCCGCCCTGCAAAAAAACGTTGTAAATTCTGTGCAGGATCATCCAAGGTTGAAATACACAAGGTTTTCACGTTCCTCCTGCCGCACTCTGTCTGCCACCGCTCCACACGGCGGCTTTCAGCCTCTTTCCATGCCCGGCGGAAAGCCATGGACGATGTCGGCAACCGGACTGAATAAGAGCTTTCCATATCAATAAACGGCAGGGTTCCGATTTCCGGCAAATCTGAATCAGAAGTATCTGTTATCCGGACAGCAATCACGTCATGCCTCCGGCTGAGCATTCCCAAGGAACGTTCATACCCGGTAGTGCGGAAATCAGAGATAACTATTACTAAAGACCGTTTTTTCAGCAGTAAAGCAGCACCTTTCAATGCTTTATCCAATGCAGAACCAGGTGCTGTGGTATTGCCACCGCTGACGGCAGCGTCCAACGCTTCATCAAACCGGCTTAACAACAACATAACAGAATCTCGCCCATTCCGTGGCTCGGAAGAAAATGTAATATCTTGATTGAACAACACTCCTCCAACCGGACCACCAGCGTAGGCGGCAGCAAAGGACATCAGTGCGGCGGTTTCACAGGCACTATATAACCGGCTTTTGGGCCCGCTCCCCGTCTGCATCGACAGGGATGTATCCACAATAACAAATAGAATCAAATCCCTGTCTTCTTCAAATTGCTTTACAAACGTCCGCCCCATACGGGCTGTAACATTCCAGTCAATGGACCGGACATCATCACCCCGTAAATACTCCCGTACTCCGCTGAATTCAATACCACGTCCCCGGGATAAAGACCGGAAAGAACCGGACCGCATACTATCTGATATAATTTTAGAGGAAAGTCTCAGGGTTCCAGCCCGTCGTACCAGAGACGGACAGTCCAATTCTCGCTGCATTTTATGGTACCGGCATCAGTGTCAGAATCTTAGCAATTAAATCATCAGCAGTGACACCGTCTGCCGCCGCTTCATACGACAGCACCAACCGGTGACGGAGCACTGCCGGTGCTACAGTTTTAACATCTTCCGGAAGAACATAATTCCTGCCGGCAAACAGTGCCGCAGTTTTTGCACACCGGCTTAACGCAATGCCTGCCCGGGGTGACGCTCCGAATGAAATATATTTATGAAGATCATCCCGGGGTTTTCCGCTACGGGAAATAACCGGGCGGGTAACAGAAACAATTGATACAATATACTCAATAATTTTTTCATCACATGAAACCTGTTCCAAAAGCTGCCGGCTCCGTTCCAAAATTTCCGGTGTCAGAACCTGCTGTACTGGAATATTCTCCTGCCGGCCGCCCCCCTGTACAATCTGAACCTCTTCCGCCGGCGACGGATACGTTACCAACAACTTCATCAGAAACCGGTCAAGTTCCGCTTCCGGAAGATTGTACGTACCTTCCTGTTCAATAGGATTCTGGGTTGCAAGAACAAAAAACGGCACCGGAAGCGGATATGTCTTCTCTCCGATAGTAACCTGGCGTTCTGCCATCGCTTCCAACAGAGCAGACTGAACCTTTGCAGGTGCCCGGTTAATTTCATCTGCCAGCACAAGATTCGTAAAGACAGGGCCTTTACGTACAGTAAACAGCCCCGAACTTTGTTCATAAATCAATGTCCCGGTAATATCCGCAGGCAACAGATCAGGAGTAAACTGAATCCGCTTGAATTCCAAACCGGAAATATCAGAAAACGTTTTAACAGCAAGGGTTTTTGCAAGTCCAGGCACTCCTTCCAAAAGCACATGTCCGCCGGCAACCAGTGCCGTGAGAATGCCATCCACCACAGGGTGCTGCCCGGTAAGACGTTTTGCAACTTCATTCCGGCATTGCTGGAAAATTTTCTGATACTGTTCAAATTCAGAAGAAGAAACATCTGTTTGTGCTGGCATTGGTTCCATCCTTTTCAGATAAAAAGTAAAATCTTACATGATTTTCAGTCATACTGCATTTTTTATCATGAAAGCATTGACACAAAAACCAGCTTTCACGATAATACACTGTATCATGTTACATTGTTTAGCACAAGAATTAAATGAAGTTCTTAAATCAACAACGCCGGGGCAGCTTCTGTCTGATTTCGGCCAGCGGATGTATTTTCCCAAAGGTATTATAGCCCAAAGCGCAGAAGCAAAAAAATTGGGCAAAACAGCAAATGCAACAATCGGTATGACGGTTTCCAACGGAATACCGGTCGTTCTCCCCATTATTCAAAAACAGCTGCCGGATTTTACACCCCAGGAATTGGTTGCCTACGCACCCACAGAAGGAAACCTGGAACTCAGGAACATATGGAAAGAAAAAATCCTGAAAAAAAATCCAAGCCTGATCGGAAAATCTTTCTCCCTGCCGGTTGTAGTACCGGGATTGACAGCCGGTATTTCTTATTTATGTGATTTATTTTTATCAGAAGATGACACACTGCTCACGGCAGATCCTTCATGGGATAATTATGTGCTGATTGCGGAATCCCGCAGAAAGGCACAGTTGAAGCAATTCAATATGTTTACCGGAACAGGTTTGGATTACGGATTTAATGTGGCAGCATTCCGGAATGCCGTTATGGAAAATATTTCTTCCGGGAAACTGTGCATTCTGCTGAATTTTCCGCAGAATCCTTCAGGATATTCCCCAACCGTTTCTGAAGCCAAGGAAATCTGTTCCATCATAAAAGAAGCAGCGGAAACCGGCTGTAAAATTATGGTATGGTGTGACGATGCATATTTCGGTTTAAACTATGCCGATAACATCAATCCCGAATCATTGTTTGCATTTCTTGCAGATATACATGAAAATGTGTTTACTGCGAAAATTGACGGTCCGACAAAAGAAGATTTTGTATGGGGATTCAGGTGCGGATTCCTCACCTTTGCCGGAAAAGGACTTACCGATATTCATTATGATGCGTTGATAAAAAAACTGACAGGTGATATCAGATCTTCAGTGTCATGTTGTTCGACGCCGCCGCAATCCATCTTGCTGCATACATTTAAAGAACCAGAGCAGGAACTGGAAGCAGAAAAAAATAAATTCCACACGCTGCTGGAACACCGGTTCCTGAAAGTCCGGGCATTTCTGGAAACGAAACGGAATCATCCGGTACTGCAACCAATGCCGTTTAATTCCGGATACTTTATGAGCTTACGGTGTAGCGGCATTGACGCGGAACAATTACGGGTTGCGCTCCTGCAGAAAAAAGGTATCGGAACAGTTGCAATTGACAGCAAAACGCTCCGCGTAGCTTTTTCCAGTATCGACGAAGAACTGATTGAATCTGTTTACACGGCAATTTATGATATTGCGGATGAACTGGCTGCGACATAACACGGGATTTCGATTCACACCGGTACCGTTAACACTATGCCTGCTTTTTCTCTCCATCTGGATATATCCGGGATGTTCTGCATCCCGGGAACAACCGGTGGTTGTTTGGACAAACCAACAGGATTTCATATCTTATGCAGAACTGTTTAATGCCGTACAAGATAACACTAAAGTAATTGTTATATACAAGCAACGGCCGGCGGAATCCCTTCCCGCTGCAAAAGATGAAACACCACCGGATATCGTTATCGGGCCTTGGCTACAAAGTGAAAAATTAAGAAAAAATTTCAAGTCTTTAAATTACCTGTTTTCAGAACAACAGATAAATTCCGCAGCATTTTATCCTCAGCTGCTGGAAGCTGGTGCTGTTAAAAATAAACAATACCTGCTTCCTGTCAGTTTTAATCTACCGGCTGTAATTTTTTCAAAAGAAAATGAAGCTCTGATTTCAGAAAATTATATTTTATCTCTTGATCAGATCCGGGACACGGCTGCGATGTTCAATAAGCAGAACAAATCAGGAATTTATACAAACATGGGATTTGCACCTAGATGGAATCCAGATTTTCTGTATACTGCAGCAAAAATTAAAAATTGTAAGTTTAATGAAAACGAGAATATTTTTTCATGGGATCCGCAAAAACTATCAGAAACCGCAGATTATCTGAAACAATGGACCCTGTCAGTAAATTCGTCAGCCTCTGCAGAAAATGATTTTGCATTCAAATACCTATATACACCTGGGTATAAACAGGTAACATCGGGAGCCTGTTTGTTTTCTTATACGACGAGTGATGAATTATTCAATCTGCCTGCTGACCGTCTGCAAAACATTGATTACCGGTGGATACATGATAATAATAATATCTATGTGGAAGACGACATTGTTTTTCTTGGTCTTTACAAAAAAGCACAGAATTCAGATGGAGCAGAACAATTCATTACATGGCTTATGAAAGAAGATACGCAACGGCAACTTTTGGAGCGAACAAAATCCATGGGACTCAGTACCGCAACTTTTGGAATTTCCGGGGGATTTTCTGCAATCAAGAACGTAACCGAGCGGATTTTTCCGGCATACTATCAGACGCTTCTAGACAATCTGCCGGCCGCTGACTATCTGACTCCACCGGATGCCTTACCGCCCCGCTGGGAAAGCTTAAAAACCCGGGTTGTCATTCCCTGGCTGGAACAAGCAACCGATACAGAAAAAAATACACCGTCCGTTACCATGGAAACATTGATTTCAGAATGGACAAAACAATTTAACTAAACCCAATACCGCAGATGCCGATATTATTCCTGAGGGGTAAATCATGGTATCAAACTTGGGAATAATGAATACTTATTCATACAGTTCTATGCTTACGGGAACCGGAAATAATAAGATTTATGTACCGGTCAAACCACAGATGGTTGTGTATTCCCAGCTGGAACATATTTCCGGAGTTGCAGCAAACCAGAATCAACGGGGTGTCAATATTTCAAAAATACAAATACTGAATTCATTGATTGAGCGATTGGTTTCTATTAAACAACAACCGGAAACGGTTCCGAATCTAACCGACAACGATCCACAGATTAATACACTTATCCAGACATACCAAGAGCAAATCCACACTGCAATAAAACTGGCGGAAACGAATCCCTTTATTCCGGGAAATGCTGTTATGCAGCCCGGTGCAGTGTTCAGTTTTTCTATTTAATTTCATTTATATATCCATTATAAAAATACCCGCCTGCTCATAACCCGTCCGCTACGGATGTATCCGGCAGGATTTTTCTGCAGCTAGTGTTTTTTCCGCAGAATATGACATTATTTTCTATACTCTGTTGAACAAAAGCAGGAAAATCAGTATATTTTTATATATAAAATGGAAACTAGCCGATAATACGGCAAATCAATTATAGGAGTTATTATGACAATTAATGACATCAAACACCCAAAAATCAAAGCTTGGGTAGAAGAAGTTGCAAAAATGTGTCAGCCTGATGCTGTCTATGTTTGCGATGGTTCAAAAGAAGAATATGACAGATTGATGCAGGAAATGATTAAATCAGGTCTTGCCACTCCTTTGAAGAAACGTCCTAACAGCGTCTTATTCCGCTCACAGCCGTCAGACGTTGCCCGTGTTGAAGGTCGCACATATATTGCCAGTGTCACCGAAGACGCTGCAGGTCCTACAAACCACTGGATTGACCCTAAAGAGTTGAAAGCAACTATGACCGGCCTATATACTGGTTGTATGAAAGGCCGTACTATGTACGTTATTCCGTTCTCTATGGGACCGGTCGGCTCAAACATCGCAAAAAACGGTATCGAAATTACCGATTCAGCATACGTTGTCTGCAACATGGACATCATGACCCGTGTCGGAACAAAAGTTCTTGACGTTCTGGGCACTGATGGTGAATTTGTTCCCTGCCTGCATTCTGTCGGTAAACCGCTTGCTGCAGGTGAAAGCGATAACGGCCAGTGGCCCTGCGCTGATATGGAACATAAATATATCTCCCATTTCCCGGAAGAACGGACTATCTGGTCATACGGTTCAGGCTACGGCGGAAACGCATTGTTGGGTAAAAAATGTTTTGCCCTCCGCATCGCTTCTGTTCTCGCACGGGATGAAGGCTGGCTTGCAGAACATATGTTGATTCTCAAACTGACCAATCCTCAGGGTGAAGTTAAATATATTACCGGTGCATTCCCGTCAGCATGCGGTAAAACCAATCTTGCCATGCTCATTCCGACCATTCCCGGTTGGAAAGTGGAAACAATCGGCGATGATATTGCATGGATGAAATTTGGTGAAGACGGACGTCTGTACGCTATCAATCCTGAAAATGGATTCTTTGGTGTTGCACCTGGAACCAATGATGCATCAAACAAAAACGCGATGGACTCTATCAAAGAAAATACCATCTTCACAAACTGTGGTCTTACTGAAGACGGCGATATCTGGTGGGAAGGCATCGGATATCCTGCAAAAGGTGAAATCATCGATTGGCATGGCAACAAAAAACCTGCTCCTGCTAAAGATAAGAGCCCCAAAGGTGAAGAAATTGCACATCCGAACGCACGCTTTACAGCTCCGGCACGTCAGTGTCCCTGTATCGCAAAAGAATGGGAAGATCCAAAAGGTGTTCCGATTTCCGCATTCCTGTTTGGCGGACGCCGCCCCAGCACAATCCCGCTGGTACATCAGAGCCGCGACTGGAACCATGGTGTATTCCTCGGTTCAATTGTTGGTTCAGAAGTTACCGCAGCTGTTATTTCAGACCAGGTTGGACAGGTTCGCCGCGATCCGTTTGCGATGCTGCCATTCTGCGGATACAACATGGGTGATTATTTCCAGCACTGGATTAACATCGGTAAAAAATCATCAGCAGATAAACTGCCCAAGATCTTCTATGTTAACTGGTTCCGCAAGGACGCGGACGGCAACTTTATGTGGCCGGGCTATGGAGACAACAGCCGCGTTCTCGCATGGATCTTTGACCGCTGCGATAACAAGGACAACTATGTTGAAACAGCAATTGGTTATATGCCAAAAGAAGGTGCGATTAACACAGACGGCTTAGATGTAAGCGCTGAAGCAATGAAAGCAATTACATCAGTTGATAAGGAAGGCTGGCTCAAGGAAATCAAAGATATCCGTGAGAACCACTATCCAAAATTCGGCTCTCATCTGCCGAAAGAATTGACCGCAGAACTTGATAAACTGGAAGCAAACCTTAAAAATATGTAACAATATTCCGTTACTGCTACGGTAATAACGGTAATATCGCTGTAAAACACACCGTTGACAACAAAATTCCAACGGTGTGTTTTTTTATACAATTCCATCAATTGCAATAAACCCCGCAGCATATATCTATATTGCCTCTATTCAAAACCTCTAAAATATACAATATCCATTTATCTCAACTACGAACATAAAAATCAGCCGCGAATACTGTTTTTCCACTACACAGCAGTATCAAATTTTTCCATTTTTATGATATAATTGGGCAGGATTTGCATATCCATAATATATCGAATATTGAAGGAATAAATATACCGAGGAGCGGAGCAGAGATGAAAAAAATTCTTGCCGTTACAACAAACCCGGCTGTAATACAAACCGTACGAGCTGCCTGTACTAAATATGCTGTCTATTTTGATGCGGAATTCTGCAGTGAGACAGAGGAAGCAGAAAGCTTCATCAACTATGAGCTTCCTGAAATAAAAGTTCTCGACTTTACATCATCTGATATTGATTGCCATAAAATAATAAAAATGATAGATGATGATCCCTGGCTCCACAACGGAGGCATCATTGCAGTTGTTCCAAAACCAGCCGATGTCCAGGAAATTGAAGATAAAAAAAATCCGAACATTCTTATTGTTCAAACGGAACGGGCTTTTAAAGAACATTTTTCCCGTCTGCTTAAAATTCTCTGGAGTAACCAGCAGTTTCTGTTCAACCGGGGAATGCAGGAACATATCGGAGGCAGAGAAACAGGATCTTTCATTTGCGAAAATGATCCGTTAGATATCAGAATGTATACGAATATTATAGTCAGCTATCTGTACAGTACCAGCCGCATTTCAGAATCAGACCGTTTTGCACTTCAGACTGCACTCATGGAACTGCTGACAAATGCGCTGGAGCATGGAAACTGTGAAATAACATACCAGCAGAAAACGCAATATTTGCTCAGCGGCGGCAACATACTCGATTTAATTGCTGAAAAAAATAAAAATCCCCGGATTGCAGCCCGGAAAATCCAAACATCATATCTGATTACAAAAGATAAATCATATTTTAAAATCATTGATAATGGAAACGGGTTTGACTGGAAAACACAATTGCAGAAAAAAACAGAAATGGAGTCTACTCACGGCAGGGGGATAAATCTTTCCGCAGACCTTGTACAAAATCTGACATATAATGATAAGGGGAATGAAGTTTCCTTTGAAATTGCAAATCTGCAAAACAAGTCAAATACCATACCTGGTGTAATGGAATCATTTGAAATGATATTATATACAGACAAACAGGTCATTTGCAGACAAAATGAACCGACAAATGACCTGTTTTTTATTGTATCAGGACGTTATGCTGTTTACTCAGAACGGAAACTGATTTCTATCTTAACAACAAATGATATGTTTATCGGAGAAATGTCTTTCTTATTAAATGACCGACGGAGTGCAACGATTTTAGCAGTGGGCAATTGCCGGCTAGTACGGATTCCAAAGACAGCCTTTTTAAACCTGATAAGAAAACATCCTCATTATGGTATTTTCCTGTCCAAACTTTTAGCACAAAGATTAGTGCGGCAAACAAAGCAGACACTCTCTCTCAGTACAGAAATTGCAGAATTGAAAAGCAAGCTGAACATACCGGAAACTATCTAGCATTGTTTCTTTTATTTTTCTTGCACCGCAGGAATAAAATGATTATACTATAATATATCAAACTACAAAGGAGTATTTTATGGAAACACCAATGGCTACCGGTAGCAACAGGGAAATATGCCACTGTAAAAAGGTAACATATCTGGATATTGAAAAAGCTTTACATGATAATACAAAATTCAGTGATGTAGAAAAAGCATTTGAATCCGTACAAAAAATAACCCATTGCTCAACCGGCTGTGGCGGTTGCCATGATGAAATATTAAAAACAATATCTGAAATAATGTCTGCATAGGCACAAAAAAAAAGTCCCTCACGGGACTTTTTTTTTGTGCAGTACAACTCGAATACTCAGTTCTGATTAATCTTAAACCGCTTGTTGAACCGCTCAATACGTCCTGCAGTATCAACTAATTTTTGCTTACCGGTAAAAAACGGATGGCAAGCAGAACAAATTTCAACATGAATGTTTTTTACAGTTGAACGGGTTTCAATAACATTACCACAAGCACAGGTAATTTTTGTCAATTCATAGTCAGGATGAATTCCCTGTTTCATAATATCCTCCATATTCGATTCATTTTGCCCGGATATAGAAATATTGCAACTTTCTATATCCACAAAATGATTAATATTTTCTGTTTGCTTTTAATCAAGCCCCCCCGATAGTATTCATCGATTTTAAGAACGCTTCATTATTCTTTGTTTTTTTCATTTTGTCAAGCAGAAGTTCGATAATTTCAGCATCATCCATTGGATTAATCACTTTGCGCAGAATCCAAACTTTTTGAAGTTCTTCTTCTGTCAACAACAGTTCTTCCTTTCTTGTTCCAGATTTTTTAATGTTAATAGCAGGAAACAACCGCCGGTCAGCAAGCTTTCTGTCCAGATTGATTTCCATGTTGCCGGTTCCCTTGAATTCTTCAAAAATAACTTCATCCATCCGACTACCGGTTTCAATCAGCGCCGTAGAAATGATTGTCAGGCTACCTCCCTCTTCCACATTTCTTGCCGCACCAAAAAACCGTTTCGGTTTATGCAAAGCATTGGAATCAACACCACCGGAAAGAACTTTCCCGCTGGTCGGAACGGTCTGGTTATACGCTCTGGCGAGACGGGTAATAGAATCAAGAAAAATCACGACATCCTTTTTATGCTCAACCAAACGTTTTGCCTTTTCTAAAACCATTTCTGCAACCTGAACATGCCTGGTTGCCTGTTCATCAAACGTAGAAGAAATGACTTCTGCTTTTATAGAACGTTCCATTTCCGTTACTTCTTCCGGGCGTTCATCAATCAGCAGTACAATCAGGTAAACTTCAGGATGATTTGTAGTGATTGCATTTGCAATTTTCTGCATCAAAATTGTCTTCCCGGCTTTTGGCGGAGCAACAATCAATGCACGCTGACCTTTTCCAATAGGACAGAATAAATCCATTATTCTGGTCGAAATTTCATTTGTCGTTGTCTCTAAATGAAGTTTTTCATCCGGATATAATGGCGTCAGATTTTCAAACGGAATCCGCGTTTGGGCAATCCGTGTTTCATCAAAATTAACTGTTTCTATACGCAGTAAGGCGAAAAAACGTTCCCCTTCTTTTGGAGAACGGATTTGACCGTAAATGGTATCACCTGTTTTTAAATTAAACAGCCGGATCTGGCTGGGAGAAATATAAATGTCATCCGGTCCCGGCAGATAACTGTTCTGGGGAGAACGCAAAAACCCGTAACCGTCTGGTAGAATTTCCAGCGCCCCGGAAGCAAAAATAATCCCACCGTGTTCAGTATGCGCTTTCAAAATTACAAATATAAGCTCCTGCTTTTTCATTGGAGCTAAATCATCATGGGAAATACCGTACTGGGCTGCCATATCTCGCAAACCGTGCATTCCCATCTCTGTCAAATCATTTATCTGCAGGCGGGGTTTTGAATCATTGTTTATATCGTCCTGCACAGATATTGTATTTTCACCAGCATCAATGTCACCCGGCAAAGAATGCTCTCCAGAACCAGACCGGGTATAGCCGGATCTGGTTCCATTCATTCTGGGTCGTCCCCGGCTGCGGGAAGGAAACTCTCCGTCACCGGCAGACCGGCTACCGGTATTTTTACGGGAGGATCGACGTACGACTACCCGTTCCCGGGCAACATTAGCTTTATCAGCAGATTCTGCTTCATGTTCAGACAAAGACTGATCGGATTCAACCGTATC
>CALXOI010000065.1 GCA_944389965.1 uncultured Treponema sp.
GATTAACCTCATACAAAATTCGTGGTCAACTTCATCAATAAAAAAGGGTTCATAGAATCCATGTAATTCTTCCCATATTTTAAGGGAAATTACATTTCCACTTGTGATGACAACCATAGGTGTTTGAAATTCAGGGGTAAAATGATTTCCAGATATTTTCTTATGAATATGAAAAATCTTTTTTATCCAGTTTTTAAAATCTTGATAATATGATATAGGAATTTCTGCTTGTATTAAGCTGGGTGCAAAACTAAAATATTTATTTTGTAATATTTTTGAATCTATTATTGAAAGATACTTTTTGATTTCATCTGTTGCCCAGAAAGAATCCTGATCCATAGTCATGATCCATTCAAACTTATCAGTATATGCCTGTCTACAACCTATATTTAAGGCAGCTGCGATTCCAATGTTTTTATAATTGGGGATATAAAGAGAGTTGGGAATAGATTTTGCCAGAAATGAGTTATCTGTCTTGCTATTATCAACAATATACACTTTCTTAAAGAGTGATGAGTATGTTTTTAAATTTTGTGTAATATTAACATTTGGATTATACCAAATAACTACAGTTGCTATATTCATTATATTAGAGACTCCGTGAAGATATTCCTAACTTGTTCCACAAAAACGTCTTTTTCTTTCTTTATTATATCTTGATAAATATGAAAATCCTTCATATAGGATTCATAATTGTTCAATACTGTTTCTAGCAGTGTGATTATTTTAGCAATGTCTGAAGTTCGCTGATTAAATTTATATTCTATGGGAATGGGTACGTCTTCATAATATGCTGCGCTACCTTTTTTACCAGTTATAATGACACAATTTGCTAGACATGCCTCTCGTGGTATCCTGTCTTTTCCTGGATGGTTCCCAAAATCAATATATATTTTTGCACGAGTTAAATTTTCTATAACTTCAGTCCTCGTCATGTTTTGTATCGGGATAAAAGTTAATTGCGGGGCATTTTTTATTATTTTGCTGGTAAAATAGAACCCTTTTTTAGGATTATATAAAATGATGTTGTCTTTAATAGAATTTATTTGGCATTCGAAATCTGTATTGATATAATCAGTTAGCATATAAATATTTTTATATTTATTTTTCTTACAAAATTCATAAGCATAATGGGATTGGCAGAAATGAAAATCGAAATTCTTGCAGAATGACGATTTAGGTGAAAGATATTTTTGTTGATGTAATATAATTTTTTTTATATTATGAACAATATCTTTAAAGACTATCCATTTAGAATTTATCGATTTATATTTTATTGAGGATAGTATTGAATAGTAAGTCAGAAAAAAATTATCAACACTAAGCCACCAAATGGCTTTTTTACATTTTATATAATTTGCTGCGATATATATATTTGTTTCCGGTACAATAATAATATTATTTGATTCATCAATAATATCATTTGGTAAAAGATAGTCGCAAATGTAGCAAGTATAATCATTAATTATCTTATATGTTTTGTCTGCAATTCCTGTATATACAATATACGCATCCTGATTTAAATTTTTTAATGTATAAACTAGTTGATGTAGTAATTCTGGTCCTCCTGTTTGTGCATAGGCCGGGCATATGACATATATTTTATTAAACAGCATATTAATTCCTAAATATTAGAGATATTTAACACCTTCTCTATTATATCATCCATATCATAGTATGTATATTCTGCGAGACGTCCGCCGAATATGACATTCTGCTCTTTATCAGCAAGACTCTTATATTTTTGATATAATGCTGTATTTTTTTCATCATTGACCGGATAAAAAGGTTCCGCCCCGGGTGCCCATTCAGAAGAAAATTCTTTTGATATAACGGTAACATTATTATTATATACCGGGTTTTCTGGTTCAAAGTGTTTATGTTCTATAATGCGGGTATAGGGCTCTTTGTGAGATGTATAGTTTATGACGGCATTTCCCTGATAATTCTGATTTTCAATTATTTCTGTGTCAAATTTGACTGTTCTGTATTCCAATCTGCCGAACTGATAGTTGTAGTATTCGTCTATTTTTCCAGTAAAAACGATTTTTTCAGCAATATTTTGCCAGTGTGTGCGGTTTTCAAAAAAATCAGTGTCGGTTTTTACCTCTATACCATTTAGAAGCCCGCTAATCAGTTTATTATACCCCCCTATAGGAATTCCCTGATACATATCATTAAAATAATTGTTGTCAAAGGTAAATCTTACTGGTAACCGTTTTATAATAAATGGAGGTAATTCTGTGCAGGGACGTCCCCATTGTTTCTCTGTATATTCTTTCACCAGTATTTCATAAATATCTTTACCGACTAATGAGATGGCTTGTTCTTCCAGATTATGGGGAACTATGATTCCCGCTTCTGTTTTCTGTTTTTCAATAATGTTGACCGCTTCCTGTGGTGTTGTGATTCCCCACATCTGATAAAATGTATTCATATTAAACGGGAGATTGTATAGTTTCCCTTTATAATTCGCAACAGGACTATTTGTATATCTATTAAAGGATACAAAAGAATTGACAAAATCCCAGATAATTTTGTTTGATGTATGGAAAATATGTGCACCATAAGTATGGACATTGATACCGTCAATATTATCGCAATAAAGATTGCCGCCGGAATGCTTTCTCTTGTCGATTACTAAAACTGATTTTCCGCAGGTTTTAGCTTTATATGCAAATACTGAACCATATAAACCGGCTCCAACAATAAGGTAATCATAGTGTTCCATGTTATTTTTTGTTCCTAATTTTATTATTTATGTAATGTATAATATATAGAGCTGTTTGATTTTTCAATATTAAAAGTACGCAAGCATAAACGAATATTCCTATAGGAATGGGAAGCAAAGCTTTTGCAACGATAGTCATATTAAGCTGTGTGCACAGATACACAGCAATACCCATAAAGATTGAAGAAATTATATATTCAAGTACCGCTTTGAATATGGGGGCTATATTAATGTACTTTCTGGCAGCTATTAATTGGAATATAGTAACGGAGCTTTCTGCACATAATGTTGCGGTGGCGGCACCTAATGCTCCAAAATGCGGAATAAGAATGATGTTTAATATAAAATTGGTACCGGCTCCGACACAAACCGAATATAGTGTTATCTTTTCTTTGTGCAACGGAATCAGACATTGAATCCCAATAAAATTACTTAATGCAATAATGATAATTATTGGATTCATCATCCGCATAACGGGAACAGAAGGAAGGTAGTTTTCACCACTGAATAAAAGAGTAATTGGTTCGCTTAATATGCTTAGCCCGATTGTTGCAGGAATTGCAAAGCACATAGTTATAGCCAGGCTTTTATTCAGTAATTGTCGGAATTCTTCCTTATTTTCTTTTGCTGCATATAAAGAAAGCCGTGGAAATAAAACAGCACAGGCCGCAGTTACAAAACCAAGAACCATTTTATTCAATTTTGTTGCTGCTGAATAATATCCGACTTGCGTATCATCTGCTAGAAAGCCAAGCATAGTTGTATCAAGCATAGTGTACACGCTGGTAACAAGAGCCATTCCAAATAAAACAAAAATAGGTTTTAAATGTTGTTTTATTTGAAGTTTATAACCGGTTTTTAATATTATATATTTTCGCAGGTGGATACAGTTTAATACATTAGCACCAACAGAACTGATAACTCCGATTCCTAAATAAGCAGCATAGTCCTCTTTTGTTTTTACCAGTAAAAAGAGTAAAACAATACTGATGCACTGGAAAATAATTGTACGCAGCGTTATATACCCGTATTCTTCCAGTGCTGAATATACCCAGTCAAAACCGATAGTGGTGAACAAGATTGTTATACTCGAAATCAATAACAGTGTTTGGTATGACTGGAATTTGGGAACAAGGAACAGAGAGATTCCTAATAAAAGATATGCTATTGCCATTGATATTATGTTAATAGTAAATAATTCTTTTACAAGATTACTGAGCGCTATTTTATTTTCACGTATTTTAGCAGCTTCCCGGGTTCCATAAGTCCCGATTCCCAACCCTGCAATGAGGACGAAATATGATATTACAGAATTTGCGAAATTTACTTTCCCTATACCTTCCGGCAAGAGGATTCGGGAAGCATAGGGAAACGTTATGATGGGATAGATAATCCCACATGTAGTACGGATTATATTTAATACAGCGTTTTTTTTAAGGGATTTTTTAACCATGTTCTATAAAGTGTATTTTATTCCTAGTGATAATGATATATTATGTTGTAAGTGCTCGTCAGCATTGACTGTCCCTACATATAATGGGTTGATTATCATATCATATGCAAAACTTCCGTTTATACTTAATGAGCTTAAAAGATAATACTGTTGTTTAATCCCAATTACAAAATTTGTTTTATAACGATATTGATCTAAATGATTCCATCCCCAATCATTTTCATAGCATTTTGTGTTGAATATGGCTGTGTCGTTTGTATAAATAGGTGATTTCATGTTTATCATTGTAGTGTATACTTTGTAATTCGGTCAATGTAATTTATTTTTTAGTTTTGTCAAAATGGGAAATAAAACATCATATAATAAATTTATATGTATTAAATGATAAATTTTAAGGAAATATTTCCTGATATTGAATGTTTATCTGTTGCGGAAGTATAATTTGGTGATAATATATAAATATATTCTATCCCTCCTTGAACAAAAAACTTATCAGTGATGTAGTATAGAGAATTTATACCTATATGATACTCTGTGTTAATACAATTAGTATATGTATTCTCAAATTGCCCTGAAAACCAAATATAATCTAAATTAGGGTTTACTCTATACACATAAAACCCAGTGCAGCCTTGTGGGTAGAAAAATGAGAAGTTAATATATTGACTTGAGCTTCCGGTACCGACACCTGCACCAAGCCATTGACCTCTGTTTGTATATCCTTGTGTTATCTTGTGGTGTGCATAGAATGTAGATTGCCAAGGATATGTAAAGCCATAATCATATGAACTTTGTAGATTGGTTATTTCAATACAAAGAATGCCAAAAATATTTTGTGTAATATTAAAAGTTTTTTTTCCGCCCACAGTCCATCCCTGAGAATGGAAAGGATATCTTAAAAAATTTCCTTCAACAACTTGGAAGTCGTTGCGTCCCCATTCCAGATAAATTTCTACACCTGCTTTGGGAAATAGATAATCTACAGTTATCGACGCCCGTTGATCACTTTCATCTTGACCTGCTTGCCCTTTCATTAAAGGAATAAAAATCTCAAATAATGAATATGCGTTTATATTATTCCATTTACTTAACATAGTTCTGTTAAAACCGATGGAAAGCCCTTCAAATATTCCTGGAAGAGCCCAGGAGACCGCTAAGCCTGATATCAGATTATGATTATTGCTTTCTACTGTATCAAAATAATCTGATTCTGACAGCTGTCCCCACCATCCCCTAAATTCGATATCTCCCAGATACCAGCCGACTTTTGGTATAACAATACTTTGTTTTCGTAATCCGATATCAAATTTAGGATATGATGCAGCGTTGTTTGAATGAATAATCGGATTCAGATTTGCCGGGCCAAGCCAGATTGATTGTGTCCCAAAACCTACTGTAAAGGTGTGCCAGCTCCAGCGGATTTCCGTGTCGCCCCAGTCATAGGTAAAGAACAGCTTATCGCCAAAACGCTGGGGAGCGTCGATACTTTGAACACCATAATATCCGTATTCAGACGCTTTCCCTGCGTAAATCGTCTGATTTCCATTTTTATCTGTAGCCGCGTAGTTTGGCGTTATGTATTCAAACGCCATATTCTGGCTAAAGCTGAGCTGGGGTTTTATGGTGGCTTCAAAGCCGTATGCCTCAAAGCGGATACCGCCGGTAAGACTTGTATTATAACCGCGTCCCTGCCAGAGTGCGCCGTCATTCTGACCGTAAGGGGCAGCGGTATTAAAGCTGTTAAACCATTCAGGGCCGTATACTTTCATAGTAATGCTCTGGTCTATTCCCCGGGTGAACCAGTTGTCCGCGGGGTGTGCCGCCTGCCACAAAGTGAAGCGGGTTCCCAAGTTGTTTTCTGCCCACACGTGGTTCCCTTCCGCCGCCTCGCCGGTCAGCTTCCATTCCGAATCAGACAGGGTGCGGTAATTCAGGGTGGGACGCTCCGCAAGTCCCTGGATGGACAGAAAATCGTAGTATTCCTCTTCCGTGGATTTCAAGGCTTCCTGGGAAACTATGGGTAAAGCCGTAACGGCGGCTACTATCATAACGGCTGTAAGCCGGTGTATATTCATTGAGTTCTCCTGTGTTTGTTGCCACTATAGAATATTTTATCTGTATTGTAAAGTTGTATGGGACTCACAATTCTTAGTGAATATTCTAACTTCAATATAAAAAATTCATATATTCAATGCTTTTTTTCATAAGTTCTGTATTGATGTATGATATTGGATATTTTTCCAGCAATGTCGGAATATTGCTGAACAATGACCGGCCGAAACCAAGGGCGTGGGAATCTATTGTTACTCCCATGGATTCCAATATCGTGGGAAACATATCAAAAGAGGAAAACAACCTGTTTTTTGTTTCTAGAGGTTCTATCGCCGGATTGATAAAGATATTTATCCATCTTCGTGCGGAATCTGATGTTGTCGTAATATATTTATCCGAAAATAGGTTGCTGGATTCTGTAGTCATAAACAAATGGTCTCCGAGAATTACAATCACGGTGTTTTCATAAAACGGTTGGCTCTGGCACCATGTGATGAAATCCGCCAGTTGTCTGTCTGCACAGGAAATAGCATCTTGAATGGGTGAATCCGGATGTTCAATAGTACATTGATTACAGATATAACCTTCCGGCATATGAGTATCCACGGTTAAGAGACCCAAAAAAAAGGGGGTGTCAGTTTCCGCCAAAGCTTCTATTTCTGTTCTTGCGTATGCGTACAGTTTTTCATCTTCAAACCCCCAGAAGTAGTTATCATAATCCAGCGGTAAGAGCTCCTGTGCTTTATACCAGTTGATGTCATGAATTTCTACTCCCCCATGGGTTTCCAGGAGAACGTCTCGGGATGCAAATTTTTTTTCAGAACCGAACAGAAACCGTTGGGTGTATCCATATTGGGTAAGAATGTCTGTCAAAGTAACTGCATTCGGAAAAAAAGACATTATACCGGAAGGGTTCGGTTCCATTACCGTTGGATTGAACGGTAAGCCTGCCAGTTTTGCAAACATTGCTGCTATCGTCCATCCCGTTCCGTCAAGATCAATGCCTCCGCCCAGCAGATCTGTTCCGCTAAAATTTATATTTTCTGAAGCTAACTGTGTGAGATGCGGAATCAGATTTTCTTCCAGCAGACCTCCTGATTGATAATCTGCGAAAGAACTTTCCATACTTTCGAGTAAAATAAAAATGCAGTTTCGCTTTTTTTCTGGAAATTGAATAGTTACAGAATCAGGGTATATGTATTCATTTTGGTAAAATTCGGAGGCTTCCGGCTTCTGTAATGCTTGCCAGATTAACTCTGGATATTCATAAATTTTAGTTTTTATACAAAAACTGAATATAGATATGATATATACAGTAAATGTCAAAATGAGTATATAATTGCTATACGGATATTTAAATATTTTTATCTTCATAATAAGAATAATGCATCCGGTTATTCCGCCAAGCATTGGGATGAAAATATATAATAAAGCTGATACAATAATAGAAGTATTAATACTTCCTTCTAATGGTGAACTTAATACAAAAAACACAGTTCGAGGTTGATTGAGTGGAAAGTATTTTACCGCCCATTGGGTAGATGTGAAGTTAAAAATTGTTAGTAAAATTGAAATAATAAAAAAAATCCTACTTAGGGAGTGATAGAATATTGTTTTTTTTATTTTATACATACAAAAAAATTCTATAATAAATACGGTGATAAAAAAAATGCTGAGTCCATAATATTGTGTGTAGAATTTTATTGTTGGCTGTATAAGTTTATTTGCAAGATCAGCAAAGGTTCTGTTATCTTGGGCGAAAAAAATAATTATAAAACAGATAAAAACGGCTAATAATGTAGAAGCGTAAATAAAAAATCTCCGCATCGGCTTGATTCGAGATATAATCAAGTATCCTACAAAATACGGAAATAAGAAAAGACCAATTCCTAAAAATATCATATATACCTTAAAATCTTCAATTATTATAACCATTTATATATCTGTTGACAATAATCAGGAAAGTATCTTCGAACATTTGGTATTACAGTAAATCAAGCTGTTTATGAAACAAACCGCCTGTTTCTTGATTCCGGTATCCGTGTTCCGGTTGTGCGGCAGCCGGACGGAGTGCAGCGGTATACGGTGCACCGCATTGCGGATTCGGGGTGAGGGGAGGGGATGCCATGCGGGGTTTGGGTTATGTGTCTGGATGGAAGTCTTAATCTGACGCCAATGCATCTACCGGGTCAAGTTTTGCTGCCCGGAGGGCGGGGTTCAGCCCAAAAAATATTCCCACAAAAACAGAAAAACCGAAGGCTATTACACATGCCTGCCATTGGATGGTAAACGGCAGGTTGCGGGCATATACGATTACTGCGCTGATTGCAATGCCCAAGAGAATGCCGATTGAACCTCCGGTCAGGGTAATAGCGGCGGATTCTATCAGAAACTGGTTACGGATGTCCTGCGGTGTCGCACCTAAAGCTTTCCTGATACCGATTTCTTTACGGCGTTCGGTAACCGTGACAATCATAATGTTCATGATTCCGATTCCGCCCACTAAAAGGGAAATGCCAGCTATGGCGGAAAGCATAACACTGATGGTGGAATAGGCTTCATTTATTTGTTCTATGATACTCAGCGGCGATTCAATCCACACCACGTTTTCCGCTCCCGTTTTTTGTTCAACCAGTGCCGTTATATCCGATTCTACTTTTGCCACCAGTCCCATGTCGGCGGCTTTTATCTGCACTTGTTCTGCGTCCGGTTTGGGATCCATTTTTTTTATATAAAATCCCCGGGGAACCATAATGGTTGTTGATATAGACTCTGATATACCGGGTGGAGTAGCCAATACTCCGATGACGTCAAACCCGAATAATACCGAATCCCGGGAAAGGATAACCCGTTTTCCTACCGGATTTCCTTCCGGAAATAATGCTTCGGCGACTTTGCTTCCCAGTATCATTTTCTGCGAGCCCAATACGTGGTCTGATACGGTAAAGTCTGTTCCGTATTGGAGCTTATAGCCGTATGCATCAAGGTATCTGTACTCCACACAGAGTACATCCATATTTACGCTCACGTTATTTCTGGTAATTGTTCCGGGAAATTTATTTATATAGAAGACATTTTGCACATCCTGCAGTGCCAGCAATTCACTGCGGAATGTTTCATCATAGGAGAGCAGCCGTGCACGGATATGTTTTGGACCGTTATTCGTGATGCTGATAACATCAAGCCCGGTGGAACCAAAGGAACTACGGACACTGTCGCTGGTGCTTTTGCCCAGTGCCGTGATGATGATTACCGATGCGACCCCGATAATAATGCCCAGAAGGGACAACAGTGTCCGGGTTTTGTTCCGTTTGAAATTTGCAAAGGCATTATAAAGATCTTCAAACATGGGGTATATCCTGTTTTATTTTTAGAGTTACAGGTGCGGAAAAACAAGTATCTTCCGGCACAGTGTAGTCTATTCGTATCCATGGTATTCCGGCGGATGTTAAGATTGTATGCCGATTCACATTTACAATTATATCTTTTTGTTCAAAAAGAATATTGTTGCCGCACGTCTTTCTTCTGTCTGTTTTTTGTAAACGGAGTGTGTTCATGGTTGTCTGCCTATTCTTGTCCGATGCTATGTTATTTTTTTGGTGGAGGCGGCGCCGGTTCTGCGGAAGCCGCACCGGCTGCTCCGGTATCGGTAACAGAGAATCTTCCGGTAACAGCTCCGGTTTGAGGCTGCTGCTTGAGGATATCCCTGTCATCCAGCCCCGCCAGTATCTTGACAAAGGATGCTCCGTATGCAGTGACGGAAACGGGAACCCGGTCAACGGTACCGTCAGGCAGTATTTTTTCTGCAAAAGGGGTTCCGTCTTCACCGTACCCGATGGCCTGCCGTTCCACCAGCAGGATTGTTTCCGGGGGACTGATTTCTATTTCACCGGTAAAAGAGTAATTGGGCAGAAGTTCCTCTGGAGGATTATCAATGCGGACTTCGGTCTTTACTACTGAAGCACCCCGGTCTGTTATGGAAGCAACTGCGTATGAGGAAACAACATAGCCTTCCACCGGATAATCCCCGTATGCCGGAAAAGAAAACGATACTTTTTGGCCGGGAACCAGTTTCGGTGCATCTGTTTCGGCAACTTCCACCAATGCTTTCAAATAACTGCGGTCAATCATGGTTCCCACCACATCTTTTGCCTCAAGATAGGCGCCTTCTGCGACATCAAGGTATGCCACGATACCGTCAAAATTTGCCCTTATCATCCGGTCTTCCAGTTTTTGCTGGAGTACCAGCCGCTGTTTTTTGAGTATTTCTAAATTACGGAGTGCTCCGTTGATTTGTGCCTGTTCAATGAGATAATCCTGCTGGTCAATGTCAAACCGTTGCGCCGTATCATCCAGGCTCATGATACAGTCTCCTTTTTTTACAATGTCCCCGGCTTTAACATATACGCCGGTAACCGTTCCGTCTCCTGCTGCCTGTAATTTTTGTTCCTGGGCGGCAGAAATTGTACCTGCTATTTCTATGATGTTTTCTACAGTTTCACTGTGCACTTGATATGTCTGTTCTGTCTGCGGATTTTTTGTCAAATTACGTATTATGGTTGCGGAGCCACCGGCAGCAACTATGATTACACCGATAACAATTATCTTAAAAAAAATTACATTGCGCTTTTTGTTCATTAACATAATCTCCCGGTACAGTTCTGGTGTATTATTTCAGTTCAGTACATTCACTGTTGGGAAAACAGTTTCTGATTGTGTTTTATCCCTGTGTTCAGTTTGAATTGTATGTTATCTCTTATACTATAAACTTTTATGCCGATTAGATACAACCCCGGTGTTTCCTCGCTGGGAATGCCCGGATTGTACCGGAAGCGGTTTATAGTACCGGATGAATTGTTGTGGTTCTGCCGGAGTATTGTTTTTTATAAAACTGCCCGGTGTACGGAACTGTTCGCCGGGATGTACAGGAAAGCCGTCTTTGTTGTGTAAAAAATGCGGACAGGTTTTGTTTGAGACGAGGGGGACTTTTCTGGAATGGGATTATTCGCAAGGCTATATTTTAATATCATTAAATTTTATGAAGTGCATCAAAAAAGCTTGACAAGTATGGAGGGGGGGGGGTATAATATGTTAAAATCATATTAAGGAGGCTGTGATGGCAGACACAAAATCGGGTATTGTGTTATCGGAGGGAGAAACACTGGTAATGGAGTTGGAAGCGGAGCTGTGGGCAGAAAGCTCTAATCCTATCGCGCAGGTATTGGGATCAATCAGACGGGTTATTGCAATGATCTTTGGGTTCCGGTGCAAAGGATTCGTTGTTATCACTAACAAACGGGTTGTGGAAGTTTACAATGAAATTTCCTGCTATGTTTTCAATACAGCCCGCCGGGTGAAATACCTGTTGCCCAGCAGTATAAAAGAAGTTGGCTACAACAAAACAGCTACTTGTGGATTTTTCTGTCCCGCTTATCATTTGTACTACGATGCTTTTACTCAGAGAAGATCTGTGTTGCTTGCCGCATTGGATGATGCAGAAGCACAGAAAGTTGTTGATTCCTTTTATACAGCGATTGCCCGGGCACAATAAGTATGCCTGAATTGGGAGCGTTCAGATTTTTATATCTGAACGCTTATTCTTTTCTTCTGTTGTTTTCCGCATGTGCCTGCTTCGGAGTTCCTCTGTATATGATTCATCCTTTGTTTTTGCTGGTACAGATTCCTGCCGGTCTTTGTTGTATGCATTTTTCTATTAAGTTGTTTGCAACATGGAAAGACAAAAAGCGGAAATATGCCGTATTAATGGCAAAAAACCAACAGGAATTCCGTGAAGAAACATTTGAAATATTCATGCAGGCTCCCTGCGGGCGGCTTCTGGTACGGACGGTACTGTATGATTTAGGTGTACCGCAAAAATACCGGGACTTGGTGAAATTCAAAAAGGGTTTCCGGGAATCATTAAAAGATAACTGTACACCAGTAAAAACAGTGGTGTATACCAGTGAGGATTTCAAATGAATATCTTTTTAATCTGTGTGTGTGTTGCTGCCGGACTGGCAATATCCCTTGTGCTGATTTTTGCGTGTCTTCCAAAAAAAATGAAGACCGGTATAAAGGTTTTTTCCGGTATTATTGCTGTTTTTGTGTGCGTCATATTGTCCGGTGTGTTTGGTTTCTGTTTATCTCTTAAATCAAATACTTCTGCGGTTATTAATCAGAGTTTTGATATGGTATGTACCCAAGTGTCAGATATATATCCGGGTGTCATTGACGAGCAATTCAGTATAGATGAATTGGTTGTTATTTTGGAAAAAGTAAATATCAGTGCCCAAATAGATGCGGCAACAGATGGTTTAGGGTCTACTGAAAAATTCATTGTGAACCGTCTGATTTATTCTTTCTTTCCGGTTGTGTACAGCGTGGATGCTGTTTCCGGTACGCTTCAGGGGCTGATTACTGATGAAATGCGGGCTTCTGGTACTGCATCTTTGGCACAGTTGTTTGATGTGATAGAGATGAAAATTACAGATACCGTGCAGAAGACAGTATCTGTTATTCTGATTGTCGTAGCAATTCTGTTCGTTATATTTGTTATTGCTTTTATCGTGGTTGCCAGAGTATCCGTGCCGGCAGAAGGACGGCAGAGCAAAGCCATCACGTTTGGAGACGGGGTAGAACAGTAGTACTGTCTGCAGTATATTCATACTGTATGAAAAAATATGGCATAGCTCTACTTTTTGTTTTTCTTATTCTCTACTGTTTTACCGGATGTACCGGTGGATTTTTTTCTGGATACGGTACATCCGGCGGAATATCGCAGCAGGATCCAGAATCAGGTGGAAATGACGGCAGTGGTGGGGACGAAGTTCCTGTGCCTGAAAGCGAAATTCCCGGAAGCGAAGGGGAAAACCCCGGCGACAGTGGTGAAACCCCTCCGCCGGCAGATCCTGCCTTGCCGGAAAAAGT
>CALXOI010000066.1 GCA_944389965.1 uncultured Treponema sp.
AGATGATGCTCTGTGTCAGACAAAAAAGGGGATTCTTGAGGTATAGGAAACATTCTTTTCACCGTGAAAGTTGTTTTGTTGGAGCTTCCCGCTGGTTTTGTCTGTGCGGGGGACGTTTTTTCTTAACTGCAGAAACAATAGTTTTTCGGGTATGTGGTCCGCAGCTCTTGTAGGGGTGTTTTGGCTGCGGCGGTCAGCGGGTTTTTACATATGTCCGGCAGATGTTTGCATATTTGCGGGAGGGGCGCGGAGGGGCCCGCAGGGCGTCCGCAGGGAGGAGTGTGGACTGCGGACCGGCAGCCCGGAGCCGACCCGGTGACGCCCCAGGCGGCACGCGCCCGGGAAAAAAAGCAGGCAACCCGTGGTCTGCCTGCAAAAAATCCCCTCACTTGACGGTTAAATTTTATACCACTTTATTTCATTTGCTTCCATGGAAAGCTCAAAGCTGCTTCCGTCACCCCGGTAAACTGTTGTTTTTTGAGGTTCATAGGTATTGTTTACAACGCAGTATTTGCCGTTTTTCACATAGGCATGAACTTCTACGTTATAATTGCTGCTGAACCATGTGTTCAATCCGGACTCGCTGTGGGTTGACCACAAAACGGCACGGTGCAGCAACCGGTTGTTTTCAAAGGTGTACGGCAATCCGCTGATATATACGGACCGGCCTTTACCGTATTCATTTACGGCGAGTTGTACTTCTTTATCCTTTTGCACGATGATTTTAGTTCCTGCAAGGGCATAGATGCTTTTTTTACCTTCTCCAAAGTTTACATCGCCGGTACAGTCTTCGGTAATAAAGTGGCTGTTGCTGTCCCAGTTGTATTTGTCGTAATTCAAGGTAAACCCTGTTTCTTTTTCTACACCCAGTACATCTGCCAGTTGGAAGAAGCGTCCCTGGTGCTGGTGCCCGGTGGGTTCTCCAACACCGATAAAACCACCTCCATTCCATACGAACCGGCGGATTGCATCAGTGATTACCGGATTTGTCCAGTAAGTTCCCCCGGTATGGGCTGTATCGGCATCACCAACATTGATGATAACATCAATACCATCCAGTACGGCAGGATTTGCCAGAATATCGTCAAAACTGATAAAGCGGACATCAAAAGGTGCACCGGAAAGAGCTTCTATAACCCCTGCGTAGCTGTAATTCTGCTTTTGATACAAAGCGTGGTGTACCATGTGGCATCCCCAAGCCCGCATTTTACCCCAGCAGTTCAGGACTGCAACGGTTTTGACACAATATGGAGTTGTTCCCTTGATGTTGTCATATAAGGTTCTAAACTCATTGCACACACTTTCTACATAGTCAATGAATTCAGGAAAGTCCAATGCAAGTTTTAAATATCCGCCATAACCGATGCGGTCAATGGGTTTACGCAGGATTGCCCGCCGTGCTGTTACCCAGTTTATTTTTGCTTCTTTGACCGGATCACCGCCTTTGTGGAATGTGTCCGGGAAGAAATACGGCAGAAACCGACCTTCTGTATATTTGACACCGGGAATGTCACTGATAAGGCGCAGAGTACTTCCATTACCGACACTGCCGACTACAGCATCCAGTCCGATTTTCTTGAATTCATCCATAAATGGTTCCATGCCAATCCAATGGTCGCCAAGGAACATCATTGCTTCTTTACCGCATTCGTGGGTAATGTCTACCATTTCTTTTGCGAGTTTTGCAACTTCCCTGCGCTGAAACGCCTGGAAATCTTTGTATTCTTTTGATGGAATGCGGTACTGGTTGTTGTGGTATCCTTGGTCAATAATGTATTCCGGGCGGAATTTGTAACCCACTTCTTTTTCAAACTGGTCAAGAATATACGGAGAAACAGATGCGGAATAACCGTACCAGTCAACAAATTTTTCCCGGGCCTGTTCGTCAAAGACCAAAGTAAACTGATGGAAAAAGGTGGTGTAGCGGATAACGTCAACATAAGGATGTTCAGTAATGAACTTGCGGAGGCGTTCCATGGTAAACTTATGGGTTTTCGGTTGCCGGACATCAAATGTCATCTGGTGTTCCACATTTTTCCATCCGTTGACAACGGCATTATACATATGTACCGGATCCCACATAATAAATGCCAGAAAACTTACCGTGTATTGATGGAATGGTTTTGCCTGGGGAATGTGAACACAACCGTCTGCTTCGTTGTAATTCCATTCATTAACAGGGACAACGTCACCAGTTGTCCGGTCAATTACTTCCCACCAGCGTTCTTTATCTTTTGGATTTACCGCCAGCATTTCAGGATACAGGCCCTTCATCAGTGTAATGGAAAGTTCTCCTTCTGGAACTGAATAAAAGGGTGTCATCAGATACATCTGTTGTATTTCATCAGGATTTGCTTTTGCCCATGCGTTGTCTTTGCGGGTTGTATAATACGTAGAATATATTTTTGCGTCCGCATCTTTCAGTTCCTGTGGAAAATCAGTGCCGTCACAGTCCCGGATTGCGTCTGCACCCCATTTTCTTAAAATTTCCAATGTCTGAGGGATAACGTCCACATCAGTTGGGATTGTTACCCGTCCTTTCATGTTTGTACTGCTCATTTTTTTCTCCTGTGTTGCAGATACTTTGTTGTATAATCAGTACAAACCGATACTACAATTGGTACCGGTTTGCAGTCTGCCGGAAAGTATTTCAACCTTACCCTACCGGATAACGGTGTTTTCTGCCTGACCGGATGGTACATTCCGGTACCTGGTTCCAGCGGCAGAAGTGGCGCACTGTTTTTGTAACTGTATGCGGTACTGGACTATCCGGCATGGTTACCGGTTATCCTTTCAGTCCTCCCATGGAAATACCTTTTGTCAGGTTTTTCTGTACGAAGCAATAGAGAATCAATACCGGTAGCATAACAATAACCAGGCCGGCGTACAACCGTCCATAATCAGTAGCAACTTTCGCTTCCTGCATGATGCTGAGCAAGCCTACCGGCAGTGTCCGGTGAATATCGCTGATTAAGAATGTCTGGGCTACCAGATATTCATTCCAATAGGCAAGGAATTGGAACAGGATAACAGTCAGAATGCTGGGCATACACAAAGGTACAATAACTTTAATCAAAATACCCCAGTTTGAACAGCCATCTATGCGGGCTGCTTCTTCAAATCCTTTCGGCAGTGTGGTTAAAAATCCGGACAGCAGATATACCGAAAACGGAATACTTGTTACAGCATTGATGACTGATACGGTAAAGAGATTGTCAGTGAGAATAAGACCATTACCTAGCAGCGTTTTACTCACACCGTTAATCATCAGATAAATCGGGTAAACAATGTAGTTTACGTTGATGAACAGACCTGCCATCATGATCAGTTTTAGAAAATTTCTGAATTTAAAGTGGTGGCGGGTCAATACATATGAACAGGGAATGACCAGTACAATCAGTAGTGCCATAGATACGATGGTAACAAGCACTGAGTTCAGAAAGTAGTCACCCATGTGAGCTGCATTCCAGGCGTTTGCATAGTTTACAAACTGCGGAACAGCCGGAAAAGAAAAAGGACTTTGCCGGATTTCAGCAGTGGTTTTGAAAGATGAAATAAAGGACCACAAAATGGGGTATGCAAAAATAACACTAAAAACACCCAGTATCAGGTATGAAAAGAGGTGGCTTCTAAAATACCTACTTGCAGATACTTTGTTTGTATGGGAATGTATATTTTCCTTCATAATATAGCTCCTGTTAGTTCAACGGATCTTTTTCCGTCAGTTTGTTTACAATCAGCGCAATTCCATATGCAAAGATAAACAGGATTGTTCCAATTGCCATAGCGTAACCGAAAGAACCGTTTGCCCGTTGTTTACTCATGTATACCAGCAGTACATTACTTGCACCATCCGGAGCTCCATTTGTCATTGCGGTAACAAACAAGAAACTCATGTTGATTGTACTGATAATAAAGAAAGTCAGGGTAACCCGGATAACCTGCCAAGTCAGGGGCAATGTAATAATAAAGAATTGTTTGAATTTGGAAGCTCCGTCAAGACCGGCACTTTCATAAAGTTCATCAGGTATCGAATCCATTCCTGCAATATACATAACCATATAGTATCCGATTGCCTGCCAAATCATGGCAACTGCGATTGCATAGATAACTTTATCAGGATCACCCAGAATACCGGTGTATTCTTTACCAAATAGGTTTACAATAGGGCCAAGAATACCATAATCACTGGAATAAAACATATAGAAGATAGCCGATATAACAACAATAGACAGGATGTTTGGAATGTAAAACAGTACCCGGAAAAAGGATTGTCCTTTCAGTTTGCCCTTTGCCAGCATACTTGCGAATAAAAGTGCAAGAACAAATGTTACTATGGTTACAAGTACGATCAAAATCAATGTATTCTTAAATGATAACCAGAATTGACTGTCCTTGAAAAGAATTTCATAGTTTTTCAATCCGTAGAATTTTTTTTCACCCAGTAATCCGTTCCACTGGACAAAAGAAAGACCGAACATATTAAAAATCGGATATATAACAAAAATCGCATACAAAAGAAAAGTGGGGATTGTGCAGATCCCGATAAAGCGTTTTGTTGCGGCATCATTTTTCATCCGAGGACAAGCTGCTTTCATTCGTTTCTCCTAAATAAACATGATATCCGGCACTGCGCCGGAGAAGGGCATTACCCTGCTGCGTTGCACCAAAGATGTACAGGACTTTTTGCAGTTTGATACAGAGTTGATCCTGTACATAGCAAAAAAGCCCCGGGCAGACTTTTTAGTACTTTTTGTAGTCCGCACTCGGGGCTTAATGAATATATACGGCGCACGTAAAATACGCCGTATACCAGAACAATTAGTTTGAATTTGCTTTCAGTTTTGCACTGTCAGTTTTCAGCTGTTCAATCCACTGGTCGACAGTCTTGGAACCGTTCATAACACTGTCCATAGTTCCGCAGTATGTCTGTTTCCAGTCAACACCTTCTGCTGTGGCTGCTGCAAAGCTTCCCACCAGGACTTTTGCGGTACCGTCATAGTAACCTTTGTAACCTGCAACAGCACCAGGATTCATACCCTGTTCAATGGCGATGGTGTCATACCCTTTTGCGGGAACAAATGCACCGTTACCGTATTTTGCAATCAGAGCCAAACCTTCTTTGCTGTAGATATACAGAATGAATTTTTCTGCCAGTTCAGGAACCTGTGTATTGTTACTGATGTAAATCTGCTCAGCATTGACGGTACCATAGCGTTCGCCACCATTGGTGAATGCCAGGAACGGTGCAGAACCCCAGTTGAATCCTGCAGGAGTTGTGTCTGCCATTTCACCTTTTACCCAGTCACCGTTTGTCATAAATAAGGCACGACCGTCAATAACAGCCTGCTGGTTGTCTTTGAATCCTGTTCCGTTTGCGTTACCGACAGTTGTCGGCAACAGGTACGGGCGGATTTTACCCAGGTTTTCAAATACCGCTTTTACAGCGGGCATTTCCCATACCGGTTCATATGCAAAAGCCTGTTTTACAACATCTTCACCGGCACTTGCAGCGATGGATGCCGGAATCATTGTATCCAGATAACCGGCAGTAGGATAAGTAAACAGATACGGTGTGTCAGGATTTGATTTCCGTTCTTCGTTCAGCATTTCACCTAATGCTAAAAATTCATCCCAAGTAGAAGGCATTTCGTATTTACCGTCTTTTTTTGCATCTTCTACACCATTGCCATTGTTGTCATAGAAGAGATCTGCATTGAAGAACAGACCGTTACTTGAGAAGAACAAGGGCAGCATATAGTTTGTATCATCCCCGGCATAGGGATTAGTGATTCCGTTACCCATAATTGAGGAAAGAATGCGATCCTTCAATTTTACGTTTTCATTGTACACATTTTGTTCCAGCAGGTTAGTCAGGTTCCGGATTGCTTTGCTGGAAATCATTGTTTCGGTCAGCTGTGCCTGCCGTCCGGTAGCCAAGTAGAGAACATCAGGACCTGCGCCTGCCATAATCTGCGGATTGATAGTATTTTCTATTTGAGCTTCAATAGTAAGCTGTACTTCTGTTCCGGGATATGCGGCTTCAAAGCCTTTTTTCAGTTCCTGCCAGTATACATCCCCGTAGGCCCCTTTCAGACCGGCAACTTTCAAAACCTGTTTACCGCTGTCTTTTGAACCGCCGGCAAACACCAGACCGGCAGTGAGCAGCGCAACGACCGCTGCTGTAATGCATCTTTTCATAGATTACTCCTTAAGAAACGTTTTCTGCTTTTGTCCTCTGCAACGCAGTCTGTATCGGCAAAATCCTATTCGTTTCAATTATATTATCAAAGAGAGATACTGTATCTTCAAGCAATAAATTGCGTGTTTTTTACATAATATTGCTTTATTTAATAAAAATATGTTGTATAATAAAAATATGGGTAATTCACGATACGGTGATGTGTCACAGCAGCCTGGTCCCAGTCCGATTCCGGTGTTGCAGTATATTTCCCATTCAAAATATGAACAGGACTGGCTTTCTCAGGTGCATTCACATCCTTTTACAGAACTGGCTTTTATTGTAAACGGAAATGGTATGCTTCTGTTGGAATCAAAACAATATTCTGTTTCCGGTGGTGCCTTAGTGATTGTTCCACCGAACCGGCAGCATACGGAAATTTCTTCAACTCAAAATCCGTTGGAATATTATTTTCTGGGTGTGAAAAATTTTATTATCGAAAATACCCGGGATGGAACTGATCGTGCTGATGCCGGATTTTGTCCTGTAGTAGAATTGAGTGGTTCCCGGAGTATTTTTTCAGATATTTTTTCGGATATCTTCAAGGAAATGAAGATTCGGCCGTTGGGATATGAATTAGTTGTTCAAGGGTTACTACTCAAATTGTCAGGTTTGATTATCCGTAAAACAGGATGGAAACTTTCATTTGCAAAAACGGAAGAAATGAGCCGGGGCTGTGCAGTGATTAAAGAATATATTGATAATCATTATGCTGATAAAATTTCTCTGGATGATTTAGCGGAAATCAGCTGCATCAGTAAATATCACCTCATTCATGAATTTTCCCGGTATATAGGAATGCCACCGATTGAATATCAGTTAAAACGCAGGATTCAGGAATCAAAGTATCTGTTAACTTCCACAGAAATGAGTGTGGCAGATGTTGCTTTTTCGTTAGGTTTTTCATCGATTGGTCATTTTTCCCGGCGGTTCAAGCAGGAAGTTTTGTGTTCTCCACTCCAGTTCCGGAAACAATCCCGGGTGAACGGTACAATTTCCTGAATCCGGTTGCAGACAGCGGTATATGTCCCGGATATTTTTGCGGCGGCTTTTTCCGCAGGCTGTGTGCCGGCAGTTTTCTTTGGGAAACCCGACGGATGATGGCTGCCGCTGTGCAGTTTGCGGTTCCGGATTGGAATTCTGCCGGCGGAACAGGGTACGGGGCGTCATGCCGTTTTCCCGGGTGGTATATTACAGAACCGGTTTGTTTCGGATTTTTTAAACGTGGTGTTGTGCCGCCAGATTTGTTACCCAGCGTTCTTTTTTCAACCAAATTGCGCAACAGATTATTTTTACGAAATCTGTCAGTTTTATAACCGCATACATTGCCACTGGTCCCAGTGTAGTGCAGTATGTCATAATAAACATTCCGGGGATAACCAGTAAACTGTTGGTGGAAACATCGACAATCAGTCCCATTGTTGCGTCCCCTCCGGTACGGGAAACGGCAAACTGTGCGTTGACAAAAGCCCAAACCGGCATATATAGCACGCTGGTCAGAACCAGTCCCCGGGTAACAGACTGGGCAGCAGGACTCAGGTTGCCGTAAATGACCGGGGTAAGGAATAGTGACAGGCATCCAAGAACCGATGCGGCTGCACCCAGCATAAGAGAGCCGGACAAAAGCCAGTTTTTCTGGATACGGGCTTCATCCAGTTTGCCGGCTCCCAAGGTACCTCCCAGAATAACTCCGGTTATTGTCGTAATACCGCTGAAGCATACAAAAAATAAGTTTGATATGGCAAAACCAGCTGCCATGCCGGATACAACTTCTGCGCCGCCGCGGCTGTTGTACAGGGCTGTTGTGACTGTTTCGGAAAAAACCCACATCATTTCTGATACCAGAATGAGTGCCGACTTATGCAATATAGAAAAGAATAAGGTGATTTTAATAGAAAATATATCTCGTAGCCGGGAAAAGAACGGCGGATATTTCTTTTTGAGATATATGATGAAAGCAACCATTTCCACCAAACGGGCAATAATTGTGGCGATGTCTGCTCCGGTTGTTTCCAGCCGCGGTGCATTCAGATTGCCGTAAATAAGCAGCCAGTTAAAGCAGGTATTTACACCTGTTGCTGCAACTGAGATAATCAGCGGCGGCTTTACTCTGCCGGTTTCTCTGAGCGAAGAACCGATTGCAGTTGAAACAGCTGCCGGTATCCAGGAAAATGACAGGGTCCGCATATATTTTATTCCTTCTGCCAGAATCGGTCCTCCGGCAGCATTTCCGTGTACCATAAGAGACAGCAGGGGGCCGGGACTATAAAGACACACGGCAGTGTACATTATACCGGCTGTGATACAGAGAACGAGTTTGAACCGGAACACCTGCTGCATTCCGGCGGTATCTTTTGCTCCGTTGTATTGGGACATAAAAATGCCGCCTGATGTGCAGATTGTATTGATGAATACCTGGAATACAAAATTGATTTGACCGGCAATGTTGACACCGGACATTTTAACATCGCCCAGTCCGGCAACCATAAAATTGTCGATGAGCGACACCATATTTTGAATCAGCAGCTGCCCCATTACTGGTAATGCGATGGCAAGTGCCTGCCGGTAGAAAGAAACAGATCCGATGATCGAAGTTGTATGTTTTGATGTCCGGGTAAAAAACATAATTCATCAATACGATTTTGTCGGAAAAGAGTCAATAGGGGATGTTTTTTAGAAGATTGACACGCAGTATACAAGTTTTGTATCATAATTCATCATTATTTAGGAATAAATATGAAGAAAATCATTTTTGGATGTCTGTTGTTGTGCCTTACAACAGTTTCTGCTGTGTCTGCCCAGGATTACGAAGTGTATAACAAGCTGGGGTCAGACGGCGTGTTCATGACAAAAGGGGATCAAAGCGGATTCGGCGGTGTGTATGATACCGTGTCGGGACTTATTCATTACAGCCGGTTCAGCGTGCAGGCGCAGTATAAGCTGAAGCTTGATCCTAACGGAACATTTGATTCTTACAGCTTATCCGGTGTTGCTGAAAAAGCGAATGTCTGGTTCCGCCCTATAACCGGACTGGAAGTAGCAGTCGGTAACTGGTTCTACCAGGCACTGCCCGGCGCATATATGCTTGTATACGATGAATATACTGAAAACGGCTGGTACGGTAAAGAACATGTGGGTGCGACATTTACCTTTGCACCTGTCACTGTCGGGGCAAATCTTGCTTCAATGACGCTGAATGATAACTTTTCAATGAAAGTAAATTTCGGTGTGAATGTTGCCCTTGCAAAGAATCTCAATATTGGAGCCGCATACCGCATGGATAATGAGTCAATCGGTATTTTTGCCAATTACGGTGGTATGGACGGGTTCTATTTTGGCGGCGGGTATACGTATAAAGGTATATCACTGCCACAGACATTCCTGAGAGACACCTATAAAATTAATTTATCCGGTGGAAATAACCATGTTCTGGATTTTACCATGTCATACACAACCGGTAATTTCCAGTTTGCAGGGGACGCGGAACTTGTCATTACTGAAAAAGACTGGGGAACTCCTTTTTATGCAGGCGGTTTATTTAATATGGGAATTACCCGGAATATTAACCTGAAGGCAGATGCAAAATGGTTTACCGTATTCAGGGATGGAGAAAATGAAAATAATCCGTGGGCAATGGAGCTGTATCCCCGGATTGTCTTTACCAGCGGCGCCCATGAGTTGACCGGTGGTGTTAAATTTACGTTCAGGGATACTAACTTAGCAAAAAATACCAGCGAAGTTAAAACAGACTTTGCAATTCCTGTTTCCTGGAAATACACATTTAAATAATAAATTTCTCAATAAAATCAATAAAAATAAAGGGGTACCGCAAATCCGGTACCCTTTTATCTAGTCAAATACGTTTTTCTGACGTATAATAGCACATATGGAATTCATGCAGAATATATTGGAATATTATGATGAATTGTATCCTGTTACTTCAATTCAAAAAGAGTTTTACCGTTCGGTAATCGGTGGTTTTTCTGTGCCGCCAAAAGTTCTGAGTATTGGATGCGGTACCGGTTCATTTGAGCATTATCTGTCACTGCACGATTGTGATGTAACCGGAATCGACGACTACCCCGAATTTCTTGAGGCTGCAAACCGGAGGCGGCGGCAACCGGGTGTCTCAATCCGGTTTTTCCAAATGTCAACATTGGAAATGGCACGGTTCCTGAAAAAAGGCTTTTATTCAGTAATATCCTGTTTGAACAACCGGCTGGTTTATATCAGCGATACTACTTTAATGAAAAAATTTTTCTTTGACTGTAAAACCCTGCTCGCGGAAGGTGGCATTTGTGTGTTTAGTCTGTCCAATTTTGCTTTATACGCACGGCATGAATCCTATAAATTGCCGCCGACCGGTTCCATTCGTGTTACGCTTCATACAGAAGTTGTTCCCGGTGATCCAAATGGATGGTATCTTGTGCAGGTAATAGATACCGGCAAAGGAAAGAAGAAAAATGTTGTTGAAAAAAGATGTATTTTTCCGATTACTCCGGAAGAAATCCGTGAGTACGCCGCCGCCGCCGGATTTAAGAAAATAGAAATGTATGGCAGTTTTAACAGAGAGACATTTCTTCCGGAAAAAAGTCCGGCTGTAGTGTGCGTGTTGGGTTAGTTAGTATCAAGTAGTAATCCGCCAGTGTCCGTCGCTGTTTATGAACCGGCTGGCGGCAATTTCAAGTACCCGTCCGTCTTCTCCCGACATTTTAACAAAAGCTGTCAGAGGATTTACTTCTGTTACCCGGAAGTTTGTTCCGTCATAAAATATTTTCAATCCTTCATTGGGTAGTTTTTTCCGTGCTTCTGCATACCAGTCATATTCATAAGAAAGGCAGCACAGCAGACGTCCGCATTGACCGGATATTTTCATCGAATTCAGGGACAGGTTCTGGTCTTTCGCCATTCTGATTGATACCGGCCGCAATTTGTCGGATACGGCGTTGCAGCAGTACGGCCGGCCGCAAATGCCCAGACCGCCGGTTATCCGAGATTCATCGCGGACGCCAATCTGCCGTAACTCAATACGCATTTTAAATACGGAAACTAAATCTTTGACCAATTCTCTAAAGTCAACCCGCTTTTCTGCACTGAAAAAGAATAACACTTTCTGCTCTTCCAGAAGATAATGTGTTGCGATAAGTTTCATGTCCAACCGGTGCTGTGCTACTTTTTCCTGGAATATTTTGAAAGCTGTCGCTTCTTTTTCTTTTAAATCTTCTGCTTTTTTTATGTCAGTGTCGGTTGCTTTCCGTTCTATGACAATAATATCTGAAGGTTTTATTCCAACGGGACTGGAAATTTGTCCCATAACCCTGGCATAATCTTTGCCATACCGGGTTGGTATAATAACATAGTCACCTGGAGCAATGGAAAGTTGTTCTGGTACTGTTGCATAAACCCCTTCGCAGGAATATTCCAATTTAAGTTTGAACAACAGGGCCGGGTATTCATAGGTTTCTGCCGCTGAATCCGATTCTTCTGGAATTTCAGTATCTTCTAATGCTGACAAATCTTCATTTGCTAAATTATCTATATCATTTTCAAAAAGTTCGCTCATGCTGGCTCCTAAGTAATTAAGTCTATCAAAATTCCATTGATTTCATCAATCCGGGATAACATTTGCAGCGTTTCAAAGTGGTTGGATAAAATATCAGCTGCAAGTTTATCAAGTTTTTCATCTATAATGTGAACCAGATAAAACTTTTCTGTTTTAAACCGGCGGTTCGGTCTGCGTCGCTTGTACAGTTTGACATCATAATTTGAGTGGACGATAAATTTCATCAGGTGTCCTACTGCGGTACGGTAAGCCGCAAATGTTTCCAATCCGAAATCATTTTTAAGCGCATCAGATGCCATATCCGCTTTGTCTTTTAAGTATACAAATGCTTCCTCAAAATCCATTCCGGCAATTTCCAGCGGTAATCCTACCGATGCCACTTCTGCTTCGGCTGCGTGCTGTTCCACTAAATTGGCGAATCGGCTTTTCTTTGTCGCAGACTTTTCTGTTTTTCTACTTTGTTCCCCTGCTGCGGCAGTTGCCGGATGAAAATAAAATGCGGATTGCAAGGAATCTATTTGGGGCATCAGCCATCAGCTCCTGTTTGCTGTAAAAATGAACTTGCTCTGATCGTTGTCGTGTCATTCCATTGTTTGACAGCCTGGTCATAAGATGCCCTGGCAGATAAGGCAATACAGTGCCCGTGAAAAATCACATTATCTGCAAGTTCCAGCCTTTGTGTTGTAATGTCACCGATTACAGCTGCCGTTTCAAAAACTTGCACTCTTTCCGGTGCGGTAATGTTGCCTTCTATGATTCCACCAATGATTGCGGATTTAGCTGAGACATTTCCCCTGATGCGGTCTTTTTATCTTTAACAACGATTTTTCCGTCTTT
>CALXOI010000067.1 GCA_944389965.1 uncultured Treponema sp.
GGACTGGCAGTCAATCAGTTTGCAATATTATTTGACGGGCGTGTTCCCGGCTTTAATTAATCCCTGCCATTTACACACTTTTTATGACAGGGGCCTTCCGGTACGCTTACCGGCGGGAGGGCAGCCGGTAAGCGTACCGTAAACCGTGTATATCTGTCCGGTTGTTCCGGCTGTTTCTGGGCAGAATCTGCAGCCGGTGCGTCTGTTGTATTTCCGGTACTTTCTGCCGTGATAGTGCCGCCGTGCCTGCTGATAATCTGCCGGGCTATGGCCAGCCCCAGTCCTGTCCCGTCATGGTTGCTGCCGGTACTTGCTTTGTGGAACCGGTCAAAAATATGCGGTAATTCTTCCGCGCGTATGCCGCTGCCGTAATCAGTGACGGTAATGATAATCTGTTGGCTGTCCCTGCTGAGTTCCAGCTGAACCGTCTGTTCCGGCCGGGAAAATTTAACTGCATTGTCCAGCAGGATAATCAGTACCTGCCGTATCCTGCTGTAGTCAGCCTGAATCCGGCAATCTTCTTCTGTACAGATAACCTGCAGGGTAATATTTTTTTTCCGGGCAACTTGCCGGATAGCTCTGGCTGCATCCTGTATAATCTGGTGGACAGAAACAATGTCTTTTTCTAACCGGAACCGGTCATCCTGCAGCCGGGATAATTCCAGTAAATCATTTACCAGCCGTTCCAGATAAACGGTTTCCCGGTACATCTGCCGGTAGTAAGCGTCTATTTCATGTGGAACAGTAATAATTCCGTCTTTGAGTACTTCTACAGAACCTTTCAGTACGGCTACCGGTGTCCTTAATTCGTGGGAAATAGTTGCGACAAAATTTTCCCTCATTCTGTCCAGGGATGCCTGTTCCTGCCGGGCTGCTTCCAGTCGGATGGCAAGTCTGTCTATGTTTTCTGCCAGTGTGCTGATTTCATCACCTGGCGGAATGTTACACCGGTGATCGTAATGCCCTGCTTCCAGCGCATGGACGGTGTCTGCAATTTTGAACAGCGGCCGGGTAACCTGTCGGCTGAGTATATACGCTGCAACCGTCGCAATAACCGCTGCTACAGCCGCTCCCACAGCAAGAGCAATGGCGGTCTGATGCAGGGATTTATTGATACCGCTGACCGGGGCATGAAGCAGGACTGCTCCGGTGACGGTACCGCTGCTATTAAAAACAGGAACGGCAGCCGTCTGTGTGGGGACATTGAATACATCTGACAACAGAACCCCATAGGGAACGGTACCTGTTACCACTTGTTCTATCAGCCGGTTCATCGGTTCGGAAATAGTGCCGGCTTCCAATGGTGCGCTGCCGGAAATCTGCTGGATGTTAAACTGCCGGTCAACCAGCCATACGTCTGCTACAGCAATCTGCTGTAGAAAAAGACCGTACATACGCATAATACCCCGGCGGTTTGTGTTGTAGCGCCCGATATATTCTGCAATTGCCTGTGCTTGTTCAACCATATGTATCTGGTGTACTTCAAAAGTCTGTTCCCGGAACAGAAGCAGAAAAACACCGCTTAAAATCCCGGTGAACAGCAGCAGAACCAGATAGAAAATAAAAATCAGTTTTTTAAAGAGCGGTATTTTCACAGAGCTGTCACCTCAAATCTGTAACCCATATTGCGTACTGTGGTAATGTCCCAGTCCGGATGGGGACAGGAAGCTAGTTTTGCCCGGAGTCGTTTAATATGGGAATCAACCATGCGGGGATCTCCGTAATAGTCAATTCCCCATAATAAGTCAAGCAGCATATCCCGGGTAAATACCCTGTCCGGGCTGCCGGCAAGAGTCCACAGCACATCGGTTTCCCGTTTTGTCAGGGGAATGTTTTGCCCGTTTATTTGTACCCGGTATGTATCAAGGTTGATAGACAAGCTGCCGGTGACTAGTGTCGGTTCTGCGGATGTATTCGGTGACGGCTGAACCCGGCGCATTACTGCCCGTACCCGGGCCATAACTTCTCCGGGGGAAAATGGTTTTACAATATAGTCATCTGCTCCGATATCGAGTCCCATGATTTTTTCAAAATCTTCGCTCCGGGCTGTTATCATCAGTACGGGAACCGTGCTTTCTGTCCTGATCATCCGGCACACCTGAAATCCGTCCATCCGGGGCATCATCACGTCAAGAAGTACTACCTGGGGATGCTTTGTCCTGAACAGATTAAGTGCTGTTTCTCCGTCTGTTGCGGTGACCGGTTCATACCCGTCATTCCGGGCCGCTGCGCTTAGAATATTCAGTAGTTGTTCATTGTCATCTGCTATCAACATGATTGGCATTTATTCCTCCTGTAGAAACCCCTATTGAAACCCGGTACTAAAATCCTGCATATTGAAGCTTCTATTATCTATATGTATATGTCATTTCTGTGTCAAGATAAATTGATTTTCTGTGAAAAAAAATATATTTTGCCACACGGATGACATATACACTGTATATGATATTGCTTGCCGGAGAGTTATGTCATGTTCAAGGAGTTTAATATGAGAAAAAGCATTACAATGATTATCGTGCTGGCAGTAACTGTTCTTGTTGCTGTTGCCGGGGAAGGTTACGGGGCCGGACAGGTAGCCAACGGGGAAGTGTATTCTGTGGAGCAAATGCTGACCTATGCACTGGAAGATGAATATAAAACCCGGGCATTGTATCAGGAGTTGCAGGAGCTGTCGGGAGCGGTACGTCCCTTTTACCGGAAAGAATCAGGGATCAATTTTCATATTGATACCCTTACCTCATTGTGTGATGCATACGGGGTTACTGTTCCCGGTGACCGTGCCGGGGAATACACGGTTTTACCGGAAACAGTACAGGAAGCGGTTGAAGCGGTATATAAAGCTGCCCGGGAGTCCCTTCTGATGTATGAAACTTTCCTTACCGGAACACTTCCGGCAGATGTCCGGTCTGCATTCGTGTATTTACGGAATGCAGCAAGCCGTCATGTGGCAATGCTGGCGTACAGTCAGGAAGCGGACTCCATCTGGTATGGCAGCGGTAGACGGACAGCTCCGCAGTATAGACAGCCGGCTCCTTCTTCTGCTTTTGGGTGGGGAACCTGCCGGAACTACCGGGATGGCACTTTTGGGCGGGAAAGCCGGCGGACCGGACGGGGATGGAATAGTGTCTCCGGATGTGGCTGCGGCGGATACTGTCTCTGACAAAGTATTGTTGGTGCATAAGCACAGAGACCGTTAAAAGCAGTTTTACGGCGGACAACAACAAAAAATAAGCCGTATGCCCCATATGTATGTACCGGTAAATACAGCAAAAAACGGTAGTAGAGAGTATACTACCGTTTTTTGCTGTATATGCTTTTGGGAATTATATGATTTGTTTTGAGCAGGAATATGTTGTACATATTGCTGGGGCAAAGGACTGAAATTGAAGTATATTTATTGACATTATAGAAAAATTTCATATTATATAAATAAACTGGTTTATTTATATTTTTTAATATTTTTGATTTATTGGTGAAAAATAATATATAGAGACCAGGTATGAAATACTTGAAAAGAGGTTGGTGATATGAAATTAAAGCAACAAATCATGGTCCTTTTTACCATTCTTGCATTGATACCTGCAGGTATCAGTTTGATTGCTGTTGTAGTGATGAGCCGGAACAATATGCAGTCTCTGGAAGAAAAACTTATGACTGAATATTGTGAAAAGATAAGTACAAGTATTTCTTCAATGTACGATGGCATTGAAACAGCAGTTATGACAGCCGCTTCAATGCAGTCTGTCATCTCAAAAAATTGGGCAGTATGCGGCAACCTTTTGAATGACATTAGTAGAAAAAGCAGTAATATAGATTATTTTCTGTTAGTTGACACAGACGGGACATACTGGTCAACGAAAGATCTGACCGGAAATCCGGAATATGGCGGAAAAATTACGGACGGTCCGCAAAAATTAGCTTCTTTGGCGTCATCGCCTGCTTATACTGATTTGATTGCAAACAATACCCGCCGGATTGAGAAAATAAATGTTTCTGATTTAATGTACTCAAAAGATTCTTCTATGAGATACAATTTAGTGTCCTCTACGGTTATGGATGGTGATTCCCTGGTAGGTATGGTTACTGCCGTTTTGCAGGCTGACAGTTTTCTTGGGTTTTACCGGATATTAACTGCCGATTTGGAAAATGATTTTGGTAAATCAGCAGAATTGGTCATGGTTACAGAAAGCAATGTGGTGGCGTCCTGGTTTCAATATGACAATACTACCAATAACTTTGTGGAACATTCTGAGCAGAACGGCGGTTTGTTGCAAATAGGTTCAATGCCGGCTGGTTTTGTTGATACTGTTGCCCATATGAAAATTACATCGGAAAATTTAACGGCGTATAACCGGAACGGTATACCTTGTTATTTGGCTAAATCACCGATAGAGGGGACTCCGTTTACAATTTATTTAAGTGTAACGAAAGATGCGCTGTTTGAAAAAAGTAATTATTTGGCGTGGTTCGTATTCTATTCCATTATAGTGTTAACTGTTATTCTGTGTGCCGGGGCTTTTGCTATCGGCAGCCTGATTGTCCGGCCGGTACGCAAAACGGCAGATTCGCTGAAAACAATTTCTTCCGGTTCAGGGGATTTGTCCGTATTGTTACCGGAACGAGGTACTGATGAATTTTTCCGGCTTGCCCGGTATTTCAACCGGTTTATCGGAACACTCCGCACCATGATGAGTAACATCAGAACCCGGTCAAATGATATGATTTTCCGGTCGCAACAGCTTGATACTCAAACTCAGGATATTCAGCTTGAAATTGCAGAGATCAGCCGTGATATTTCAGATTTGAATTTCCAGACTGAAGAACAGAGCGCTGCTGTTACAGAGACTTCTGCGGCTATGCAGGAAATCATAAAGAATATCAATTCATTATCTTTTCAGATTGAAAACCAGTCGGCGGCACTTACTCAATCCTCTGCGGCAATCCAGCAGATGGTTTCCAATATCAACTCAATTTCAAACCATCTGATTATGGCAAGTGACCGGTTCAGGGAATTGAAAGCTGCATCCCTGTCGGGCAACGATGACATCAATATGGTAGAAGACATGGTCGGTAACGTTTCCGGTATGTCATCCCAACTTTTAGAAGCAAATGCAATAATCGATTCTATTGCCAGCCAGACAAATTTGCTGGCAATGAATGCGGCAATTGAAGCGGCCCATGCAGGGGATGCTGGAAAAGGCTTTTCTGTTGTTGCTGATGAAATCAGAAAGTTGTCGGAAAATGCATCCCGGCAGTCAAAAACTATTGCAACAGCGCTGGTGAATATTTTTGATGCCATCAAAGATATTGTGGAGAAGACAGAAGAAACCGGTAAATCCTTTGATATAATTGTGCATCATATTGATGAAGTCAGTAATTTGACATCCCAGATAACACTTGCAATGCAGGAACAGAATGAAGGCAGTAAACAGGTTCTGGAAGCCCTGCATAGTATCCAGGATGTTACGTTAGAAGTGAAGAACAGCTCTGTGGAAATGACGAACGGTTCTCAAGCCATTATCCATGAAATAGGTCGGCTGCAAAAAATTTCGCTGATTGTCCAGGATATGTCAAATAAGATTGCCTTGGCTACGGATAAAATCAATACGGATATTGATGTCATTAAAACGTCTTCTGGCAATAATTTTGCCGATGTAAAAGCCTTGTATAGTTTGTCCGGCGGTTTCCAATTGTAAAATTGCGGTAAATCCTGTACTATACCGGATTGCAGGATTTATCGGCCGGTACAAATAAAGTGTGTCTGTGTTACAGACGCCTCCCGGAAAAAGTCCCGTTGTATATACAACGGGACTTTTTCCACTGTATAGGACACCATATGCAGCTGACGGAGTACGGCGGAGTGTTGCCGGTGTCCTGCTTCCTGGTTACGGGTACTGTTTCCCGTTTCCCGTAAACATTGCGGTGCGGCAGGATTCGGTGTTCTCTGCCCGGACGGTGCCTGTTCACGTTGAAGCCTGTGCCGTACCGGTGCCGGTTGCCGGTTGCCGGGTTGAACCAGTGTGTGCCGGAGTTTTACTGCTTTCCGGAACCAATATACATGAAAGTGCTATCTTCCGCTAGGTTGCTGCAGGTGAAGGAATGCCTGAAGCAGGATTCCCAGTCCCAGCATACCGGCAATGTCAGTATAGTCAAGTGATGTCGTCAGCAGATTTAATTTTGACAGAATTGATAAAATGAAGACAGCAGTTCCCATTGCAAAACTGACTGCAGTTGCTGTTATTTGAAAAAGTTGCGGCCGGGATGTATTGTGGCTGGTTCCTGATAACAGCTCTTCAATATTGATGTTCAAGGTTTGTGCCAGTGCCGGTAGCAGTGCAATATCAGGATAACAGATGTCCCGTTCCCATTTTGACACAGCTTTGTCGGTTACATTCAGCTTGTCGGCAAGTTCTGCCTGTGTCATTTTCTGTGCTTTACGGGCTGTGCTGATAATGTGTCCCATGGTTATATTCATAATGTACTCCTTTGGTGGATCTGCCTGTATTGTACCGGTTGTAACCTGTCCCGGCAAGAAACCGGTAGTAGAATAAAGTGGCGCAAAGGTAGAATGGACTGAATATTGTCCAGAGTATCTGTTTGTAGCGGGACGGTGTCTGCTGCCGCTCTTTCCGAAAAGACCTGTTTTATGATATACTTTTTCTATGGGTGAGAAAAAAAATGTATACGATGAGTCCAAAATCCAGACATTGAGTCCTTTGGAACATATCCGGCTCCGTTCCGGTATGTATATCGGACGGTTGGGCGACGGTTCAAATAAAAATGACGGTATTTACATACTGCTGAAAGAAGTTGTTGACAATGCGGTTGACGAATTCATTATGGGGAACGGGGACCGCATCATGATTGATATTTCCGGCAGCCGGATAAAAGTCCGGGATTACGGCCGGGGAATTCCCTTGGGAAAAGTAGTCGAGTGTGTTTCCGTTATCAATACAGGTGCAAAATACAACGATGATGTTTTTCAGTTTTCCGTGGGACTGAACGGTGTCGGAACGAAGGCTGTCAATGCATTATCTTCTTATTTTAAAGTAATATCCGTTCGGAGTGGTCAATGTGCGGAAGCTGTTTTTGAGCGGGGAAAACTTGTTTCACAGCGTACCGGAAAGACAAAAGGTGGTGTTGCAGACGGTACGCTCATTGAATTTGAACCGGATACCAGTATTTTCGGGGAATATGCGTTCAACATGGATTTTGTCGAAAAACGCCTGTGGAATTATGCATTTTTGAATACTGGTCTTACCCTTGTCTGCAACGGCCGGGAATACATCAGTCGCAACGGACTGCTTGATTTGTTGAATGCAGAGCTGGACAGCGAATCTTTGTATCCGGTTGGTTATTACAAAGGTGAACGGATGGAATTTGCGTTTACCCATTCCAATGCCTACGGGGAAACCTATTTTTCATTTGTGAACGGGCAGGAAACGTCTGACGGAGGAACCCATTTATCGGCATTCAAAGAAGGTTTTCTGAAAGGAGTGAATGAATTTTTCCGGAAGTCGTATAAAAGTGAAGATGTACGGGAAGGCATGGCTGCTGCACTTCTGGTGAAAATAAAAGATCCCGTGTTTGAAAGCCAGACAAAGAATAAACTGGGCAATACCGACATCCGGTCTTGGATTGTAAACGAAACCAAATCAGCGGTTGATGACTGGCTGCACCGGAATCCGGACGGATCTAAATCCCTTGAGCAGAAAATTTCTGCCAATGAACGGTTGCGTACTGAATTGAATGCCGTTAAAAAAGAAGCAAAGGAAGCAGCAAAGAAAATATCCTTGAATATCCCTAAATTGAAGGATTGCAAGTACCATTTTGGTGACGGCAGCAGGGGCGATAATACTATGATATTTGTGACGGAAGGAGATTCTGCGTCAGGTTCAATGGTTGGCTGCCGGGATCCCATGTGTCAGGCAATATTCAGTTTGCGGGGGAAGCCGGAAAATATGTTCGGTAAAAAACGGGCGGATATTTACAAAAATGCGGAGCTGTATAACCTGATGATGGCGCTGGGAATTGAAAATGATTTGTCGGGATTGCGGTATAGCCGCATTATTATAGCGACGGATGCTGATAATGACGGATTCCACATCAGGAATCTGCTGCTCACTTTTTTCTTGGGGTATTTTGAAGAACTGGTTACTTCCGGCAGGATTTTTATTCTGGAAACGCCGTTATTCCGGGTCAGAACGAAAAAGGAAACCCGGTACTGTTATTCTGAATCCGAGCGGGATAAAGCGGTATCAGCACTGGGTCCGTCCGGCGTAGAAGTTACCCGGTTCAAAGGGCTGGGTGAAATCAGCCCCAAGGAATTCGGGCAGTTTATCGGTGAACAGATGCATCTTGTTCCGGTAGAAGTAAGCGCATTAAAGGACGTTCCCGGTTTGCTGGAATTTTATATGGGTAAGAATACACCGAGCCGTCGGGAATTCATCGTAAACAATCTGCTGGCAGAAATTGACGCGTAACGGGAGGCAGATGTATGGCATTTATCAAACACATTTTTGACAAGAATTTTATCGAGTATGCCAGTTATGTCATCCGTGACCGGGCTATTCCTGATGTGGAAGATGGTCTCAAGCCAGTACAGCGGCGGATTCTCCACACGCTGTTTGAAGTTGATGATGGAAAATTCAACAAAGTGGCAAATGTGGTGGGGCAGTGCATGAAATATCATCCCCATGGGGATGCATCCATCGGTTCTGCACTGGTAGTGCTTGCAAATAAAGAACTTTTTATAGAAAAACAGGGTAATTTCGGCAACCTGTATACCGGTGACGGGGCATCCGCTGCCCGGTATATTGAGTGCCGCCTGAAACCGTTGGCAAAAAAAGTACTGTACAATCCGGCGATAACCCGGTATGTACCCTCCTATGACGGCCGTAACAAAGAACCGGTCGTTTTCCGGGCAAAACTTCCGGTAGTACTGATAACTGGTGCAGAAGGAATTGCGGTAGGAATGTCCACAAATATCCTCAGTCATAATGTAAAGGAAGTTATAGAAGCGGAAATTGCCTGTTTAAAAGGTCAGCCGTTCCAGCTGTATCCTGACTGTTTTACCGGAGGATTAATCGATGTGTCAGGGTATGAAGACGGACTGGGCCGGATTGTCACCCGTGCTAAACTGGACACGACTGATCCTAAGCGGATTGTAATCCGGGAACTGCCGTTCGGTTCTAACTCTGAACGGCTTACGGAATCAATTGTAAAAGCTGCAAAAAGCGGACGCCTGAAAATTGCTTCTGTCACTGATTATACTGCAGACAGTGTGGAAATAGAAATAAAGCTGCAGCGGGGCGTATATGCGGACGACATAGTCAGTGCCCTGTATGCCTTTACCGACTGTGAACAGACTGTTTCCTGTAACCTGCTGGTGATTAAAGATAATATGCCCCAGGTAATGACAGTATCAGAGGTAATCCGGTATCATGCCGGCAAGCTGACGGAAATACTCAAAGATGAGCTGGAACTGGAACGTTCCCAGCTGACAGACAAACTGCATCTGCGCACATTGGAACGGATTTTTATAGAAGAGCGCATCTATAAACGGATTGAAGAAATGAAGACAGAGGCTGCGGTAAACAAAGCGGTTATCACCGGATTTGAACCGTTCCGGGCTGAACTGATACGGCCGGTTTCCGCAGATGATGTTGTCCATCTGTTGAAAATTCCCATCAGGCGTATTTCGTTGTATGACATCAATAAAAACCGGCAGGAAGTGGCTGCGGTTAATAAGCGGCTAAAAGAAGTTGCCCGGCTGCTGAAAAATCTGACTGCATACGCAGTTTCTTGGCTGGAAGACACTCTGTCATCCCTTGAACCGGAGCTGGCAAAGCGCCATACTAAGATAACACGTTTTTCTGCAGTGGATGCCCGGGATGTGGTAAAGCGGGACATCCCGCTCCGGTACGATGGCGGCAGCGGATACTTGGGAACCGGGGTTTCTTCCGGGACAGAAGTACTGCGGGTGACACCTTATGACCGGATTCTGTTTATCAGGAAAAGCGGGATTTATACTGTGTGCACTGTACCGGAAAAGCTGTTCGTGGATACAGGAATGTGGTACTGTAATTTTGCCGATAAAGAGGTATTGTCCCGGGATTTGCTGACGGTGATTTACCGGGATACCAAAACGCAATATGCGTACATCAAACGGTGCCGTATTGAACAGTATATTATGAACCGGGATTATATGATTGTTCCTGAAGAAGCTGAAATTTTATATCTGACAACAGATATTGATTTTACGTTTAAGATTCATTATGTCCGTAAACCGCGGGTTAAAATATTTGAAGAGGAATTCTCCGCTGCTTCCTATGAAGAGAAAGGTCTGAAAGCTCAGGGAGTCCGGCTGGCATCCCGGGAAGCGGAGTCTTTTGAGCTGACCGGAAAGCAGGGCAGGAAAAAAAACACTGAAAAAAAAGCCACGGTAGAAAATATTTTTCCTGAGACTGCGGTTCCTGCTGGTACCTCCACAATCCAGACAGCTGGAAAAAAACGAGGCAGCAAACTTTCATCGGTATCATCTGCCGGGAACTCTTTTCCGGACAAGTCTCCTGTATCCGGACCGCAGTCTGGTGACGGACAATCAGCGGCGGCAGACGTTTCTGTTTCACAGAACCCCTTTGCTGCCGGAAAAACATCTCCGGATTCCGGGAAAACAACCGGAGTTTTACCGGAACAGAAAACCGTATCCCGCCGGAATACCCGTAAGAAAACAGAAAACTAATTAAAGGAGTTGTTGTATGGAATGCGACCGGATTCTATTGAATTCAGTAAATAGTACATTACGGTATAATATGGGCAAAGTGGTTTTTGCGCTGCTGCTGGTACTGTTGCTCAGTTCGTTTATCGTACCTGCCGTTCTTGCTGTTGTGGTGCTTCCCGGCAGCATAGTGTTGGGTGTTGTCGGTTTGTTTTTTGCCGTCGCACTGTTTTTTGTGCTGATGTACGGATTTGTTGTGTTGTTGTTGAAATTATACCGGAAAGAACCTGCCGTGTTGGGACATGTATTTGCCGGTTTCTGGAATTTCAAACGGGTGTTTCCGGCTGCGGCTGTATTTTCCGTTGCCCTTGTTATTATTGCATTTGTTGTTGCCGGTTGCGGACTGACGTTATATTTTCAATTTGTCGATGTTCCCACTGGCTCATTGGAAATCATGTTGACATCTGTTATGCCGGTAATTCCTATACTGACAGCGGTATTTGCCCTTCTTTTTTTGTTGGGGATTGTGCTGCAGGGAATTTTTATATTTTTTACGATAAATGATTATCCAGAGTATTCTTTCCGGGTTGCTGTAGCAAAAGCATTTGCCCTACGCCGGGGAAAAACATTCAGATTATTGGGATTCCTGTTGCGGACTGGCGGGATATGGCTTATTGCAGCTGTAATATCCTTTGTCATCGTTTCAGTCGGTTCCGTTGTGATAACGCCCCGGCTGGTTGCATCTATGCAGGATACCGCAGCGGTTTTACTCGCACTGATGCAGATATGCAATGCAGTTCAGTTTGTCGGTACGTACATGACCTTGATACGGATGATTACGGGTGCCGCAGCGTTTTATAATGCGCTGCAGAATTCCCCGGAGACAGATCAGCCGCAACTCTCTGCTGCTGAACCTCACCAGAGCATGCTGCCACCGCCTGATGAGTCCTGAGAACATTTATGGATCTGCTGAAAAGTTATGCCGCTGCGGAATTTGAAATAAAGCATTCCCGGTTTCTGGGCGAAGTGTTTCCGGTTATAAGCCAGGCTGAAGCCAGGGAAGTTCTGCGCAGCCAGAAAGAAAAATATGCGGATGCAACCCATGTGGTCCACGCCTTTGTTGTCGGAACCGCAGCAGAAATACTTGGAATGTCCGATGACGGTGAACCGCCGGGGACAGCCGGCAGGCCGGTACTTGATGTATTAAAAGGTAAAAACTGTACGAACATTCTGCTGACTGTTACCCGCTGGTTTGGCGGTACGTTGTTGGGTACCGGCGGACTGGTAAAGGCCTACGGGGACACCGCAAAGGCTGTATTATCTGCCGCCCGGTTTGAACCGCTTACGGCAAAAATACAATGCAAGGTTACGGTTCCCTATGATGTATATGAATGTATCCGCCGTTTTCTGGATAAATCAGGTGCTACACGCCTTGAAGAACAGTTCGATACTGCAGTAACGGTATCCTGTTTTCTTCCTGCTTCTGTCTCTGGGGCTGTCCGGAACTATATTACAGATCTGACAAATGGAACGGTTGTTCCTGTTATACGTGATGCAGGATATACAG
>CALXOI010000068.1 GCA_944389965.1 uncultured Treponema sp.
GCTGGAACAGGAACTGGCTGCAGAATTAACCGGTAAAACGCCTGTACAGCAGGAAGAAATCCTATTCCGTAGGGCAATTGTGGAGCTTGCCTGATGAATGATATACTACACCCCGGCGTTCCGCTGGAAGATGACACCCAGGATGCAACCCTGCGCCCCCGGTTGCTGGAGGAATTCCTGGGACAAACAACGGTAAAAGAAAACCTGTCAGTATTTATAGAAGCAGCCCGTACCCGGAAAGAAAGCCTTGATCACCTTTTTTTAATCGGACCACCTGGTTTGGGTAAGACAACGCTGGCACAGATCACAGCCCGGGAACTGGGAGCGGATTTTAAAGTAACCAGCGCACCGGCACTGGACAAGCCGAAAGATTTGGCAGGTATTTTATCCACTATCACTGAACGTACGGTGTTTTTTATCGATGAAATCCACCGGCTGAAGCCCGCAATAGAAGAAATGTTATATATTGCCATGGAAGATTATGAACTTGACTGGGTTATCGGGCAGGGAGCCGCTGCACGGACAGTACGGATTCCGGTACCCCGGTTCACGCTGGTTGGCGCAACGACAAAAGCCGGAATGGTTTCCAGCCCCCTTATCAGCCGGTTCGGTATTGTGCAACGGTTTAGTTTTTACCGGCCGGAAGAACTTGCTGCCATTATCAACCGTTCAGCAGGTATTCTCCATACGGAAATCGACGGGGACGCAGCCATGCTTATGGCGGAATGTTCCCGGGGTACGCCCCGGGTTGCAAACCGGGTACTCCGGCGTATCAGGGATTTCGCCCAGATCATGGGAACCGGGCGGATTACCCGTCAGATTACAGAAACAGGACTGGCCCGGCTTGAAATCGACTCCCTTGGACTGGAAAAATATGACCGGGAAATACTGTTGTCTGTCATTCAGAATTTCGGTGGCGGCCCGGTAGGTGCAGAAACACTGGCCATATCCATCGGCGAATCAATTGATACGCTGGAAGACTACTACGAACCATATCTGATTCAATGCGGACTGCTGCAACGGACACCCCGGGGACGGATTGTTACAGATAAGGCATACGCACATCTTGGTATTCACGGACAACAACATGCTGACGAAAGACTTTTATTTTGAACTACCGGAAGAACTTATTGCCCAACATCCGTCGGGCATCCGGGGACAGGACAAGCTGATGCTGCTGGACAAAAATTCCGGCGCCGTCAGCCACCACATGATGGATGAACTGCCGGACTTGATTCCGGAACAAGCACTCATGATTTTCAATAATTCCAGGGTAAGGCGGTCCCGGGTGTACGGCATAAAAGAAACCACCGGCAGAGAAACAGAATTCTTATTCCTGAATCCGGTACCAGCTACCGGTCCGGCAGTAAATTCCGATGCAGCGGGAAATTTTTCCACCTGCCAGTCCGGAACAGACAGCTTGAACGGAAAAGCCATACAGCCGGTTGCCGGCAGTATCCCAACTGATACACAGACTGCCGCAACCGGTAACTGCATACCGGAAAAAAACATCCTTCAAACCAGCGGTACAGGAAACCGCCCTTGCAGCGGGGCGGACACAACCGGTTCCCTATGGAAAACAATGGTCAAAAATGCAAAAAAGCAACATCCCGGCAACCGGTACCGTTTTCCTGACGGTACAACCGGAACAATCATCCCTGTGATACAGGATGAAGGAACAGAATTCCGGACCCTGCAGTTTGACCGCATCATTGACGAGGCGTGGTTTGAAGCAAACGGACACATTCCGCTTCCTCCATATATTCGCCGGAAAGATACGGAAGAAGACAGTGAACGGTACCAGAATATTTACGCCACGGAAACCGGTTCCGCAGCCTGCCCCACGGCAGGACTCCATTTTACCAAACTGCTGTTAGACCGGCTGGAACGAAAAGGTATCCAGCGGGCATGGGTCACGCTGCATGTAGGACTGGGGACATTCCTCCCGGTCAGAGCAGAACATATCGAAGAACACAAAATGCACCGGGAAACTTATTCCGTCAGCCAAGAAACAGCACGGCTGGTCAACGAAGCGAAAGCGGCAGGCAGACCGGTTCTGGCTGTGGGGACTACATCCGTCCGGACGCTGGAATCGGCATGGGATACAGCTACCCGGCAGCTGCAACCGGGTATCCGCAGCACTAATATATTCATGTACCCGGGTTACCGGTTCAATGTCGTGGATACCATGTTCACCAATTTCCATACACCGGAATCAACCCTGCTCATGCTGGTTAGTGCCTTTGCCGGCAGGGAACACATTCTTGCGGCATACCGGCAGGCGGTCGCCGCCCGGTACCGTTTTTTTTCTTACGGTGACGCAATGCTTATCATATAGTACAGACTGGAGGAAACAAATCCAGCCGGTTCAGAAAACTGTCCTGTCCACTACAAGATTCTGATACAGACAGAATTTTGTTCCGGCAGCATAATTTTCCGGAAACGGAACCGGCACGACGGCTAGAACCGCTGTATTCCGCCCCAACCTATCATACTGCAGTGTATCCGGTTCTATACGAATACCGTATACGGACTAGTAAGCAGACAGTTCTTTCATTCAAGATAAAAACAGGCTGATTCCACACACTTGCAACAGCACAACCGACATCCGGTATTTTTAATAAGTCATTTCCTGAATCAGTTTTTTTACACCAAAAAATTTCCCGTAACAATTTTGCTTGACATTTTATATATTTTATACTAATATCAATATTGTAATAATTACAAACTAATATTGATTACAAGGAGTATAATTATGAAACAATGGGTATGCAGTGTATGCGGTTATGTCCACACAGGAGATGATGCTCCTGATTTCTGCCCTCAGTGCAAGGCAACAAAAGACAAATTCAAGGAACGGGTTGCATCAACCGGATTTGCGGATGAACACAAAATCGGCATTGCAAAAGATTTAGATCCTGAAGTTGTACAGGGCCTGAAAGATAACTTTATGGGCGAATGTACAGAAGTAGGTATGTATATTGCTATGAGCCGCCAGGCTGACCGGGAAGGTTATCCTGAAGTTGCAGAAGCATTCAAACGGTATGCTTTTGAAGAAGCTGACCATGCTGCCCGCTTTGCAGAACTGCTGGGCGAAGTAGTAACTGACAGCACCAAAAAGAACCTGGAACTCCGGGCTGCGGCAGAAGCAGGTGCCTGCGAAGGCAAACTGATGCTGGCAAAAAAAGCAAAAGCATTGAACTATGATGCGGTTCATGACACTGTTCATGAAATGGCTAAAGATGAAGCCCGCCATGGCGGCGGTTTCGCAGGTCTGCTGAAACGCTATTTCGGCTGATTGATGGGTGGTACCGGAACCGGACTTCTGGTTCCGGTACATCTGCAGGTAAAAATTTATAAGGAAAATCTGTATGTATCCCGCACTGACTGACACCGATATTACATCCCGTATTACTGCCTGCGGTATCCGGCCGTCTCTGCAGCGCATTCAAATATACCGGTACCTGTGCAACAATCCGGTTCATCCTACAGCAGAAACTGTATACACGGCACTGGCACCTGCAATTCCTACCTTGTCCCGCACGACAGTATACAACACATTGAAACTGTTCCACGAACAGCAGCTGGTTCAAACACTTACAATAGAAAACGACGAGTTGCGTTATGATGCGGATACCCGGGATCATCTGCACTTCAAATGTTCCTGTTGCGGGGAAGTTTATGATATTCCCTCTGACGGAATCCAAAATATCCACACAGATATGCTTGAACGACTCCCGTCCGGCTTTGTTCCCAAAAAAATCCAGACCTTTATCTGGGGAATATGTATTTCCTGCCGGCAGTAATATCCTATTTTGTTTAATCTGATAAAAAAATTTAATCTGCCCCTTTTTTTGTTCGATATAATAAGAGTAGGAGTGTCTATGCGTAAATTTGCATCTAATTTTTTATGTATATGTCTTTTCACAGGAATACTTTATATGGCTGGCTGTGCCTCCACACAGCCAGAGCCGGAGCCGCTGCCGGAAACGATACAGCAACAAATTCTGGCAGGAACATTTACTAACGCGAACAGCTCATTTCAGATGCGGCAGGATATTGATTCTGCAGATGAAAACGGAAACACCGTACTTCATGCAGCTGCCCAAGTAAACAATGCGGATCTAGTTACACTTTTCATATCAATGGGAGCTTCCACTGAATTGAAAAACAATAACAGTGATACCGCTCTCCATGTAGCGATTAAACACAACAGTATAGAGGCTGCCAGGATTCTCGCAGCGGTCAACAGTGATATTTTTGCCCGGGACGCAGCAGGAAAAACAGCATTGGAACTGGGTATTGCACAGGGAACATCCTTTTATGATGCCATGATTACCACCCGGACTGGGGAACTCCGGGATACTACCGGACAAACTATTATCCATTATTTTGTAAAAACAAAAGATTTAGCTGCCCTGCAATATGCAATCCAAAAGAAAATCCCCCTTTCAATACCGGATAATAACGGCATAACACCGCTTGCATTGGCTTTGAGTGACAATAAACAGCTTGACAGCATAAATATAGCCGCAACCCTACTTCTTGCCGGAGCTTCACCGGAACGAGGTATCTACAGTTATTTTGAAGACGCAGTCCTGACACGTAATCCATCATTGCGGTTCAATGACGGTCAGACACCGCTGCATTTTTCCAGCATACAAAACCATACTGGTATTACCAGATATCTGCTGGAACGAGGCGCATCGGTGTCCGCCCAGGATATTTCAGGGGCAACACCACTCCATGAGTCCATCAGATACGGCAATGTGGAAAACGCGCGTCTGTTAATTGAAGCAGGTGCCGACGTCAATGCTCGGGATAATCTGGCAAAAACACCGATACTACTGATTGTTCCCCAGAACAGGCAGCAGGAAATTTATTCCTTATTACTGAAATCAAATGCAGATATACATGCCAAAGATATGTATGGGGATACTGTACTCCATGTTGCTACCATGAACGGCGTCGAAGAATTAATTCTCCAGCAATTTATCAATGCTGGTGCAGATATAAATGAACGGAATAAACAGGGAATAACCCCGTTGGCATTAGCGGTGGAATACAATAAGCATACATTGATACAGTTCTATGCCCGAAGTGGAGCCGATATTCATGCTGAAGATAATATGGGAAAAACACCTCTGACCAGAGCTCTGAAACAAGGTATAGAACTGACATCAAAACTGCTGAACCAGACAAATGTCACATCCCGGGATTCATACGGTAATACCCCGCTTCATCTTGCTGTTATCTGTGCACCGGTTGTTCCCGAAACAGTTGAAGAAAAAACAGCAGCGTTAGATACTGTCACTGCAGAAATGGAATATATCGTCAATCTGTCACCGGAAATCAATGCCCGGAACCGAAACGGAGATACTCCCCTGTCATTAGCAGTACAACGGAATATCCGCAAAGCAGGTGAATTCCTGCTGGGACGGGGATCAGATATTTTCTCAGCAAATAATGACAATTATTCCCCCTTACGCATGGTTTTAGAAGATACACGAAACACCAGAAGTTGGTTCTTGACCTCACAGGTCATAAAAGCAACAGACGGCAGTGGTAACACCCCTCTACATTATGCAGCGGAATGGGCGCAGTCTGATGCTGTCATGCTACTGGTAGAAAAAGGAGCCGATCCCAATACAAAAAATGCAAACGGGGAAACACCTTTATACAATGCAGTAAAAGCAAACAATACGGATATTATTTCCCAACTCCTTGCCAACGGCGCCCAGAAAGACACACGGGATTATTTGGGCAATACACCGGTTCATGCCTGTGTCCGGTGGAACGCGGTTGAAGCCACAATGACTCTTGTTGCTGCCGGGGCAAATCTTGATGCAAGAAATATTGCAGGGAAAACCCCGTTGGCAGAAGCTGCCCGGAGCGGAAACCTTACAATGGTCACTCTGCTTTTGGACAACGGAGCAGATATCAATGCAAGTGATGAAACCGGTAAAACTGTTCTTATTGATGCCATTCAAAGCGGCAATACCCAGCTTGTCCAGATGCTTCTTACCCGAGGAGCATCCCCCCTTATACAGGAAATGTACGGTCGTAACGCATTCCATGAGGCAGCCTTATTAGGCAATGCGGACATGATACGCATCATCAGGGAAGCAGGCGGCAATCCCCTTGCCCGGGACAGAGACGGAAACACACCGTTTTCTCTTGTTCTGACTAAAGATGCTTCCATTGTGAAAGAAGTCTTGGGTGACAATCTGAACCTGAGTGACACCGACGGCAACACACCGGTTCATATTGCGGTTATTTCACGGGCACGCCCTGAAATAATGGAAATGCTGCTACAAATGAACTATCCAGTCAACCGAAGAAATAGCTCCGGAACAACACCACTGGTGCTAGCTGTTACACAAAATTCTATAGAATTGGCATCGCTGTTATTGGCATATGGTGCGGATCCATATATTGCAGACAATACAGGAGAATGCTCTGTTTCACTGGCATTAAAGAGTAATAATGCAGCAATCATTGATGAGATTGTCGTACAGGCAGGAACAAAAACTGATATTTCAGGAGAAGGACTTCTGCATTATGCAGCCCGGCTCAGCAACACAGAAACTGTTAAACGGCTACTTTCCATGGGGCTGGAAAAAAATCAGAAAAATATTGCCGGAGACACCCCGTATGACATTGCCGTACGGTGGCAACGTCCTGACATAGCAGCAGTATTACAGTAAAACATTATTCACAAAAATCGGCAGCGCGATCCAGCATAATACGGAACGCGCTGTCTTTTTTTTTCAATTCCCGTGACCCCCGGGTAATTTTACATAAACTCATACTGAATATGCGGGCTATTTCCCGTTGGGTTGTTCCTTTATCTATTTCCTTTACCAACAACCAGCGTTTTGCAATATCCTGCAGTTCAGCGGAAGTAAACAAACATTCAAAAAAATCAGCAATCAGTTTCTGATCATCGGTACCGGCAACCAGACGGTAAATTTCATCCAGGCCTTGTTTTTGCAACATATCGTCCATACTGTACAGTATACACTGTTTCCGGCAGAAATAACAGAGTACGGTAAAAATTATCCGTATTATCTGCTGCCAGAAACCGGTAATCTGAAGAGATCTCTAATGTTTGAATCAACCACCACAGATAAATCTTCCGGCGGCAGCTCCAATAAACCGGCAGCATACCGGTACACTTCTGCCACCAGCACCGGTGTATTCGGTTGCCCCCGGTATGGTACCGGCGCCAGATACGGAGCATCTGTTTCCAGCAGCAATCGGTCTCTCGGTACATATCGCAACAGTTCAGCCATTTCGTCAATACGGCGTGGTTTTGTATAAGTGATTGAACCGGAAAAAGACAGATACCACCCGTGATTCAAAAACGCACGGGCTTCCGCTTTACCATAAGCGAAACAGTGGATAATACCCCGGTGCCAGCCGACATTGTTAATGCAATCCCTGGTACCTTCAAACGCATCCCGGGAATGAACAATAACCGGCATATCCAGGCGCCGGGCTAAATCAAGCTGCATTTCAAACAATTCCGCTTCCCCATGCAGCAAAGCTGAAGAAAAATCTTCTTCACATCTGTTATCCGCTCCAGATGGATTCCAGTGATGGTCAAGGCCGCATTCCCCGACAGCACAGAGTTTGCCGGTGCCAAAACCAGCCGTTTCCGGAGCAGAGCAGGAAGCCGTGAATCGGGATTCCAGTTCCTGTATCTGCATTTGTCGTTCAGAAATGGCTTCCGGTGCTGGCCAGATTCCTGCCGAAAAATACAGCATTTCCCGGATGTGTTGATGTAAATTTATGTCCGGAACAGATTTCACTGCAGAATCTGCGGTAGCAGTTCGTTTTTCCAAATCATCACAATGGGTTCCAATATCCAAGGCAAAAAATGTATTCCGCCGGGCAAGTCCGGTAAGTATATCCGGTATACTGACACCCCGCTCTGCCGTGTGGGGTAAATGAAAATGTGTATCAGAAAACATAATATAAGGAATTATACTCCGGTATCCGTCACTGTGCAACAGATATCAACATTTGTTCACACAACTTACCGCAGCAAATATCCCGGAACATTTTTTTATTTGTCAATGAGGTATATGTTTACGGTACAGATATTCTATCCGTATTCCGCCTGAACAGGATTGGAAAATAAAGCAACGCTTTTTTTCTAATTAAAACTTTAATGTTAACGTGATTGTATAAATACCAACGATAACTGCAGGATTATTACCGGCTTTACTGCGTAAATACCTGCAAAACCGGTACATTTTATCTTCCGGTTTGGGTAAAATATCGGGCAGGCGGGATTTGAACCCGCGACCTCTAAGTCCCGAACCTAGCGCGCTACCACCTGCGCTACTGCCCGTAAAGAAACGCCCATCCATTCGGATGGGCGATAGCGGGAGCGACGGGGCTTGAACCCGCGATCTTCGGCTTGACAGGCCGACGCGATAACCAGCTTCGCTACGCCCCCGTGATGTAATCGAATATATCATAAAGTCCTGTAGTATGTCAATCAGTTTAATGCAAATATTTTATATATTTTTGCATACAAAATCGACCGGAACCAGTAAGACAACAGCTGGTTATGCTACAGTGAAATACATTTCCGGACACCGCTACAAGTTTTCCGCATAATATCCGGCAATACATTCTTCAGTTATCCAACGGTCACCGTTCCGGTAACAAAGCCTCTATCTGTGCTACAAAATCACCGCCCCAGTAATCACACAATAAATCCCGGGCATCAGGCTGTAATTCCGGTACAACAACTGTCCGTAGCTGCCGGATATTGTCTACCAGAAACATTCTACACCGGTGTTGCAATGCTATCCGTTCATCTTCCGTCAATGGTGATATTCCGCTCAGCGAAGTCTGTTCAGATACCCACGTGTATAAAACCGTGAACACAGATGCGGCAGAACATACCTGTATCCATCTGTCAAGTGAATCAATTTTCTGCCGGGATGAAACACCTGTTTCTATCCGATATCGGTATACAGAATCTCGTATACCGATATAACTTCCGGCATGATAACTGATGAAAAAATACTGCAGGGTATCCTCCCCCATTGTACAGAAGACAGAAGGTATCTGTTCCAGCGCTTTTAAATACAGCTGCCGTTGAATAAGTTTTCCCCATAAAAAACCGGTATGCTGTTTGTGTACCAACCAGGAACGGAACACTTCGTGCCCGGAGAGAAAGCCAGGATGAACTAACGAGCACAATTGCTGCCGCTGTTCCCGGTACATAACATTCGTGCCCAGCGGCGCAATGACATCAGCAGTTCCATGAATAATATCTCCGCCGGTTTCCTGAACTTCCCGGTACAGGATGTCAAGGGAACCGGGAAGCAGCGTATCATCGCTATCAAGTATGCAAATATATGCTCCGGTTGCCGCCCGGACAGCCGTACGGCGGGCTTCACACAAACCTTCATTCCGGGAATGAACAAAATGCCGTACCGGAATCCCGGTCCGCCGCTGGAATTCCCGGCAAATCACCGCGCTGCCGGGGCTATTTTCAGGCGGGATACTGCCGTCATCCACTACAATCACTTCCACATGGCAGGAACCTGCTGCTGCAGGAATACTGTCCAGGCAGCCGGTAAGAAACGGTTCTGTACGGTATACAGATATACAGATACTTATTTCAACAAGCATAAATTACTATAATACATATAAGGAATAAAAAACTACTATCAAGGGGGATAAAAACATCGGTACAAACAACCTGCAACCGGTATGGAAATCGGGTATTCTACTTATTTTTGTCAAACCTGGTACCGCAAATCACGGTATAGAACAACCCGCTTTTGTACCAAAAACAGACAGTATTGCACCTCTGTATTTCCACTCCCTGCCAACGGGGAAACCAGAATATAATCAGCACCACACCACATAATCCTGATAACACTGTCAATTTCCTTCTCAGTACAGACCCGCAAAATACCTGATTGTCCGTTTACGGAAGCAATATTCAATAAACATAATACAAACCTGATTTAAAAAACTATAGAATTGTATAAATACTTTTCCACAGAATTCCGGATTGTATGTTTTATATACAAATTATCTGCCTCACGGGATAACTTCGGCTCGGTCCCGAATAACCGGAGCGGTATCCGTTCCGGTACTATAAACCGCATGATTGAGTATAATACATATTCCCTTCACGGATACCATCCAACAACAGCTAACCGGATTTTCTGTGTATACCGGGTAACTGTTATACAGGACTATTCTTAGTCAGAAAAATATATTAACTAATAGATACCGAAACAAGTATACTGCCGGTTATCCGGTATAACCGGATTATTCTGCCTCTATTTTTTGTATTACAGAAAAATACAACGGACCTGCCCCGCCTGCAGTATCCGGTAGAATATGGAATCCCCATCCCGTTACTTCCACAGGCGGCAGATTGCCGGTAAAAAATGTCCGGGCAGCTACCGGTACCGGCGGGACTTCCCGGACAAAACGGACCGTATCAAATTTTTTTTCCAACCGGGAAACCACGCCGTCATTTTCCACCGGTGACAGGGCACAGGTTGCATATACCATGCTGCCGCCAGGCTTCAGCAACCGGAATGCCGATGACAACAAAGCCCACTGGGCAACAGACAAAGATTTTATCCGGGCAGGAGACCATTCCGCCAGATGGGACGGGGAAGCAAGCACATGCCGCTCCGAAGAACAAGGAGCATCCAGCAGTATCGCATCATAACATTCCTGCCGGGAACGGCATAGTGCTGCACCGTCACCGCAGGTTATTGTCACCCTGTTCCGGACAGAATCTTCCATATATTGATCAGCAACCCTGCACAACCGCATCATCCGGTCTCTGGACCGTTCGTTTGCTGTCAACAAGGCTGATACCTTCATCAATGAAGACAACACAAGGGTTTTTCCGCCGGGTGCAGCACACATATCCAACACAGATTCCGCGGCATCCAGACGAAGGGACAGAGCTGCCCGGATACTGCCGGTATCCATAAAATACGGCGGACGGTCAGGGGCAGTCTGCCAGAAACCGGCTTCGTTTTCCTGTAGCAATGCGGCTTTCAGACCCGGCCACCGTTCCCCGAACAGCTGCCGGTAATACATTTCAAAACCTTCCGCTCCCCGGAGTTTATCCTGCGTAGTATATTTCCTGCTCACCGGTCAGCTCCTGTAACAGACAGCTGCGGAACAAATCCTGTATTTTTAAGGCAGCCAACACAATCAGTCCACAACCGGTCCATTTCCGGCGGCAGGGCAGAAAATTCCAACCGCCGTCCGTCCCGTGGATGGGGAAAAGAAATACAATAGGCATGAAGCCGTATACCGCCGGAAGGTTCCGGACGCCGGGCACCGTACTTTACATCCCCTTTTATACACATGGATGCCGAAGCCAGCTGGCACCGTATCTGGTGGGTTCTTCCGGTAAATGGTTGTACTTCCACAAAATGATACCGCTCTCCTGTTCCCAGTATTCTGAACTGAAGCACCGCAGACTTTGCTCCAGGTGTGTCCGGCGGTACAATCCGGGCTTTCTGACGGTTCCGGTCAAATCGGATTGCTCCGGATAACCGTATCCAGTCATTGCATCCGGCAACTGGAATAGAAATACCGGCATTTTTTTCAGTTACTGCCAGATAATTTTTTTGTACTAGTCCTGATGCAAAAGATGCTGACAACCGGGCGGCGGCTGTTCTGTCCAGCGCCATAACACAAATACCGGTGACCGGACAGTCAAGGCGGTGTACACTGGCACAAAAATCAACCGGGCGCCCGGTATACGTTTCAAGTTCAGGCCGGATTATACCGGGAAGGCTTACAGTTCCCATTCCGGCTGTACGGCAGCCAGATATCCGGCCGGATTTATCCGTTCCGGCACAAGCAGCGTCTCCGGTAACCGAAAATTCACAAACTTCCCCTGCCCGTTTCACAACAACAGCAACAGATTCATCCGCATATAATATCCGTTCCACAGCTACCTGCCTTTTCCGAACCACTGATTGTACAGTTCCATCCCTTGTTCCCGGGCGGCATAAAAAGCATCAGCATCAAAGGGCTGCACCGGAGCAGCTTGTATTATATACTGCCGGAACAACCCCGGAGATGTTCCGCCTCCGGCATCGGGTTCCGTACCGGCAGCATCTGATATCCTGCCGGTCCTGGAATAGGAACCTGTTTTATCCGGTTCTTCTGCCGCTTCTGCCGGCGGAACTGGAATGAGCTCCA
>CALXOI010000069.1 GCA_944389965.1 uncultured Treponema sp.
ACCATGGTTACCACAAAAGTAACCTGGTTACCATAAGTTTTTTTTTTTTTTTTTTGTATTATATTGACGCAGGCTTTGCTCTCATGGTATGTTTTATAAACATAAATATTTCTATAATTATAAGGTGGATTGATATGTCTTTTACCCCGTTCCTTCAGACTGCCGCAGGTTCCGGATCTTTGTTGATGTCTGTATTACCATTTGGTCTGATCATTCTTATTTTTTATTTTTTCATTATTAGACCACAGAATAAAAAACAGAAAGAAACAGAAAAAATGATTGCTGCGCTTAAAAAGGGTGATAAAGTGGTGACAATCGGTGGTATTCACGGTGTGATTTCTTCAACAAAAGAACAAACTGTCATTGTTAAAGTGGATGATGGCGCAAAGATTGAATTTAGCCGTTCGGCGATTTCTTCTGTTATTGCAGATAAAGCTGAAGTAGCCACTGATAAAAAAACAGATAAGGAAAAAGAAGCATCTGCTGTTGACAACAGTACCCCTGTTTCTGAAGAAAAAAAATAATGTTTGGAGAACATTGCAATGAGTAAACGAAGTCGTTTTCTGCTTATTCTTGTTGTCCTTGGGATTTGTTTTGCATTTTTATGGCCTTCGTTGAGCTGGTATATACGGACGCCGAAAGAAGTGCAGGCACTTGCGCTGGGGTCACTGGAGAAAATAAAAGATTATTCTAATATTATGGCATCTGCTGATGTCAAAGAATTAAAACAGTTGTATTTCAGCATTCCTGATGGAAATTTACCGGAAAAATTTACTTGGTTGGAAAAAGTTGCCAAAAATAATTATAAAAGCATAAAGAAGACGGTTCCGTCTCCTATGACGGTTAAATCTGCCGTTGATTCTTTTTCCAGTGAACAGGAATTGTTGTCGGCAGTGGAAACCCGTTACCGAGAAGAAATTCTATCAGCAAAAAATTTATATAATAATTCTGTAAAACTTGGGCTTGATTTGTCCGGTGGAATGAGCGTTATTGTTAAAGCTGATTTGGATGCAGCTCTTGCTCAGGCTGGGGATTCCGTCAGTGATCCTGCAACTTTCAAAGCGGATGCAATGGCGCAGGCAATAGAAACATTAACGAGTCGCATTGACCGTTTTGGACTTACGGAACCGGTTATCCGGCAGCAGGGCGAAGACCGCATTTATATAGAAATGCCGGGTGCTGCGGAAATGGAACAGATTAACTCAATTATCATGGGAAAAGGTGTCCTTAATTTCCGTCTGGTAGATTCAGCAGCAACAGAATCATTCAGTTTGTATTATTCCCAAAACCCCGCTTCAACTTTTGATGCTTCCGGTGATTTAATCAATCCCGGTATCATTCCGGATGATTGTGAAGTGTTAGGGTTGTACCAGAAAGATGCTTATGGTCTGGATGAACGAATCGGATATCTTGTAGTAAAAAAGGAAATTGCCTTGGACGGACAGCATATTAAATCTGCTGAAATCAGTTCTGACCGGACCGGACGTCCTCAGGTTAGTTTCCAGCTTGATACTGAAGGTGCGGATATTTTCGGAGAGTTTACCGCAGCCCATGTTTCAGAAGGGCTCGCCCTTGTGTCTGATAATAAAATCAAATCATATGCGACGATCAGGGAACCGATTCCTAATGGACAAGTTGCGTTGTCAGGATTTGGTTTGGAAGAAGCTCAAAATATTCAGAAAGTTCTCCAGACTGCTTGGTTAAATGTTCCGCTGTCTATTGAGAGCCAGCAGGTTGTTGGAGCTTCTCTCGGTGATCAGGCTATTAATCAGGGTGTCAATGCATTATTGTATGGGTTGCTGGCAGTTATGCTGTTTATGCTAATATGGTATAAAGGTGCCGGTATCAATGCAGTGGTTGCTCAGATATTAAATTTGTATATTATGTTCAGTATTTTGTCTGCATTTAATTTGACGCTGACACTGCCCAGTATTGCCGGTATGATTTTAACTATTGGTATGGCAGTTGATGCAAATGTCATTATATTTGAACGTATCAAAGAAGAACTTCTGCTGGGAAAGAGCCGGGCTTCTGCCATTGAAGCTGGGTTTAATAATGCATTTTGGGCAATTATGGACTCAAATATTACAACATTTATTGCAGCCTTATTCTTATCGCAGTTGGGATCTGGTCCTATCCAAGGTTTCGCTGTCAGTCTCGCAATCGGTGTTGTTTCATCTGTCTTCACCGCTCTGGTTGTTTCCCGTCTGATGTTTGACGTCGGTACTGATGTATTTAAAAAGAAATCAGTCAGTATCAGCTGGAGGATAAAATAATGAAGAAAGTTATTCATTTTAGCAGATATATTATTCCTGCCGTTATTCTTAGCGCGGTCTTAATTCTCAGTGGGTTGTTTCCTTTATTTACGCGGGGGGTTAACTTCGGAATTGATTTTAAACCCGGGTTAGTAGAAGAAGTCCGTATTGTGCCTGCCGCTATCGAACTCAACTATACTGGTTCTGCAACAATTGCTGTAGAAGTGAATCCAGAAGATATTTCGCTGATTATTAGTGGTGTGGGTGCGGACAATACGACTTTAGTATATCCGTATACCCAGTATGCTACGGTAGAAAGTCTGGTAGCAGCAGTATCTTCTGTTGAAGGTTTGACAGCATCTGTTGTAACTCCGGGAGCTGCAACAAAAGGTTTGTTTGTAAATTCTGCTGTTTCCTCTGTATTGACATCAGAACCTTACCGTTTGTATACAGCTGTTAACGGGCAGCTGGCTACAGTCGAGCAGGTACGAGAAATACTTTCTTCGCTGGAAGATGTATCTGTAAAGGTTGCCGGTTCTGGTGTTGATGAGGTATATCAAATCCGTATTGGAGATAACAGTGATGGTACCGGCAGTATTTCCGGGATGCAGAACCTTGTAACGGATACATTAGGTGCCGCATTTGGTACAGCTAACATTGCAGTGATTAAGACAGACTTTATTGGCGCACAGTATTCCAATTCTTTGATTGTCCAGTCAATTTTGCTTGTTGCAGCTGCATTGTTCTTAATCTGGATATATGCAACGATTCGATTTAAATGGGACTTTGCTCTGGCTTCCGTTATTGCAATCATTCATGATGCACTGATTATCATTTCTTTTATTGTCTGGACACAGATGGAATTCAGCACAACGACGCTTGCGGCGGTGCTGACAATTATTGGATATGGTATCAATGATACTGTTGTCGTTCTTGACCGGATTCGTGAGAATTCAAAGGTTATGAACACAAAGAATTTTATGGATATTGTTAACCAGTCCCAGAGCGATTGTTTTGGGCGTACCATGATTACTACGATTACCACATTGCTGGCTGTTATTTCTTTATGGGTATTTACTTCTGGCAGTATCCATGATTTTGCACTGGCGTTGATAGTGGGTATGATATCCAGTGCCTATTCAACTATTATGATTACCAGTGCCTTTTTGGCGGTAACCCGCCGGAATTGGAAGCCTTCAGATGAAGTGAAAAATATTCCGGTTTATAGTGAAGATGTTGTCCAGTTCCCTTCCGGAAAATAAAGCTTCAGAATAAAATTTGTAAAGAATGCCGTTTCTGTGTAGCAGGGACGGCGTTTTTTTTATACAATAAATGCTATGTGTTGTGATGATATTGTCCGGCACTACCCCAAAGTAGTGCGGGCTGAAATTTTAGGGTATTGTATGGGAGTTCGGCGGGCGGTGGATACTGCTGATACTGCCGCTGCTGAATATACAGGTTGCCGGGTGTGGACATTGGGACCGCTGATTCATAACCGGACAGCGTTGGAACGTCTCGCCGGCATCGGGGTGCAAAGTCTTCCTGCTGATGGCATAGACTTGGTGAAACCGGGTGATGTGGTAATTATCCGTGCGCATGGTGTGGCTCCTTCTGTAGCAACACGGTTGGCAGCATCCGGTTGCCGGATTATTGATGCTACATGTCCCCGGGTTATGTTAAGTCATCGGAGGGCTGCTGATTTTGCATCTAAGGGATGGACTGTTATTATTGCTGGTGATAAAAATCATGGTGAAGTAACTGGCATTGCCGGATGTACGGTAGATTCTGCTACCGGTAAATACAGGTGTATTCTGGTAGAAAACAGACAAGATGCCGAACTGTTGGTACAGACAGCCCATATACCGGGTGGTAAGCAGCTTCCGGATAAAGCGGTATTGATAAGTCAGACAACGATCAGCCGGGAAGAATATGATGCGGTGGCTGGTGTTCTGCGGCCTGTAATCCCGGAATTATTGGTTTTTGATACAATCTGTCCCGCTACCATGGAACGGCAGAAAGCGCTGGCTGCATTGCAAGGACGGGTTGACGGCGTGTTGATTATCGGTGGAAAAAATTCTGCAAATACGCAGCGGCTGTTGATGACTGCCCGCCGGTTATTTCCCCGGGCAGAACTTATAGAAACTCCTGATGAAATACCCGCCGATTTTTTCAGAATGGAACGGGTCGGATTAAGTGCAGGGGCTTCAACACCTGATGAGGTTATCGATAATGTGGAAAGGGTATTAACCGGTTCCTGATATATTGTTCTTTCCATTTTGTCCGTCTTTACTTTTCCGCAGTTTGCTGGTATTATTTAAATAATACTTGTAATTTACAGAGGAGTCGGTAATGATTAAGACTGTTAAAGACATTGCACTGAAAGGCAAACGCGTTATCATGCGCGTCGATTTTAACGTGCCCATGAAAGACGGTGTGGTTCAGGATGATACCCGTATTCAGGCTGCGCTTCCTACTATTAAATACATTCTTGAACAGTCTCCCCGGAGCTTGGTTTTGATGAGCCATTTGGGAGATCCCGCAAAAGATGTGAAAAAGGCAAAGGAAAAAGCAGAAAAAGCAGGCAAACCCTTTACAGCTGCTGATGAAGAAGCTTTTATTAACGGTAAAAACCGCATGAAGCCTGTGGCACAGTATCTGGAAAAACTGCTGGGAAAACCTGTTGCATTTGCGGATGCTTGTTTTGGTCAAAAAGCGGCTGTAGACGCACTTCCTGATGGGGGTGTTATGATGCTGGAAAATACCCGGTTCAATAAAGAAGAAACGTCAAAGGATACAGCTGAACAGGAAAAACTGGCAAAAGAACTGGCAACTTACGGTGATGTGTATGTAAATGATGCGTTCGGTACAGCTCATCGTGCCCATGCATCGACAGCTACTATTGCAAAGTTTATGGATGTGAAAGTCGGTGGTTTCCTGATGGAAAAAGAAGTAAAATATCTGGAGCCCATGGTGACAAATCCCCCGAAACCGATGGTTGCAATTATCGGCGGTGCAAAAGTTTCTTCAAAGATTGCGGTTTTGGAAAGTCTGTTAAAGAATGCATCCGCACTGATTATCGGTGGTGGTATGGCATATACGTTCCTGAAAGCACAGGGACATACTATCGGTAAGTCTTTAGTAGAAGACGATTTTATCGATACCGCAAAAAATTTGTTAAAAGCAGCAGAAGAAAAGGGTGTCAAAATCATCCTGCCGGTGGATCATCTTGGCGCAGCAGAATTCAGTGCCGATGCAAAGCCTGTCGCAGTTGACAGTGTGGATATTCCTGATGATTTAATGGGTATGGATGTTGGTCCAAAAACCCTCGCTGTATATAAAGACACGATTCTGAATGCTAAATCCATTGTTTGGAATGGTCCTGTCGGAGTTTTTGAATTCGAAGCCTTTGCAAAAGGTACCGGCGAAGTTGCGCATCTGGTTGCAGAGGCAACCGGAAAAGGTGCTGTCAGTGTTGTCGGTGGTGGAGACTCTGTTGCTGCAGTAAATAAATTTAATCTGGCATCAAAAATGAGTCACGTTTCTACTGGTGGTGGTGCTTCTCTCGAATTCCTTGAAGGAAAAACTCTGCCCGGCATTGCAGTGCTTGAAACAAAATAAATTGTTCTGTATGTACTGATATAGCGCCGGAATATCTGCAATGGATGTTCCGGCGTTTTATTTGGACAACACATATGATAATACCGGAAAAGACAGCTGATTTGTTACGCCGGCTTGCGGATGCCTATGAAAACGAAACATTTTATGATAGAGATCCTTGCAGGGTTTTAAAGCGGTATCAGAATCCTGCTGATATAGAAGCAGCTGCATTTATCGCTGCCATGTTATCTTTCGGCCGGCGGGATTTATTTTTACGGAAAATTGATATACTCCTGGAAACAGCAGATGCTGCGGGCGGTCCGGTCCGGTGGTTGACGTCAGCAATCCCGGCTCGGTGTCCTGTTACCAATTATGAGGTACTCCATGACAGAAATTACTCTTTTTATCGCTTTTATTCTTATAAAGATATGGATACACTTTTTGACCGTCTAGGAGATATTCTCCGTGATTACGGTTCACTAGAAACTGCAGTTAAAAATCTGTATGAGTATGGTTGTTGTTGTGAAAAGAAATTTCAGTTGGATAGGGTGCTGTCACAACTGTTTACTGGAATCAGGCCGGTTCCGCAGGGAAAACATTCTGCAAATAAGCGGATTCATATGTTTCTGCGATGGATGGTCCGCAAGAATTCACCGGTGGATTCCGGACTATGGGATTGGTACCCTGCCCGGGATTTGATAATCCCTTTGGATACTCATGTGCTGAGGCAGGCTGTCTTTTTAGGACTGTTACCGGATAATGCCTCTGCAACGGATTCAACCGCCCGGTATCTGACGGAATTACTCCGGCAGATATGGCCGGATGATCCGTGTCGAGGGGACTATGCTCTGTTCGGGTTGGGAATCAACGGAGGTGCAGTCGACAGTACCCGTTTCACGCCTGTTCATTGACACAGGGACAGGTTTTGTTTATGATTTATCATATTTTTTACATGATAAAGTTGTATGACAGAAGCTAATCAGGAGTTTACCGTGAGTGGACAATTAAAAAAAATTACAATTCTTGATTCAACATTACGGGATGGAGCCCAAGGGGAAGGCATAAGTTTTTCGGTTCAGGATAAAATCAATATCGTAAAAGCATTGGATGAACTGGGAGTTGCATACATTGAAGCCGGTAATCCTGGTTCAAATCCTAAAGATTTAGAATTTTTTCAGGAAATAAAAAAAATTAAACTGGAATCAGCCCAGGTAGTAGCGTTCGGTGCCACCCGGCGTAAAGGTATTTCCTGTGCAGAAGATTCAAACCTGCAGAGCCTGCTGGCAGCGGAAACAGAAACAGTTGTTGTGTTCGGTAAATCCTGGGATTTTCAGGTAACAGATATTTTGAAAGCAACATTGGAAGAAAACCTTCAGATGATTTCCGAGACGGCAGCCTTCCTCAAATCAGCCGGGCGGACCGTTATCTATGATGCAGAGCATTTTTTTGATGCATGGAAAGCAAACCGTGAGTATGCATTGCAGACGCTGGAGGCGGCTGTATCAGGTGGTGCTTCCGTTCTTGCTTTGTGTGATACTCAGGGCGGATCTTTGCCGATGGATATTTTAAACATTACCCGTGAGGTCACGGAACACTTTAACGGTCAGGTCGAAATCGGTATACATGCCCATAATGATTCAGGGCTTGCGGTTTCTGTTTCCCTGATGGCTGTAGAGGGGGGAGCCAGTCATGTGCAGGGGACATTGCTGGGTTTTGGAGAACGTACCGGTAATGCCAATTTATCCACTATTATTGCGGATTTGGAACTCAAAATGAAGTGCATCTGTCTGCCGGCCGGTAAGTTAAACCAATTGACACCGGTTGCCCGCAGGGTTGCAGAAATCGCCAATTTGATGATGGATCCGGGAATGCCGTATGTGGGAAGCAATGCATTTGCCCACAAGGCAGGAATGCACATTGATGCTGTAACTAAGAATCCTGCAGCATATGAGCATATTGCTCCGGACACAGTTGGTAATGACAGGGTCTTTTTAATGAGTGAAGTTGCTGGTCGGTCTACCATTATAGAACGTATTAAAAAATTTGATCCTTCTGTTACTAAAAACAGTCCGGTTGTGGCAGAAATTATTAAAAAAATGAAGGATATGGAGCATGCAGGGTATCAGTTTGAAGGTGCAGATGGAAGTTTTGAACTTTTAGTACGGAAAAACCTTGGTAAATATCAACCGTTTTTTAAACTTCATTATTATAAAACAATCGGTGAAAAACCCCCGCTGGATGAAACATTATGTTCTTTTGCCCAGCTGAAAATAGAAGTTGATGGTCAGTTGGAAATTACTGCAGGGGAAGGGGACGGTCCGGTTCACGCATTGGATACGGCATTACGCAAAGCGTTGGAGCGGTTTTATCCGGCAGTAGCACAGATTCGGTTGACAGACTATAAAGTCAGGGTCTTGGATTCAAAGTCAACGACCGCATCTAAAGTCAGGGTTTTGATTGAGTCTTCTGATGGAGTGGATTCCTGGTCAACAGTGGGGGTTTCTACAGATATTTTGGAAGCATCATGGCTTGCATTGGTTGATTCATTTGAGTACAAACTGATAAAGGATATTGAGCGCCGGTTTAAAACTTTTTTATGACAGGAATTTTCTTTCCTGACAAAAACAGATGATAGTGTGCATAATCATGGTGCAGCCAGGTTGTTTCTGATTTTCATGATGTATCAATGATACGTGTGTAAAATAATTCAAGTTTTATTTGTTTGGTTGACATACCCAAAATATTTTGGTATCATATTCGAGTTGCTGCGAAAGCAGTTTTTCGGGCAATAGCGCAGTTGGTTAGCGTACAAGTCTGGGGGACTTGGGGTCCCGGATTCGAGTTCCGGTTGCCCGATATGGCTGGTTCTTTTGAGAAGAGTCAGCCTTTTCTTTTTTAAAGGTATTTCTCTATACCGGTTATTTATTATACAATGAGAAATAAAAATGATAAGATAGATTTTTTTATTTTTTACTTTCTGTTACTGTATTACACATTTTGGATGAATTAAATAATATTGTTTTTTATTTTGATACATTAATGAATCAGCTGCCTTTAAATGTTCTGTAATATTACTGATTGTTTCAAACCAGAGATAACCACCTGATATTGGATAAGGATTTTCCCATTTGGCGTAATCCTGTAATTCTGTAATTTTCTGTTCAAAGGTATTCCGTGGAATATCCGGGCAAATAATTACGAATTCATCTCCTTTATTCTACCTTATCTTGAGGAAATGCCGTCCCGCTGCATTTTAAAAATAAAAGCTCGTAAGTTTCTGTATCTGAAATGTATACAGTTTCTGATAACTCATTTAATATTTCTGTCATAAATATTAAATTTCTCTTATGGTATTTTAGAAGGATACCATAAGAGAAATCTGTCAAGTATTTCTGTCACATGGTTGTTTTCTGGATATAGCTTTTATTCAAGGAAGCTGATATAATCTTGTCTGAGAAGTAATATCAGCTGTTATTCCGAACCGCAAGTAATATAGATAGCATTTACAGTTTGAATTACGGAATATTTGTTCTGCTGCATTCCGGTAACATGCAAGTTGAGGAATATACCGGTCTGGCTGGATTTGTACATCGGTTTTGAAATCAACAATAAATATTATACCGTTATGTTCAAACAGTAAATCTATCTGACCATCAATAAAATATTTGCATTCTTTTCCAGCTGAAATACAGCTAGTAAAGCTGTATTCGCTTTTATACCATTTGGCTGATTTTACTGCTTTTCCCATATCGCTTTCTAAAAATATATCAGTTAATTGCCGGGCAGCAGTATCGACAGTGTTGTATTGCGTACTGGTAAGCCGGGCGGCAAATGCAACGGGTATGACCGGTTGTCTTTCGGATAAATGTGCTGCCACGTAGGCGTGAACGGTTGTTCCAAAATCAGCTGCGCTAAAAACCGGATTCTGACCTGGCAGTGCTGCCTGCCGGAAATAATCCAGCAATGTATCCAACTCCTGGAGTTGAATTATCGGTGTGTTTTGAGTCCCGGCTGAAAGCGGGGCTGCTGTTACCGGTACTTTTTCTTCCAGACTGCTGGGTGTCAGCCGGCTTAGAGGCAGCCTGGGAGTAACAGCGACAGATGCTTCAGTATATAGACGAGATGCCTGGGTCTGAATAGAAGTTTTTGTGACCGTCACCGGGAAGTGGGTACTGTTTCCGGAATCTGATCGTGTATATGCCGGAATTTTATGCAAGGTGAACAACGGTGTTTGCTCCGGAGATCCAAGCCAGCTGGCAATAACCGGCAGGTATAAGCCTGTCATTGTATCATCCAGCAACAGGGTATTGGGGATTGAAGTGCCTGGCACAAATTCTTCTTGATTTTCCTGCTTTGTGGCAACATATCCGGTTAGAGCCAATGGCAGAGGATTTTCATCGGTGATTTTCAGCGGAATTTTTCCTAAAAGGTAGAGTTCTTTTTCTGCTCTGGTGGCTGCTACATAAAAAAGCCGTCGGAGTTCAGCGGTGGCTTTATTTTTTTCTGTTTCCGGTTCTATGCGGGTATACCATCGGTCGTCAGTGTTCCCGCCGGCGGCCAGTTGCTCTGGCAGGGGAATACGAACGCTGATGGTGCCGTCTTCCTGCCGGCTGATAAAATCTGTCTGCCGGTTTGACGATGTGCGGGAATCCGTGTCACAGAGCAGCACAACCGGAAATTCAAGACCTTTGCTTTTATGAATTGTCATAATTGTTACTGCCGGGGGACGGTCCAGTGGAATTTCCATATTTTCCAGTTTTTCGCCGGCATCTTTCATCCGGTACAAGTCATCAGTAAACGCTGCAATAGTTTTTCCGTTTTCGTCAGCCTGCCGGGCGAGTTCATAAAGGTAATCGTATAGTTCCTGGTACAAAACCACATCCTTATTCCAGATTGTTTCATACCGGTATCCTGCTTCGTACCATAAATATGATATCAAATCCGTTATCCTGCTGCCGGAAGAACGGTCGCACAGAGTCCGGTAAATTTTCCGGCCTTTGCGGTATGCAGCCGCATCCGGAGAGGATAGGATAGTTTCTGCCGGTTCATCAAAGGGGCGGGGGCTGTTTCCGGTTTCTGTTTGATCCGGAGAATCAAGCCGGGCTGTATACAGACTGATGCAGTCCGCACAGCCGGTCAGTGTTAATCCTGCAAAAGGTGACGACAGGACTGCAGTGTATGAAAGAATATCTGCCGGATATGCGGTTAACCTGAGTATGTGCAGAATATCGTTGACCGGTCCGTCAAAGAAAAATCCGACAATATTTTCAGTAACATATGGAATCCCAGCTTCCCGCAGGTATTTTTCGTAAAAACGTTGTTTTGTTGTTGTCCGCAACAGGATTGCAATATCTTTGTATTCATACGAACCGGCTTGTATCAGTTCCGTAATGATTTTTGCGGCATGGACTGCTTCTTGTTCTGCAGGAACCAGGGATTCAGTGTCGATTGTTTGTTCCAAAATTTCTTCCGCTTCGTCTGCCGCCGTTTGTTCCGTATCCAGCAGGTGGATGTGTACTGCGGGCGTCTGCCGGTATACATTCATTTGTTCCTGTGTCCGGTCTGCTGCCGGAGGAATAACGGTTTTGTCTCCAAAGGCTTCATATACCGGCATATCTGTGGGATTTTCAGGATGCAGAAAAACACTTGCGCGCAGCCCTGCCGGTGGATTTTCGCCGGCAACCGGCAGAATTCCACCACTGAATAAAAGGTTGAAGGCATGGATCAGGGCAGGATTGGAACGGTAATTGCGGCTCAACGGCATGGCAATTCCGCCGCACAGTTCATTTTTCAGATTCCTGAACACCGATACATCAGCTCCTCGGAACCGGTAAATGGATTGCTTTTCATCACCGACAAAAAATAATTTTCCGGGACAGAGGTCTTTTTCAGAAGGAATTCCATGTCCGTGAATGTCCTGCCGTTCTGCCAACAGATACAGCAGATCCCGCTGCAACCGGTTATTATCTTGAAATTCGTCAATCATGATTGCGTCAAAAGAACTTTTTTCATTTTGTCTGATGTCCTTCTGTTCTGATAAAATGGTAACAGCGAGCATTGCAATATCGGCAAACCCCAGACAGCCGGAATTCCGTTTCCAGTCAAGAAACTTAGT
>CALXOI010000070.1 GCA_944389965.1 uncultured Treponema sp.
TATGTCACAACTTCATTCTACCAGAGTTCTGCAAACCATGTCTCTTTTTGTTTTTGCGAAACTTATTCTACCTTATCAGATTTTGATTGGTACATATTGGAATATGCTTTATGATTGATGGTGTGTTTTTTACCAAGTTATTATTCACCGGGAAAAAGTAAAACAGCAGGTTGTGTTTTCAACCTGCTGTTCAATAGATTCTGCCGGTTTTCAATCCTTTGCTCAGTATGTATCCCGGAGTGAAATAATTGACAAATCCCGTGCTAATTTATCCGGTGTAACAGACCCGGCTTCTGCTGTAAACAGAATACGGTATGGTATTTCCGGTAATACAGTAATCATGTTGTCAGAAAAATGTCCTTTGATCCGCCCTGTATCGAATGCAACATAGAATGCGGGTTTTTCTGCGGTCGCTGTAATTTCAAAAGTTTTTTCTGTTGTCTGCACAATTTTATAGGAAAGTTCCGGTTTTTCCAATTCATATTGTTTGGGTTTGCCAAGAAACAGGGTGTCTGTACATTCCTGTCCTGTACCGTATGCTAACTTGATATATACAATCGTACTGTTTTCAGAAAATTCTGTCTGTACCGGAAATACGTCATGGTCATTGATAACTGTTCCCGGTTCAAGGGTCAGATTTCTGGTATAATCTTTGCAGAGTTTTTTACCACTGCAATCAATACATGATACAGTCAAAGCAGCTGATACCGGGGTACTCAAATCATTCATCATTGCAACTATAATTTTGCCATCTTTTTTTATTCCAGCTACGGCTACAGGTGCAAAAAAACGCCGGGCAACATAGTGGAGAAGCTTCCATTTGCCGGAATATTCTATTGAGGACCAAGATGCAGTAGGCCATACATCATTCAGCTGCCAGATAATGCTGCCCATACAGTACGGACGGAGACTTCTCCAATAATCAACAGCAGTTTTTATTGCCAACGCCTGTTGAACCTGACTTAAATACAGCATATGGGTAAATTTTGCAGGGAACCGGAAATACCGGGAAAAATTCTCAATTATTACCGCATTCCCATCCGGGGAGCGTTGATGATATTCCATAACCGGGCTTGTCAAATTCCTCTGTTCTGCTGGTGCATAGTTGCTGACTCCGGCAGGAGAGGGAAAAGATTCATAACCGAATTCAGAGACAAAACGAGGGGATATTGCAAGGTATGCGTCAAAAGGTTTTTTTTCATGCCAGACACTCCAATAATGCATATCTCCTGCGGAATCAGAATGCCAGTTATCGGAATAATCATCAGGTCCGGCAGACGGAGAACTGGGCCACCATGTCCGGTCCGGATCAAGCGCCCTGATTTCTGTGGCTAGAACTCCTTCATTCAATCTGTCATAGTCTATGATATACCGATCCCGGTTTTCTTTGCTTTCCTTATACCATGTGAGTGCCCCTACATTTTCATTATTACCGCACCATAATCCCAGTGATGGGTGGTCCATTAAACGTCGGACTTGATGTCTGATTTCTTCACGGACATTCTGTAAAAACCGGCGGGTGGCCGGATATAGTGCACAGGCAAACATACAATCCTGCCAGACAATAATACCGAGCCGGTCACAAATGTCATAAAAAATATCTTTTTCATACTGTCCGCCTCCCCAAACTCTGACTGTGTTCATGTTTGCATCGACTACAGCTTTCAGAAGTTGTTCATATTTTTCCGGAGTTTGCAGGGAAGGAAGGGCATCGCAGGGAATCCAGTTGACTCCTTTTGAAAAGATTTGTTGACCGTTCACAATGAAAAATACACTTTTCCCGCTTTTATCCGGCTGCGATATAAAATCCAATGTACGGAACGCAATTTTTTTGTTACAGGAGGTTTTCCCTGCGGTAACAGTCAATGTATACAGGGGATTTTCCCGTGTAACAGGTAAATCGCTGTTCAGTATTGTACCGGCATCTTCCGGAGCACAGCCTGCCGGCCACCAAAGCAGAGGATGCCGGACTGTTAATGTATGACGGATACAGTTTTCTCCTACAGTAACTTTAACAGGTATACCTGTGATAACCGGCTCTATTCCTGGACCAGAAACGGTCACGGATACCGGGATAGTGCCTTCTGTTATTGCTGTGTATGTAGTAGTTACTTCCACAATCCAGTCATCTCCGTCCTGTTCATACCGGGTGTTAATGTAGTCAATAAAGCCGCTGTCTGTTTGTTCTAAGAGGATTGACTCATAAATTCCTGCAGTCATAATGCAGGGACCCCAATCCCATCCAGAATGGCACTGCGCTTTTCTGACTAAGTTGCGGTGGGGGGAACATATCGGATATTCACTGTACGGTACCGGATACGGCAATCTAAGTGCTTCTGCCTCAGCGTATCGGGCTGCGGATTCAAAAACAAATGTAATAGTATTTTTTCCTACATGAAGCATCCCCGTAACATTAAACCGCCATTTTCGGAACATATTATTTCCGGTACCTGCTTCAATTCCGTTGATGTATAATTTAAAAATAGTGTCAGCAAATTCCAAGGAAATGAACTGCTGTCCTTCAAGAAAATCTTTTTTTACAGTAATGTCTTTTGACAGCATCCAGTCACAAGAACCAACCCATTGCACAGATTGCTCATTCATCCCATAGTATGGATCAGGAATAACAGAAGCTTTTATCAATGCAGTGTGAATATCTCCCGGTAACATGGCCGGGACAAAATCGTGCTGAAGAAACCAGTCGGTATGAACGGCTGTTTCCTGGGAATTGACCGGTTTTAACTGCCATTTCCCGTCTAAGTGAATCGTTTTCATAATTGATTGCCCTCGGATATTTGTTTTTTTCAGTATATCATGATAGACGGTTAAAGACTATACCGGAATGGAATAAAAAAGGCTGTCCGGTATAAACCAGACAGCCAGGTATGGAAAAAGACTGGAATACGTATCAGCCTTTTACTGCACCTGCGAGAACACCCCGGATAATGTATTTCTGGCACGAAAGATAGAATATGATAACCGGGAGCATTGCTAATACAAGCATTGCCATCATTGCACCCATATCAACGGAACCGTAACCGCCCCGGAGGTACTGAATTGCAATCGGAATTGTCTTGTAATCGGTACCGATTGTCAGGTACGGGAGCAGATAGTCATTCCAAACCCACATGATTTCAAGAATACCGATAGTGATTGCGGTGCTTTTCAGCATAGGGACAATAATCTGGAAAAACGTCTGCGGAGGGGTTGCCCCATCTATCATTGCAGCTTCTTCCAGTGACAGTGGAATTGATTTGATAAAGCCTGCAAACATGAATGTAGACATACCGCATCCAAATCCGATGTAGATAAGGATAATACCAATTGGATTATCCAGATGCAAAATGTTTGCCATTTTACTCATCGTGAACATGACCATTTGGAACGGAACAATCATGGAAAAAACAAGGGAATAGTAAATAATACTGGTTACTTTGTTTTTTACCCGGGTTATAAACCAAGCCAGCATACTGGAAATCAACAAAATACCGCATACGGAAGCCAATGTAATCCATAAAGAATATCCGAATGCAGAAAAGAATTTAATCTTCCGTACACCGTCAGTATAATTGGATATACCTACAAATGTCAGATTGTCAGGATCCAGGGAAGGCAGTTTGAACGGTTCGGTGGAAATGAACAGTTTGCCTTTAAATGAATTCATCAGAACGACTATAATGGGAAACAGAACATATACAGCTGCAATGACAAGGAATATAAAAATGATTTTTTTTGAAGTGGTACTTTTAATTGTAGAATTCATTGTTCTACCTCCTTGCTGCGGGTTAATTTCAGTTGTAGCAATGCAATTGCGGCAACGATAAGGGTGAATACGACAGCTTTTGCCTGTCCGACCCCTTCAAAGCCGCTGCGGCCGTAAAATGTATTATAGATATTCAAAGCCAGCATTTCAGTCTGTTTACCCGGTTCACCGGCAGTCAACGCCAGGTTCTGGTCAAACAATTTGAATCCGTTCGTCATGGTCATAAACAGACAAATCGTGATTGACGGCATAACGCTTGGAATAATAATCTTAAATAAAGTTTTCGGGTAATTTGCGCCGTCAATAGCGGCGGCTTCCAACATATCCGGCGGAATATTCTGGATTGCAGCGATATAAATAACCATCATATATCCCACATTTTGCCAGTTCATTAACAAAACCAGACCCCAGAATCCGTATTTTGGGTCAGAAACAATTGTTGCTCCCTGCGTGTACAAAACACCATTGATGATAACCTGCCAAATCCATCCTAAAACAATACCACCGATGAGGTTTGGCATAAAAAAAATTGTTCTGAAAACATTTGTGCCGCGGATACCTTTTGTCAGCAGAAGCGCCAGCGCAAAGGAAAAAAAGTTGATGGTAATTACAGAAACAATAGTGAATTTAATCGTCAGCCATAATGCTGAATTAAAATAATTATCTACAGTAAAAGCTTTTATATAATTGTCAAATCCTACCCATTTTGCATTTGTCACATTGGTGAATTCACAAAAGGATAGATAAATACCCATAAACATGGGGATGAGGAATGCAAGTAAAAAGCAGATAACGCCTGGCAGGGCAAATAAGGCAAAGTATTTACGCAGTGTCTTTTCCATAAAATATGTCCTTAATTAGCAGTCAAATTCTGCGGTTAAAAAATGACCGTCTCTGCCGGGAGACGGTCAAACTATGTCCGTCGTTACGGATTCAAAATACGCTTATTTTGCGTTTTTAATGTTCCATTCTGAAGTCCACTGATCTTGTGCAACTTTTACGACAGAAGCCCAGTCTGTTTTTCCTTCAAAGTATGACAACAGGGCAGAACCGAATGCGTTTTTCCATTCTTCAGAAGGAATCGCATTGAATGTCCATGCAACAGAAGTAATGCCGGGTTTGTTCATCCAGATGCTGACCTGCTGTGACAGAGGATCGGCGGGAAGGTCTTCTGCTTTGAAGCTATTGAACGGTGTAATGAACATCAGATCATTTGAAACAAGTTTTTTACCTGTTTCAGAGCTGAACAGCCAGGTAAGGAATACGTCGGCACCTTTCTGTGCTTCCGGTGATGCATTTTTGTTGATACACAGATAGTTTTCTGTTCCAACGCACAGACCTGCATTTTCTTCACCGGGAATTCCCATGTACAGCGGCAGGAATTTGATGTCTTCTGAAGCAACTTTGTTTCCTGCTACACCAAGAATCTGTGCTGCTGCCCAGTTACCGTTCTGAACCATGGCACACTGACCCAGTGCAAATTCAGCCATTGCATCATCAACACTCTTTGAACCAAGCAGTGTTTTTGCAGTCAGGCTGTTGTTTGTGTACAAGTCCATCAGGTTTTTGAAGTTTTCATTATACTTGAATGTGAATGTTGAAGAAGCCAGACCTGTTGTCAACGGTGAATTTGAAGGATCTTTTTCGCTGAATTCATAGAACAGCGGAACGTTTACCGTATGTGTCTGCCATCTCCACTGATTACCGGCAGACATTGAGGTGGAAGCAAATACGCCTTTAATTCCCAGCGCATCAGCATTTTTCTGCATATCTTCTACAACAGCTTTTAATGTAGCAAAATTGTTGATTTCTTCTGCTGAAGAAATGGAAACAGCTTTGTTAGGCAGGGCAAAATAAGCACGCATGATAGCATCATTATAGATAATACCATAACCTTCAACAGCATAAGGAATTGCTGCAACATAACCGTCCAGTTTCAGGGCCATTGTTTTGTCAGCAAGCAGTTTGTAAAATTCAGTGTTGTCCAAAGATGCTGCATCATTCTTTGAATTTGCAAGACCAACCGGACCGTTTGTCTGGAAAATAACCGGCGGATTTGATTTTGCAGTTTCACTTTTCAGGGTTTGTTCATATGTACCGGATGCTGCGGTTACAACCTTTAATGTATATCCGGGATTTTCAGCATTAAATGCGGGAGCAACCTTTGTTTCATATACTTCTGCGATTTCCGGTTTGAAATTCAAAAAGTAAACTTCCTGTGCAGTATCTTTGCTGCATCCACATACGAGCATCCCGCTGATGGCAATGGCAACCGCGAGAGCAATTCCACGTGTTTTTTTCATAAAATCTCCTTTGGAGGTAAACCTCCATTTCTGTATAGTTATATAGTAAACCGGTTTTCCTAGCCTGTCAAGAAAAATTTTTTACTTTTTGCGTGTTTTGCAAACTGTTTTTTATACTTGATGCGGGGAACAGGACTTTCTTTTGTTTGTTTTCAGAATTTTCCATACCATAAGCGTATTGGTTATTTTTGACGGCACCATAAAAAATGTATAAAAAACTATTCCGTAAAAAAAAATACCGCTGTCATAGCGGTATATAAAACATACCTGCAACAGAAGCCGTGATCCGGGCACCGGAAGTTTCTGTTGCAGCAGTCGTTATTGTTTTCCGCAGATAGATGCGCTGCGGACGAGTGCTTCCGGCAGGGAACCAAAAAAGTTTTCGTTACCGAGTTTTACGGTCAGTCCGGTTTTTATTGCCAGCATATATGGCTGGGTATGGATTTCTGAAATAAGCAGGATGACATTTCTTTTCCGGCAGCTTTCATACAGCTGTTCAAGAACATGGATTCCGCCGGCATCAAGATAAATGGTGTTCTGCATTCTAAGAATCAGTACTTTGAATTCTATTCCGGTCCGGGCAGTCGCTTCTTCAAATTTCTGGATAGTGCCAAAGAATAACGGACCTTCAATTTCAAATACAAACGTACCGGGTGGAATATCATAAGCGGTTGTTTGTTCTGTTTCCGCTGTGTCTGTCTGTGACCGGGGATGTACCGGTTTTGCAGGAACAGCACCCATTTCCCGGATTGTAGACAAGTCAATCATTTTCTTTATAAAGAAAAAAGCCGCACAGACAAGTCCGACTTCGATTGCGACAGTCAGGTCAATAAATACGGTGAGAAAGAATGTTACGGCTAAAACCGCAATATCCGATTTCTGCCCCCGCAGCAGTGCTTTGATTGCCGGAATACCCGCCATGTTCCAGGCAACGGACACCAGTACCGCTGCCAACGCCGCCATGGGAATGTATACCGCATACCGCCCGAAAAAGAACATGATGAGCAGCAGAGTCAAGGCATGTATAATTCCTGCCACCGGTGTGCGTCCCCCGTTTTTTATATTGGTAGCGGTCCGGGCAATTGCACCTGTTGCCGGAATTCCGCCGAACAACGGGCTGACAATATTGGCTGCTCCCTGGGCAATCAGTTCCATATTTGAATCGTGCTTTGCCCCAATCATACCATCGGCAACAACTGCGCTCAACAAGGATTCAATTGCAGCCAGCACCGCAATGGATAATGCCGGTGAAAACAGTTCCCGGATTATTTCCAGATTGAATGCCGGTAGCTGCGGCGCCGGCAGGGATGCCGGTATTGAACCGTATCTTGAGCCAATTGTATCTACCGGTAAGTCGCACAGTTTTGCCGTTACGGTAACAACAATAATCACGACAAGGGAACCTGGGATCTTCTTGCAAAAAAGCGGCCAGATGAATATAAGTACCAGCGATACAAGGGCAATTCCTGTTGCATAGGGATTCCATGTTTTAAACGTTGCAACATATACTGCAATTTTACCGGTAAAGTCACCGGGTACGGGTCCTGTTGTCAAACCAAAGAAATCCCCGATTTGCGTGGCAAGAATTGTTACTGCAATACCTGCCGTAAATCCGGTAATGATAGTGTATGGAATATATTTTACCAGAATTCCCATTCTGCATATTCCCATAATGATCAGCATCAGCCCTGCCATCATAGTTGCTGCGGCAAGGCCCGCAAAGCCGTATTGCTGTATGATACCGTATACAATAACAACAAAGGCACCGGTAGGCCCGCCGATTTGAACTTTACTGCCGCCCAACAGCGAAATAATGAATCCGGCAACAATAGCAGTATACAGACCCTGTTCAGGAGCAACTCCTGATGCGATTGCAAATGCAATGGCGAGGGGAAGCGCTACGATTCCAACGATAATACCTGCCGATAAATCTGAAGAAAATTTTTTAATATTATAGCTTTTTAATGATTTTACCAGTTCCGGTGATATCATATAAACCCCGATAGAAAAATATTGCAGGTAGTATACTGATCTCCGGTAATTTCTGCAATGTATATTTAAATAATGTACCGGTGGATTGTCTGCTTTTTACTTTTCTGCCGACAATAATAGTATGATGTACCGCAAATTTTTTGCCTGGGTTGCGGTTCTGGGAATTGTTACCGGTGCCGGTTTTGCCCAACAAAGACATATATCGATAGACGATCTCCGGTTGGAACCTGAATTTACTGAAGCAGGTGACAAGATTATCGGTTTCCATTTGTTTGTCCGTAAAAAAGACGGCATAGAATCTGTTCTTTTGACAGAGACAACAAAAGATCCTGCCGGTATTGAGGCGAATTACGCATACCGTGCTCCCGAATGGAATCCGGTAAATGGAAATGAAATCAGAATGTTGAACGGGGAACGTCTTGTTTCACCGTCGGCCCGGTACAGTATTATTGATTCCACGCCTGAGGCTGACGCGCAGTTTGGTTCCGCATTCCATCTGTATATTCCGTCTACTATGGTGTATGGATATCCGTGGACCCGGAATGGTACGGTAAAAATTACCCGGGGAACATTTATCAATATCCGCGCTTTTGGTGCGCAGTACGGTGATTATTCCGGTGGGTTTGATGACAACCCGTTTATGTTTGATCTGGGAAAACCGGTACTTCCGGAAAAAATGCCGGCAACAGAACCGGCACCTGTACCGGAAGTCCTGCCGGAACCGGAACCCGTTGTGTTGACGGATAAATATAATCCTATGGCAGCCGCATCTTTTGACAGCCTTGCTGCCGTAACCGGCGGACAAATGCGGTATGCCGGCAGTGCAGAAACAGTATCGGCTGATATATTACGGTGTTTAGAAGATCTGGATTCCAGCCGCCCTGCGGATATTGTATTTGCAATTGATACAACCGGCAGCATGAAGGATGACATCCAGCAGATACGTGCACAGTTGTTGCCGCAGCTTGCAGCTTTTACCACACAATTTCCTTCCATCCGGTTTGGGTTGTTGCTGTACCGGGATTATGTAGATAATTACCGGTACAATGGGCTGCCGGTAAAATATTTTCCGTTTACAGAAGACCTTTCTGTTTTTGAAAAAAATCTGAATTCATTTACGATTTATGGAACGGAAGGCGGTGATGTGCCGGAAGCCGTGTACGAAGCATTATTTGCAGCAATGGATTTTTACCGGTGGCAACCGGCTTGTCAAAGAAAGGTTATTTTAATTGGTGATGCAGAACCCCATCCTGTTCCCCGGGGAACAAAAAAATATACCCGGGAACTGGTTGAGCAGACAGCGCTTGCCCGGGATATTGTGATTGATACGATTATTACCCCTGACGGGCAGAGTTCCGCAACACGACGTTATTGAACTGAATCGGCAGCAGCTTTTTCAAGCTCATGTTCCGGGACTTTTGCCAAGTCAATTTCTGCCAGTTTTCTATACTCAGGGGGAAGCGTTCCGGATACGTCAAGATCATAGTAAGAAAGAATCCGCTGTAAATCCGGTATCGCTTCCTGCCATTTTTCCCGTTTGATTTTCAAATGGGCAATTTCATATTCAGCTTCTATGACAGCATTAATGTCATCATGGTAGCGGACAAGAATTGCTTCGTAATATGCTTCTGCGGCGGCTACATTGCCTTTGTCATAGCTGGTTTGTGCCAACTGAACCAGCTCTTCTGCAGTTAAGCCGGCGGGAATGTCTTCTGGAACAGAGGCACAGCTGTAAACAGAGATACAAACTGCCACAATAAGGGCACATAATATACAAAATCGGTATTTCATGGGGGTAGTGTAGCATACGGGTAGAAAGGTTGCAAGTTGTTTTATAGTTCTAGTACTGCTTTCCGGGGAATGTACCGGTGGTATTCCCGGACGGACCTGATAAAAAAGGACGGCTGTAAAAGCCGTCCTTTGCATCTGGATTAGTGCAGTGAGTTAGCGATTTGCAACAATTCCGTTCTGATTTTTTCGGCAGAAGGAGTGTGTTTCTTTTTGTACACATCGGCAATATCTTTAAAGTAAGACTGCATTTTACTTCTTGCCGCATCACTCGCAATATTTTTGTTCAGATCAGGAATACACAGTTCCATTCCGGGACTGATTAAATCAGGATCGAGCACGGTGTCTGCCGAGGCGAGCATGATAATCGGGAAATAGTATCCATTATCAGCTCCATAAAACTCTTTTGCAATGGATGACAGCGTATCACCTTGCTTTACTGTATAATATTTTGCACCATCCAGAACTAAATTTTCTTCATATTCAACATATACTTCTTCAAATGCTTCGTCTACTTGTTCCTGTGTTGCAGTACTTGCACAGGATACAAACAGTAAAAGCAATATCGTGATGCTGCTGATAATTATGTTTTTCTTCATCTTAACCTCCTGTAACATAAATTTACTATATTATAATACCATATTTTTCATAATCGTCAATTATTTTTTTTGTGATTGTTCACCGGATGACAATATGATGTTTCTTTTGTATACTGGGGATATGGTGTATATACTGACGTTAATTTCCCAACATTTACCTTGGTTTTGGTTTGCTGTTGTTGTTTTATGTACGATAATTGAATTTTTTACGTTTGGACTCACGACTGTGTGGTTTGGAATCGGTGGTATTGTAATGGTATTTTTATCTTTTTTGCCGATTCCGTTTATATGGCAGATGCTTATTTTTTTACTGCTGTCTACAACGTTGTTAATATTTACCCGGCCGCTGGTAGTAAAAAAACTGCACGTAGGAAAAACAAAAACCAATGCAGACAGTTTGATTGGCCGGCGGGCTCTGGTTATACAGAAAATTACCCGGTTTGACAGCGGTGAAGCAAAAATCAACGGGACAGTCTGGACTGCCCGGTCGGCGGACGGTTCCGAAATAATGCCGGGAACGGAATGTGTTATTGAACGGATTGAAGGGGTGACGTTATATGTGACGGCTTTGCCGGATGCATTTGTTTCACCGGAAAAGATATAAACGGAGGTTGTATGCTGTATATTGTTATTGCGCTGTTTGTTTTTCTGTTACTGCTGGTAATCCGGAATATCAGAATTGTACCCCAGTCCCAAGCGTTTATTATTGAACGGTTGGGCGGTTATCTGACCACCTGGTCTGTGGGCCTTCATATAAAAGTGCCGCTGATTGACCGGGTCGTGAATAAAGTTTCCCTGAAAGAACGGGTACTCGATTTCCAGCCCCAGCCGGTTATTACCAAAGATAACGTTACCATGATGATAGACACCGTGATTTATTTTCAGATTACCGATCCTAAGCTGTACACGTACGGGGTTGAAAATCCCATGAGCGCTATAGAAAACCTGTCCGCAACCACGCTGCGGAACATTATCGGTGAGCTGGAACTGGACGGAACCCTTACCAGCAGGGATGTTATCAATACCCGGATGCGGAGTATTCTTGATGAAGCGACAGATCCGTGGGGAATTAAGGTAAACCGGGTTGAAGTAAAAAATATTATTCCTCCGGAATCCATTCAGGAAGCGATGGAAAAACAGATGCGTGCCGAACGGGAACGCCGGGAATCAATTCTGATTGCAGAAGGGCAGAAACAGTCGGCAATCCTTGTTGCAGAAGGTAAAAAAGCCGCAATGATTCTGGAGGCAGAAGCAGCAAAAGAAGCTGCCATCCGTAAAGCGGAAGGTGAAGCAGAAGCGATTCTTGCGGTTCAGAATGCTACGGCGGAAGGTCTTGCCCGCATTAAATCGGTGCAGGCGGATGAAAGCCTTATCAAACTGCGCAGCCTGGAAGCTTTGGAAAAAGTTGCAGACGGACAGGCGGTAAAAATCATCATTCCGTCTGATTTGCAGAATATGGCGGGGTTTGTTACGACCGCCGCTGAGCTG
>CALXOI010000071.1 GCA_944389965.1 uncultured Treponema sp.
TGCCGCTGTAGCTCAGTCGGTAGAGCAAAGGACTGAAAATCCTTGTGTCGTTGGTTCGATTCCAACCGGCGGCAAAACCCGTACTAAATGGTACGGGTTTTTTTATTGTAAAACTTCTCTATAAAAATAGAGTTTTCACTTGTATCGCAGCATTTATTGGCATATAATGAATTATTATGAACTGGTTGATTGTTTCATTGTCCGATACTACTGATGAAAATGTGGATGTATTGAAGAAATTATTGTATGAATATACACAGAATGTTTCCTTGTATGTTTTTGAACCGCAGCACTATGATTCCCTGTTTCAGGCAGCAGCAGATTGCGGATATTGTATTTGGCTTGGAACCCCCGCTTTTTCCCAATGCACAGACGACGCTTCGGCTTCATTCCTTTTTGGATATTTAATGGGGAAAAACATTCCTCTGTTTTGTGTTGCGGAAAATTCCGGAAACGAACCAGCTGCTGGTTTCCTGTTAAGTTCCCCTGAATTTGTTAAGTATCATTCTGTGGAACAACTGCTACCGGTTTTAAAAGAACGGTTCACGCTGTATCTTGAACAGGAAAAGCAGCAAGCCGCCCGGCAGTCATTGCTAAAAGCCGGTATCCCGTTTAATCCGGACAGTTTTGCGTTCCATATTGCGGCAGATGACCAAAAAGAATTTACACTGTTTATTGACGGCGGTATTGATATTAACAGCCGGGATGCTGCCGGAACACCAATGCTGTGTATCGCCGCCCGGCATAACCGTTTGGATATGATAAAGACATTGTTGCAGTTAGGTGCAGATATAAATGCTGTTTCAAAAGACCGGGGATATTCTCCGGTTATGGATGCAGTGTGGAAATCAAATGAAACGATTGTCGCCCTGTTGATTGAACATGGTGCGGATCTCAGCTGTATCAGCCGGGACGGACAGCCGATTCTTGTGCTGGCAGTAGGAACCGGTAATGAACCAATTTGCCGGCTGCTTGTTGAACATGGCGCAGATCCGACATTATGTGACAGCATGGGTATGTCCGCCATTTCATATGCTAAGCTCTTTAAAAAAGACAAACTTGTATCTTTGTTTGAGGCTTATAAAACATGAATGGTACTGTTGCATTTACCGGCGGTGGTACTGGCGGGCATATTTACCCTGGACTGGCTGTTGCAGAAGAGCTGCGGTCGCTTTATGCTGCGGATAATCATTCCTGCCGTATTATTTGGATTGGATCATCCTCCGGTATGGACCGAAATATCGTGGAAAAAAGCTGCAGTGCGGATGTTTTTTACGGTGTACCGGCAGGTAAGTTACGCCGGTATTTTTCTTTCCGGAATTTTATTGATGTATTCAAAATTGCAGCCGGTTTTATTGTGTCTTTTTTTATTCTGCTCCGGGAAAAACCTGCGGTTGTTTTTTCCAAAGGGGGATTTGTCAGTGTTCCGCCCTGTTTTGCTGCAAAATTACTGAAAATACCAGTGTTTACTCATGAATGTGATTTTTCTCCCGGACTGGCAACCCGGCTGAACAGCCGGACAGCAGCAAAGATTCTTTTGTCATATGAAGCAACAGCACGTTTCTTTTCGGAATCAGTCCGGGAAAAAATCATTGTTACTGGAAATCCTGTCAGACCGGCTTTTTATACTGCATCCGCTGAACGGGGACGGCATTTTTTGCAGATAGGGCAGGATGCCGGTTCCAAGCCGCTTTTGGTCGCTGTCGGCGGAAGCAGCGGTGCCCGGCAGATAAATGAGTTGATTCAACAGAATCTGGATTATTTATGTGAAAATTTTACGGTTGTTCATCAGACAGGTGCTGCCTGGACTGTTTCTGACGACACGGGTACATATAAAGAGGACTATAAAGCTTATCCTTTTATTTATCAGGAAATGCCGGATGTACTGGCTGCCGCAGATATTATTTTATCCCGGGCAGGGGCAAATTCCTTGTGGGAGTGTGCCGTTCTGGGCAAACCGATGGTGTTGATTCCGCTGGAGGGGGCAGGAACCAGAGGGGATCAGGTAGAAAATGCCCGTTTCTTTGAAGAACATGGTGCTGCAAAGGTCCTGTCCGGCGCTGATGCGGACGGAGCTCATCTGAAGACAGTGCTGGAGTCACTAAAAGATTTATCGGTACGCAGTAAATGTGCGGCAGCAGCCGCTTCTCTTGCAGGAACTGTTCGTCCTGCAGAAAAAATTGCCGGACTGTTGTACCGGGAGGTAACAAAGTAGTGACGTTTACCTTTATAGATATTGTTTTTTTTATCATTATTTTTGCCTTTGCTATCAGTGGTGCAGTCAAAGGATTTGTTGCCGAGTTGTTTGGAAAGGCAGCGGTCATTCTGGGTTTGATAATTGCTGTTATATTTTACAGCCGGCTATATCCTTTTGTGTTGCGTTGGATTCCTATTGATTTTTTTGCACAGGCGGCGGCGTTCATTCTACTTTTCATTGTGACATATCTATTGGTAAAAATTTTCCAGTACTTCATCGGAAGTTTTTTTCAAAGTGAAATTATGAGCGGATTGAACAGGGCGTTAGGTTTTTTCCTTGGTGCTGTTGAAGGATTGCTGATTGTTGCTGTTATACTCATTATTATGTATGCTCAGCCGTGGCTGGATACAGAGGGTATTTTTACCGGAAGCTTTTTTACCCGACTGTTATCAGGGGTCATTGTTGTGCCCGTCCAGTACGTTACGGAAAGGATTATTGCCTGATGTTTGATAATCTGTTATTTCAGCCGGCCAAAAAGCAGTTAACAGACGATGTGGTACAGGGAGTGTTGCCTCATGCCGTATTATTTTCAGGACCTGCTTGTTCCGGTAAATTAACTGCTGCTTTGGAACTTGCCCGTGTGTTGTCTTGTTCCTCTGAACCTGCGGGAAACTGGACGTGTACTTGTCCGTCTTGTCTTAAGCATAAAGCATTAGTATCACCGTCTGTGTTAATCACCGGTTCCAAAAATTGTACGTTGGAAATTGCCGCTGCATCCCGGACGTTGCTGTCTGCAGCATCTTCCAATGCTTCCTGTCTGGGAGCTGCACGGTATTTGTTTTTACGGAGTGTCAGAAAACTTACCCTCCGGTTTAATCCGTTAGTATGGGAAGGGGATGATAAAGTTCCAAAAATCTCCCCTATAATAACCTCTCTTGATGAATTATTGGAAGAACTGGATCCGTCCCGTCCGTTGCCGGAATATTCCCGGTTGGAAAAACTGTGTGCGTCCTTACTTCCCCTGTGTGAAAAGCTTGAAGGCGGTTTTTTGTATGATTCGATCCCGGTTGCCCATATCCGGAGGGCCTGTTCTTGGGCTCATTATCATGCTGATATGGGAAAAAAGATATTGATTATAGAAAATGCCGACCGGCTGCAGGAAAGCGTCAGAAATGCATTATTAAAAACATTGGAAGAGCCTCCTGCAGATACATTATTTATTCTGACAACTACCCGCCGGACGGCAGTGATGCCCACAATTTTATCCCGGGTACGGGTTTACCATTTTGCAGATCGTTCCCGGAAATTTCAACAGGAAGTGCTTCGGCGGGTTTTCCATACGGATATTACCGGAACCGGTGCATCAACGGGTAACCGGAATATTTCCGGTGCTGTTCCTGCTGCTTCTACCGAGAATCTTTCCGGACCGCCGGTGTGTAATGCAGCCAGCACTAATTTGCCCGCAGAGACAACGATTGACAGTTTCTTACAGTCTTTTCTTCCTGTCCATCCTTCCGTTGCAGCTGAAGCAGGGGCTGCCTTTGTTGCTGCGGTTGCATCTGGGAAACAGCCGGATATTGACGGGATTATAAAACAATGTTCGGGATTTGAACCCCGGCTATTGTTCACGGTATTTTTAAAAAGTATTGCCGGAATGCTGCGTAATACGGCTGCCGGCTCTGTTAGTGCGGCATTTTCAGAAAAAGGTCCGGTGGTAGCGGCTGGAAATCAGTTCTTTGCGGATTCCGTCCAACCAGTATCTGCGGGACAAATTTCCGGAGCGGCACAGATCCGTTCCGCAGAAATGGCTGCTGCCGGTGTTGCTGCCGTAAACGGGTGTGCCTCCCATGTTTCCGTATATAATCAGAGTATTTCTTCTGCTTTGGAACTTTTGGCTTCAGATCTGTCATTGATGTTCAGAAAATACGGAGGCGGTATTATTTTATGACCGGACTGGTAAAACGGGTTTCTCGGAAAATTTCAAAATTGAGTGACGAACAGGTTGAGCAGCTTTTTGATGCATTGACTGAAGAAAATGAAGTATTGGATTCAATCTTTGAATCCTTGTCTACCGGATTGATTATCTGTGATGAAGATTACCGGATTATGCAGAGTAACAAGGCTGCAGAAAGGTTTATTTCTTTTACAGTACGGCCTTCGGACATCCGGATTTCTGAAATACCGGTATGGGAAGCTGTCGGTGAGCAGGGAGTTGCTTCTTTTTTGGAAGATTCCTGCCGCCAGCAGCGGAGTAATATCTGTAAGGAATTTTCACTGGAAACAACAGGTGGTTCCGTCCGGTTTATTGTTGTTAGTCTGCTGCCCTTTGTCCGCCGCCGGAAATTTGCCGGTATCATCATTACTGTTGATGATATTACCGAAAACCGCCGGCAGGAAACCCTGTTGCGCCGGATGGAAGGACTTGCCAGCCTTACGAATCTTGCGGCAAATGTTGCTCATGAAATCAAGAACCCGCTGGGGAGCATCAGTATCCATATTCAGCTGCTGCAAAAATCAATTCAAAAAGCACGGACTGCTGGAGGCGGTTTGCCGGAAGAGCAGTTCCTGGAAAAATACCTGAATGTGGTTAACGAAGAAATTGACCGGCTGAACGGCATTGTGGTGGATTTCCTGTTTGCTGTCCGCCCTGTAAACGCAGAACTGCGGTTGCTGAATCCCCATGAGCAGCTGCAACAGTGCCTTGATTTTTGTATGCCGGAACTGACGGAAAAACAGGTAGAAGTTCAGCTGGATTTGATGGAAAACCCGCCGGATTTGATGTTGGACAGTAAATTATTCCGGCAGGTAGTGCTGAATCTTGTCCAGAATGCAGAAGGTGCTATGCCGGACGGAGGAATACTTTGGTTTAGTACCCAGGTAAAAAATGACCGGTTCCTGCTCAATATTGCGGATAATGGTACCGGTATGGATGATAAAACCGCTTCTCGGATATTTGAACCGTATTTTACCACAAAGGCAGCGGGGACTGGTCTTGGCTTGACGATGGTATATAAAATTATTAAAGAATTTGCCGGAGATATCCAGGTACAATCCAGCTTGGGGGAAGGCACACTGTTCCGTATCAGTCTGCCGGTTCCCCAACGGGAATGCCGTTTATTGGAGTATAAGTGATGCAGTTTACAATTCTGATTATTGATGATGAACGGAATATTAGGGAAGGACTGGGTGCAGCCCTTGAACTGGACGGATATAATGTCAAACTGGCGGAAAATGGAGAGCAGGGTCTGGCGCTCATGGAAAAAGGGGATATCGATCTGGTGATTACCGATCTGCGGATGCCTGGAATTTCCGGAGAACAGGTTATCGCAAAAGTAAAAGGGGAAAGCCCCGGCATACCGGTTATTGTGCTGACCGGGCACGGCAGTATTGACAGTGCTGTGGATGCGATGCGGAACGGTGCCTATGATTTTCTGACAAAACCGTTAAATATTGACCGGCTTTCACTGATTGTCAAGCGGGCACTGGCCGGACGGGAGCTGGAGATACGCCATTCAACGTTAAAAGAAGAGTTGGATGCCCGTACGTCCTTTGAATCAATCATCGGGAAAAGTGCTGAAATGCAGAAAATATTTGAAGTAGTACGAAAAACGGCAGCTTCAAAAGCTTCTGTTCTGATTACCGGTGAAAGCGGAACAGGAAAAGAATTGATTGCCAATGCCCTTCATAATCTGTCGCCCCGTCGGAATCAGCCGTTCATAAAAGTGCATTGTGCAGCACTGTCTGAATCCCTTTTGGAAAGTGAATTGTTCGGTCACGAAAAAGGTGCTTTTACCGGTGCCGTTGCCCGGAAGCGAGGGCGGTTTGAGCTTGCCAATACCGGTACTATTTTTTTGGATGAAATCGGTGAAATTGATCAGAATGTACAGATAAAAATACTCCGTGTTCTTCAGGATAAACGTTTTGAACGGGTTGGCGGAGAGGAAACGCTGGAAGTTGATGTGCGGGTTATTGCGGCCACCAATCGGAATTTGGAAGAGGAAATTGCAGCCCACCGGTTCCGGGAGGATTTATATTACCGGCTCAATGTGGTGCATATTCAAGTACCGCCACTCAGAGACCGCAAAGATGATATTCCATTGCTGGTGGCTGCGTTCCTAAAAGAATTTGCGACTGAAAACGGTAAAACAATCACCGGTATTGATTCCAAAGCCAGAGCTGCATTATACCGGTATGACTGGCCTGGTAATATCCGGCAGTTGCGGAACTGCATTGAAAGTGCAGTTGTCATGAATTCTTCTTCGGAAATTACATTGGAAGACTTGCCTCCGACAATAAGTGGAGCTGTAGACACCAACATTATTCCCGTGCCGGCAGGTATTACTTTGGCGGAAGCAGAAAAAATACTGATACAACAAAATTTGGCTGCGAACAAAGGAAATAAATCAAAAACTGCCGATATTCTTGGCATCGGCCGCAAAACGCTGCATCGGAAAATTGATGAATATGGCATCACTGATTCAGAGGAACAGGGAGAAGATTCCGATGGCAGGCCGGAAAACGGGCAGTAAGTTACTTTTCTATGCAGCAGGACTTGTTCCGGTCCGGAATTTCCGGTATTCCGGCAGCTGGAAATAATGCCGGCTATAACACTAGAAACTGCCGTTATCTTCTTCTGCAGTATGCTTTTCAGTTTGATTGCTACGGAACAAATATTTCGGGATAGAAAACGTAAAAAAATATACACAGCTATCCTATAGAAAATATTCTGCATCTGTCACTTGACTTTCTTCTGTTCATTCCGTATATTCTTCGGTGAGACCATAATCCTGGTTAATACCGGGGGTGCACCGGTTTCGACGGGTGTGAACGTGGACTCGAACTGCAGGTGAGGTTGCCTGTCCTCTGAACAGACAAAAACTATAACTGCCGAAGATAATCGTCAGTTTGCTCTCGCAGCGTAAGCTCGGGAACACGGAAACCGGTTTGTGCCGCTCTGAACGGACCGGATTTCTGTCGCTAATCAGGGCTGGCTGTGCATAGTGTCCGGTATGTGCACAGGACTTACACCGGAATACGGATCCGACGCTTTCGGTACTGCTACCGGATCCCGACAACCACCTCGTACCGATAAACCTGTAGACGTTCCCGACCCGCACATTCGGACGGGGGTTCAATTCCCCCCACCTCCAAAAATCCCGCTTCCCTGCGGGATTTTTTTATAACCGGAAAATCTGTTTCTGTTTTACTGTGTGACCCGGTGTTTTTGCCGGCAGCGGATACCGGTACCACATTATTTGTGATATTTCCTGATATTGTTTTTCAGATGGTGTATTCCTTTGATTTCAGAATGGTTTATACCGTCGGTGCCGGGAAAATTATGGGACTACCAGATTCCTAATGCATATTGCAATGCGAGACAGACTCCGGTTATTCCTATCCAGCAGCAGGCACCCATAATCAGCGGTTTTCCGCCTGTTTTTATCAGCTTAATAATGTCTGTGTTTAAGCCGATTGCGGCCATAGCCATAACAATAAAAAATTTGCTCAAGGTTTTTAACGGATTGAAAACATCCGGTGAAATACCGTTTGCTGTTGCAACGGTTGTGATTATTGAAGCAAGAATAAAGTACAGGATAAAAAACGGAAATATCTGTTTGAGAGATATTTTTTGCTCCGACTGCCGGGATGCGTTCCTAGTCCGGATAAATGCCAGTACAAGCGTAATCGGGATAATTGCCAGCGTTCTGGTGAGTTTTACCGTTACCGCTTTATCAAGCGTTTCTGTTCCCAGATTCCACATCCCGTCCCAGGTTGATGCTGCTGCGGTTACGGAAGATGTATCATTCACTGCTGTCCCGGCAAAAATTCCAAAAGCTTCCCCTGAAAATGTGTTAAATCCGAGGATTTTCCCGAGAACCGGGAACAATACGGCTGCCAAAACATTATAGAAAAATATCACGGATATAACCTGTGCAACTTCTTCATCATCCGCATTGATAACTGGAGCTGTTGCAGCAACGGCAGATCCTCCGCAAATGGAAGATCCGACACCGATTAATGTTGATATTTTTGATGGAATGTGCATCGCTTTGTGCACGATGAAAGCGACAATCAATGATGTGGCAATCGTACAGAGGATAATGGGCAGGGATTGACGCCCTGTCTCCACAATAACGCTGAGATTCAGTCCGAATCCTAACAATATAACTGCCCATTGAAGGACTTTTTTTGATGTGAATTTTATACCTGTCGTAACAGCATTTTTCTGTTTAAGAAAAACCGTTATAATCATTCCTGCCAGAATGGCAATGACAGCACCACCGATAACTGGAAATATATTTCCTAAAATCCATGCCGGTATTGCAATTACCAGACACAATAAAATGCCTAGGCCATTTTTTTTAATGAAATCCATTACTACATCCTTTCCGTTACGAGTGAAATAATAACGTATCCTATCAGAAACTCAGAAAAAAGTGGAGGGGAATCAAATTGTTTCTGGAATATTCTGAAAAATTGAGAACTGCCCGGAACAAAAAATTCTGGCAACCTGATTATCTGTTTTAATACGGGAATTCCAAATGCTGTCTGTATTTAACGGAGAGAATATTGATATTCTAGTTATACAACTGATTGAATAAAATATGTGTTTTTACTATAATATCTTAAATCATTACAGGTATTATTTTTTGGAGGATAGACTATGACAATAGTTGATATGCTCAACCAAAGTCTGATTTTGACGTTATTGGGAATGGGCGTTGTATTTTCCTTTCTTATTATTCTTATTGTATGTATGACCATTGCTCAGAAAGTTATCCATGCAATGAAGCTTGATAAGGATGTTACAGAACCGGCGGCTGGCTCTGCTACTATTCCGTCTGTCGCACCGGTTCCTTCAGCTGTTTCCGCCGCTGTTCCGGGGCAGGATACAGCAGTTGTCGCTGCGATTGCAGCAGCTCTTCATGAAAAACAAAGTTAATTGACCAAGGAGATACACAATGGCTAAGAAAGTCAAAATCACTGATCTGGTGCTGCGGGATGCCCACCAGTCTTTACATGCAACACGTATGACAACGGCAGATATGCTGCCGATTTGTGAAAAGCTTGATTCAGTAGGATACGACAGTTTGGAAGGATGGGGAGGAGCAACATTTGACTCCTGTATCCGTTTTTTGAATGAAGATCCATGGGAACGGCTCCGGAAACTGCATAAAGCGTTACCAAAAACTCCGATTATGATGCTGCTTCGCGGTCAGAATCTGCTTGGTTACCGCCATTATGCTGATGATGTTGTTGATAAATTTGTTGAAGCTGCCGCCCGCAACGGTATCGGTGTTTTCCGTATTTTTGATGCGTGCAACGATCCCCGTAACCTGAAACGCGCCACTGATGCAGCTAAAAAAACCGGTAAGCATGTTCAGATGGCAATTTCTTATGCCACGACTCCGTACCATACAAAAGAAATTTATGCTGATTTGGCAAAATCTTATGCGGAATTCGGTGCAGATTCAATTTGTATCAAAGATATGTCAGGTTTGCTGAAACCTTTTGAAGCATATGATTTAGTAAAAGCTATCAAAGCAAAAGTTGATATTCCGGTGGAAATCCATACCCATGCAACAACAGGATTGTCAGTGGCAACATTGCTCAAAGCTGCAGAAGCAGGTGCAGATGTACTGGATACAGCGATTTCTTCCATGTCCATGGGAACTTCCCACAGCCCGACAGAAACAGTCGTTGAAATGCTCAAAGGAACAGAAATGGATACCGGGCTTGATTTGAATACCTTGCTGGAAATTGCCGCCTATTTCCGGGATGTACGGAAAAAATATGCAAAATTTGAATCAAGTTTTTTGGGTGCGGATACCCGTATCCTTGCTTCCCAAGTTCCCGGTGGAATGCTTTCGAATTTGGAGAACCAGCTGAAAGAGCAGGGTGCTTCTGATAAAATTGACGATGTTTTGAAAGAAATCCAGATTGTTCAGAAAGATTGTGGTTATATTCCGTTGGTTACCCCCACCAGCCAGATAGTTGGTACACAGGCTGTATTCAATGTTTTGTTCGGTCGCTATGCAAAACTGACTCAGGAAACACGGGATTTAGTAACCGGTAAATATGGTAAAACACCGGCACCGGTGAACGAAGAGCTGCTGAAAGAAGCTCTAAAACAGAATAATATGGATGCTGCTGTCACCTGCCGTCCCGCCGATTTGATTCCCAATGAATGGGATAAAATGGTTGAGGAGGCAAAAGCCAATGGTGGTGACGGTTCAGAAGAAGATACTCTCACATATGCAATGTTCCCCAAAGTTGCTCCGAAATTCTTTAAAGAACGGGCTAACGGGCCTGTCGCTTCCGACTCTTTCGTGGTAAAACCTGCGGCTCCTGCAGCTGCCGGTGGAAACGGTGGATCGTATTCCGTGATGGTTAACGGTGCCCCCTATAATGTAACGACCGGTCCTGCCGGAGACACAATGAATGTTACCGTCAATGGAACTGCATACACCGTTGCATTTAATGCGGCTTCTTCTGCACCTGTTGCGGCTGCTGCACCGGCTGCTTCAAGTGGTACTGTGATTACAGCTCCGGTTGCCGGAACCTTGCTGAAACATGTCGTTCCTGCAGGAACCATGGTAAAGAAAGGCGATACTGTTATTATGATTGAATCCATGAAAATGGAGTTGGAAGTCAAGGCTACAGAAGCCGGTCCGGTTAGTTTCGCTGTTCAGCCTGGTTCCCAGATTACAGCGGGACAGGTTCTCGGTCATATCGGTGGTGGTGCGCCTGCTCCGGTGGCTCCGCCCCCGGCTCCTGCAGCTGCTCCGGTTCCGCCTCCTGCTCCTGCAGCTGCGTCCGGTTCAGGTACCGTTATTGCTGCACCAGTTGCCGGTACATTACTCAAAAATGTAGTTGCGGAAGGTGCTGCAGTGAAATCAGGTGATACGATCATCATGATTGAATCTATGAAAATGGAGCTGGAAATCAAAGCTTCTGTTAATGGGTCTGTTCATTTTCTTGCTGCTGCCGGTACGCAGATAACCGCCGGACAGGCTCTGGCAGAAATCAAATAAGAAGGGAATAGTATGCTTGGTAAGAAAAATGAATGCAAACGGCAGGTACTGAACGCAACATTGGTTATCATGGGAATAGCCATGGTATTATCCATTTGCAGTACAGTATTTGCTTCCAATAGTACTGATGAAGTTGCGTCTTTCAGGACAATGGGAACCGCAATCATCGCAGGGTCAGAAAATGTACCGGAGATTTCTGTTTCCGAGTTTTTGTCCAATACGGTAACAAATACCGGCCTGAATGCGATTATAACTGGTGCTGAAGATGTCCCGGATTTAATCGATCCGGCAAAAACAACGGCTGTTTTTGGTTGGCAGCGGCTGCTGCTTATGGCAATCGGTTTTTTGATTATTTATCTTGGTGCTGCAAAAGGGTTTGAACCGTTATTGCTGATTCCTATCGGATTCGGTACTGTGTTTGTAAATATTCCATCA
>CALXOI010000072.1 GCA_944389965.1 uncultured Treponema sp.
TTATGTAAATTCCCTGCAAACAACTTGGAGTACCTGGAAACGAATCGTACTGCATCAGCTATATCATCATCTACCGGAACAGTCATGGTTCACCGTACAGATACACTGCCGGATATTCTAAAACATCAGACCGGATGATCTCCATAAAACCTGCAATACCTTCTGGGAGCAGCTTCAAAATCCCGTGACAGAAATCTCAAAAAACCGTATAATATACTTATATGAAACATATTGCAATTGTAACCGGTGCCAGTTCAGGTATGGGGGCGGAATTTGCCCGGCAGCTTACCACAGAAGGCAGAGCTGACGAGCTGTGGATTGTCGCCCGGCGTATCGACCGGCTGCAGGCGCTTGCAGATGAACTGAAAGCTGACCGGAAAATAAAAGTCAGGGTCATTCCAGAAGACATTTCCGGCAGCAAAGGATACGAACGGTTCCATCAGCTGTTTATGCGGGAAAAAATAATGACGGCCCGGGACGGCGGATTCATTGTAGATACGCTGGTAAACAATGCAGGGTTTGGTACATATGGACCGTTCATTGAAACTCCTGTGGAACGGCAATTGGATATGATAGATGTAAACATTACAGCACTGACAGGATTATGCGGGGCTGTCTTGCCCTATATCCGTGCCGGATGCAGAATCATCAATGTTGCAAGCCTAGCCGCATATATACCACTCGGAAATTTTGCCGTATATGCGGCAACAAAGGCATATGTACTCAGTTTTACAACAGCATTGGCTGCGGAACTTGCCGATACCGGTATCCATGTCCTTGCAATGTGTCCCGGTCCTGTTGCCACAGAATTTTCAAAAGTGGCATCAAATGGAGCACGACAGGAAGTTCTGCACGGAACAGATCCTTCACTGGTCGTTGCCCATGCGTTACGCGCAGCGACAAAAGGTAAAAAAACAGCCCTGCTCTTGCCAAAGTGGAAATTCAAAGCTTTTATGAGCCGTTTTGTGGGAAGGTATTTTTTTGCCCGATATACATACCGTTATGAAAAACGTCCCTATGCTCCAGAAATAACCACACCGGAAAACAAAGGGGCAGGAACAGCACCGTTGTCAGACAAACTATCCGGAAAAACAGCATCTTTGGACAACCTGTCCAGCACACAAATTCCGGGCACTCTAAAATCACCAAGAGGCAAAGAATCCGGCCGGAATCCTGTGGCAACCGGTAAACTGACGACAGATGCAAAAACAGATGCAACGACATCACTGTTTTCCCATATGGTTTCCGGATCAGCGACATTTGCAGAACCGATGCTACCCGGCGAAAAGCCGGCGGAACAAAATGCAATACATACAATTCCGGATACAGTCTTATTCCCAACCGGCTTAAACAAAAGTACCGCAGGACGGCAGCAAACATCAGGTGAACCGGCAGTTTCCAATGAACCACCACTATCCGATTCCGGAACAGTCGGGAACACCCCTTTAGGAGACAACAGTGACTGACGAGCAACGGAGAATGGGACTGGAAGGAAAATCCTTTAAAGAGCTGGGGATTCTCCTGCCCTATCTGGTTATTCCCACCCATCTTTCAACACTCAAGCCTTTATGCCGCTACCTGAAAACGGTTATTACAGATTTTTTCCTGCTCCAGTTCAGCGTAAAATTCAATTGGCGGCAAATTGATGTCGCTCTGGTAGAGTCCCCTATTGATGCAGAAGTTCCGTTCCGCCCTGAAAAAAGTGATATTTATCTGAATTTTATCCATTTCTGGATAGAACCGCTCACTTTTATCCTGAAAAGATTCGGTATCAAGAGAGCGCTGCCCCACTGTGCAGAATTTATGAAAGCAATCGGGCAGGCATATTCTGAAGCAGCACGGATATACCGGTTCAGAATGTCCACTACACACCGTCCGCCACCGGGAAATAATAAAAACCTCAAGACAATCCATCGGCTTGATCCCCATTTTCTCTGCGTACCCAGCCTGCATATCGCAATTATCGTATTAACCTGTACCTTTTTCCCTGCAGTATTCAAAGCGGAAGGAATGGCTGATGATGAATACCAGTCCAGAACCGGCGAGCTGTACCGGAACGGACGGGAAATCGCAGAGTCGGTATTGTATTTGAAACAACACAGTGTAAACTGCATTCCGGCAGCTTTATACATGATGCTGCACCTTCAATCCGGCTTGTTTTCAATAGAACAGGCAGTTTCCTTTATCAACAGTCTGTTTACAGATGCAGATGATGTAACTCCTCAAGGAAAAAACAAAATCAGTGACCATATCCACTATATGTTTGACCGGCTGGTATTGGAAGGATGCAATGAAGATGACTGGACTATACCGGTAAAACGATGGCTGATAAACCAACCGCTTATAACACCGCTGCAGAATAAAACAACCCGCAACATTCCATAATCAGAACTCTACAGACACCTGCATTTACAACCGGAACAACACATCCGCCGGAATGGCAACAGATAATTATGAGGTGTCTTCTGCCACGTTTTCAATTCCCCTGCCACGAACCGGCAAAAAGCCTTTTCTAAAAAAAACAGCCGGTGCCACATACCCGTTACCGGGGCAGTTTCCGTTTATAGGCAGAAGCACCGCCGGATACTGCTTTACGGAATGATTCAGTATCTCCTGCGAACCGTCTTCTGCTGCTGTCCCTGCCATGTTTATTCCGTTCTTCAACAGAGTCAAATAGCCGGCGGTTGCTTTCATTCCGGTGACCCGAGAAGCGGTTTCGTTCGCCGCGGAACCGTCCGCCCCGGCGGTTTTCACCGGAGCCATCTGCCTTCACATCAATATGCATATGGGGCAGCGACTTGTCTCGTTTTGATTTTTCCAAAGCTTCTTTTGCCGCGGTAGCCGGCAGACTGACCAAGGAAAACGTATCCGCCGTATCTATTCTGTCCACCTGCCGGGGTGGAATCCGAAGCAATCTGCTAAAAAACGCTGCCAGTTCCCGGGGGTAATACCCATCTCTGCGACCCAGCTGAACATACAGCCGTATTTGCCCGTCTCCAAGATTACGCTCAACCGGAGTAATCTCACCATACCGGGATGCATCAAGTTGCCGCCCGTATACAACTTCCAGAACCGATGCCAGCACCGTTTCTGCAGGACGGTCACCGCATAATTCAGCAGCCATCCGAGCAAATATATTTTCTTCACCGGATGCGGTGGAAATTCCATCCGGACAAACCGGCTGTAATCCGTTGCCCACACCGGTATTCGCCGGATACGTTCCGTCAGATACATCCGACAAATCCGGTACCGAATGTAACAGCGAAGCTTTCATAGTATCAAACAGCCGGTCCCGTTTTACCGAAAGTACCTTTTCCACCGTTGGCACCTGCATTTCTGTCAGAGAACCTTTGACATTTTTTCTGACTGCGCTTTTTAAATGTTCAAGCTTCCGGCGTTCATCTGGCCGCACAAAAGTAATGGCTTCACCATATGCCCCGGCACGGCCGGTACGTCCGATACGGTGAATGTATGTGGAACTGTCAAACGGCAGGGAGTAATTTATGACATGGGTCAAGCCTTCAATATCAATGCCCCGGGCGGCAACATCCGTTGCTACCAGAATCCGCGTTTTCCGGCTGCGGAAGCGGTACAGGATTTTTTCCCGCTGCTGCTGGGATATATCCCCGTGCAGGGCAGCAACTTCGTATCCCCGTTCGTCCAACCGGCGGGTCAACATATCCGCATCAACTTTCGTCTGGGTGAACACTAACCCATAGAAATCCGGAGAAATATCAATAATCCTGACTAATGCCTCTAATTTGTCGTTTTCCCGGATAACCAGATATTTTTGTTCGGTCAGAACCGGCGCTTCTGCCGGAGCTTCTTCTTCTACAATTTCATATTCACCCATAAAGCGGGCGGCAATTTTCAGAATAGGCAGGGGCATTGTGGCAGAAAACAACAGAATGCGGCTGTCAGGATTTGCGGTGGAAAAAATATGTTCAATATCATCGATAAATCCCATATCAAGCATTTCATCCGCTTCATCCAGAATAAAATATTTAATTTTTGACAAATCCAGCGTACCCCGTTCCAGATGATCCTGCACCCGCCCGGGAGTCCCGACAACAATTTCCACGCCTTTCTTTAATGTCCTGATTTGCTCACCCATGGACTGCCCGCCGTATACTGCAGCCAGACGGGGAAAATGATCTGTAGTAAATGAATCTATTTCTTTACACACTTGTAACGCCAGTTCCCGGGTGGGAGTCAGTACCAGCGCCTGCACATATGCTTCTTTCTGTCTGATGGTTTGAACTAGCGGCAACCCGAACGCAGCGGTCTTCCCTGTCCCGGTGCGGGCTTTTGCAATAACATTCGCATCCCCTTCCAATAAACGGGGAATTGCCAGAATCTGAATCGGAGACGGTGTTTCAAACCCTTTCCGCTCTACAGCGGCCAGAGTTGATTCATCCAGCCCTAAATCCTCAAATGAGATTGTTTCTTCCATAATCCTATGTATCCTTTACGCACGATAGAGCCGCTACGTAAAAGAAACACGGCTGCGACGCGCTCATTTTTCAGGCACCGCACACGCATTGCCTCTTGAACTACAGATATATCTGATGCGGTATATTACATAATTTTCAAAATTTTATCAATACATTCAATTATTTTGCACAAAAAGAGCAAGCTGTTTTACCCCGGTAACCAACGCTTCATGCTCACAGGGAGCAATGCGGGCATACAGCGTTTCCGGTGTGTCCCCCGGAAGCACGGGAACCCGCCGTTGCAGCAGGATTTTGCCCGTATCACAGCCGGTATCCACCAGATGCACCGTGCAGCCGGATTCCTTTTCCCCGGCAGCGATGACAGCCTCATGGACATGGTGCCCCCACATCCCTTCCCCACCAAATTTGGGCAGCAATGCAGGATGCAGGTTGATGATTCTGCCGGAATAGCATTCAATCACGTCCCCGCTGAGCACGGTAAGGAATCCGGCAAGCACCAGCGCCCCAGCCCCGTACCGGCGGGCGCATTCCAGCACCCGGTTTGAAACCGCCAGCCGCTTTTCATCCCGGCTGGAAGTCCGGGCTTTCTCCGTTCCCATCACCGCAACGGGACTGACAATTTCCACCGGAATTCCGGCGGCTTCCGCCCGCTTTAAAGCGTAGGCGTCTTTCCGGTCACTGAATACGGCGCAGATATGATAAGGACAGGATCCGGCTTCTTCACTGTTCATCCGCAATTCTTCGTCTATCAAAGCCTGGAAGTTGGTGCCGCCGCCGGAAACCAGCACTGCAATATCCAGAGGCGTTTGCCGCATTTGCGGTGTTTGAGGGGTTTGCTTTGCAGGGGAATCATTCATTTTCTTCAGCCTTGTTTTGTATAGTGTACAGTGTCCAGGTGTCCCGTTTGCTGCCGCTGCGGCGGCGGTACAGATTCATAATCCAGCCGTCCTCCGTTTCCACCCGGTAAAGATGTTTGTCGATGTACCTTTCCCCGGAGCCGTTCCGGCAGGGTCGGGTTGTTTTTGACGAAGAAAGCACTGCCTTTACCCGGATTTCCTTTCCCCGCCACACAAAAGCGGAAGGCACGCCGGGACTGCCGGCAGCCATGGCTTCAGCATCAAAAACACAGCCGCAGGGCTCTATGGTTTCGCTGATAAACTGCTCCGGCAGGAACGGCGCCGGCGCAACATCCCTATTCAAAAAGAACCTCATCCGCCTGCCCGTTCACAGAGCCGGCGGCAGCGGCGACAGAGCCAATCCGGCAGGCTTCCATTCCGGCGCAAAGACCTGCCTCCGCTGAAGCAGCAAATTCTCTGAAGGCGGCGGCGATGTCACCGGCCCGGGCGGCGTCCACTGCCAGTATAAAACCGATTCCCATGTTGAAGGTGTTAAACATCCGGTTGGGGTCGGCGCCCCGGCGGATTAAGTCCTCAAAAACCGGCGGTATTGTCCAGCTGCCTTTTTTAATGACGGAAACCAGCGGAGCTTTTCCCTCCGCCGCCCGGCGTTTGTTGGCGGCAGGATACATCCGGGGGATGTTCTCGTAAAAGCCGCCGCCGGTTATGTGCACCATGCCGTGGACTGCCTGCCGGAATTTTTCCAGCACTGCCAGCACCGGGCGCACGTAAATGCGGGTTGGCTCAAGAAGGACTTCGCCCATGGTTTTTCCCGGGGCAAAGGGAGCCGGTTCGGCAAAATCCGTGACGAGTTTCCTGACCAAAGAAAAACCGTTGGAATGGACGCCGGAAGAAGAGAGGCCGATAAGCACATCCCCTTCGGTGATATTTTCCCCGGTGACAATATCTTCTTTTTCCGCAATCCCCACGCCGAAACCGGCCACGTCGTATTTACCGGCATCGTAAAAGCCGGGCATTTCGGCGGTTTCCCCGCCCAACAGGGCGCAGCGGCTTTCCACGCAACCGTCGGCGACGCCCTTCACCAAATCGGCGGCAACGGAAGCGTCAAGTTTTCCGCAGGCGATGTAATCCAGAAAATACAGGGGGCGGGCGCCGGTACAAAGGATGTCGTTGACGCTCATGGCTACACAGTCGATTCCCACCGTATCGTATTTGCCCAAAGCGAAGGCGATATCCAGCTTGGTACCCACGCCGTCGGTTCCGCTGACCATCACCGGATGCTTCATTCCGGCGGGAACCTCAAACATACCGGCAAAGCTGCCCAATCCGTTCAGCATACCGGGAACAAAAGTTCTGGCAGCATGGGCTTTGTATTTGTCAACGGCCCGGTAGCCCTCTTCAATATCAACGCCGGACTGACGGTAATCAATCATAACACACCTCGATCTATAATACAGAAACAGCTTATAACCGCATACCGCTTAATTCTCCGGAAAACGGTATGGGATATTCACCGGTAAAACAACCGCTGCAGTAACCATCTGAATGGGGACGGATATCTTTCAATGCGGTTAACATTCCTTCTATTGAGATAAATGCAAGAGAATCAGCACCGATTTCCTTGCAGAGTTCATCTGTGCTCCGTCCTGAAGAAATCAAATCAGCACGGCAGGGTGTATCAATACCCAAATGACAGGGAAACTGAACTGGCGGAGAAGAGACACGGAAATGAACTTCTTTTGCCCCGGCACGGCGCAGTAATTGAATTAAGTGCCGGCAGGTTGTTCCACGGACAATTGAATCATCAATAATGACAACCCGTTTACCGGACACATCACTCTTCAATGCATTCAGTTTGCCAAACGCCATTTGCTCCTGTTCATCTTGAGCCGGCGCAATAAACGTACGGCCGATGTATCTGTTCTTAACAATACCCTGCGCATACGGAATACCGGACTGCCGGGCATAGCCGAGTGCGGCTCCCAAACCGGAATCCGGAACTCCAATCACAACGTCCGCATCTACAGGATTCTCTGTTGCTAATACAGCACCCATTTTCAGCCGGGCTTTCTGTACCGGAATCCCGTCAATAACAGAATCGGGACGGGCAAAATACACATACTCAAATACACAAGTCTGCTTTACCGTCCGTTCCCCGAATTCAAAGGATAAGACACCATCATCTGTAATAATCACGATTTCGCCGGGATGAATATCCCTGACAAAAGTACCACCAACCGCGTCAACCGCACAAGTTTCACTGGCAAGCATCCAGCCGTTATCCAGTTTTCCCAGACAGAGCGGGCGGATACCATTGGGATCCCGGGCACCAATGAGACTGTTTTCCGTCATCACTGCAAGTGCAAAAGAACCTTTCATAATCTGGATGGTATCAGCTAGAGCCCGCTCCATTCCTTTTTTGTAGCTTTTGGCAATCAGTTTGACAATCACTTCCGTATTGCTGGAGGAAACAAAAGTAGAACCTGTTTCTTCCAGAGATTCTTTCAACTGCGGATAATTCACCAAATTACCGTTATGGGCAACCGCAATACCACCTAATTTGAAACAAGAAACAAACGGCTGCGCATTTTCTATACAGGCAGCAGTTGATGTAGAGTGCAACACATGACCAACAGCAATCTGTCCTCCCAACCGCTCCACAATATCTGACGTAAAAGCATCAGCAACAAGCCCAAGAGCCTTATGCGCTTCAATCCCGCTGCCACTAGTTACCGCAATTCCGGCGCTTTCCTGTCCCCGGTGTTGCAGGGCATATAAGCCATAGTACGCCAGCTTTGCAGCGTTGTATGGATTTGTCCTGTCTTTTTTATTCAAATAGATGCCGATAATCCCGCAGGATTCCTGAAACTTACCGTCTCCGGTATCAAAAATACAGTCACAGTCTGTTGCCAGCATGAATCAATCCCGTCATTTTTGACCGGTAATCCGGTGCAGCATTTCTACATAAGCTTCTTTTACATTACCCAAATCCCGGCGGAACCGGTCCTTGTCCAGCTTTTCATTTGTCTTTGCATCCCAAAACCGGCAGGTATCGGGGGAAATCTCATCTGCAAGAATAATATTTCCCTGGGAATCTTTTCCGAATTCCAACTTGAAATCAATAAGTTTTACACCGCAGCCTAAGAAAAAAGCTTTCAGAATATCATTGATTTTACCGGTTAAATCATAAATTGTTTTCAGTTCATCCCATGTTGCAGCACCGATTGCCACCGCATGGTAATCATTGATAAGCGGATCTCCCAGCGCATCATCTTTGTATGATATTTCAAAAATTGTTGTTTTAAGGGCGGATCCTTCCGGAATACCCAGCCGTTTGCTGAAAGAACCGGCAGCAACATTGCGGACAATCACTTCCAGCGGAACAATACTGACCCGGCGGCACAACACTTCCCGGTCGTTAAGTTTTGCAACATAATGGGTAGGGATACCCTTGGCATTCAGCATTTCAAAAAGTGCAGCTGCAATCGTATTGTTCAGCACACCTTTTTCGTCAATCGTTCCTTTTTTTTCGCCGTTAAATGCGGTGGCTGAATCTTTATATTCCATGATTACTAAATCAGGGTCATTGGTAGCAAAAACTTTTTTCGCCTTGCCTTCATACAACTGCTCTTTTTTTGCAACATTGTTTACATCTACACTCATAACTGTACTCCTGCACCACCGGCGGCGGCTTCTCTGACTAATTTTTTACGGAACTCTACCAGTTTTTCACGGAGTTCCGGATATTTTACTGCAAGTATTTCTACCGCAAGATATGCACCGTTTGCTGCATTGTTTATCCCCACTGTTGCAACCGGGATCTGTTTCGGCATCTGCACAATTGAAAGCAACGCATCCATACCTGCCAACCCGTTTGAACCAGGAGAAACACATTCCAGCGGAACACCAATTACCGGCAATACGGTCATTGACGCAATAACCCCGGGCAAATGAGCTGCCAGTCCGGCACCGGCAACAATAACTTCACAACCGTCCGCTTCAATACGGCTGACTGTTTCTTTTAGCAAATCCCCGCTACGGTGGGCAGATAAAATATATGCAGTATATTCTACCCCAAATTCCTGAAACACCGTAGCTGCTTTTTTCATTGTATCTGTGTCTGATTTTGAACCGAAAAAGATGGCAACCTTCATACTACCTCCGGGAAAAAACACTTTTGTCTGTTGTTTTACCGGCGGCCCGGATCATACCAATATACCGGAGAAAAACGAACTCATAGTCAGCCGTTTCCGGTGGCTGGTAGAAACTTTCACACCGGGGAACCTGAGGAGGGTAAGTCCCGGTACTATGTACCCTTTGTGAAATTATATGAGCCGTCGATACTGGACTATACCACAAAACAAAGGATAATTCAAGGCAAGCAGAATATCTGTTTTACCGGATACTCCAATCTTTCTGTAAAACAGCGGTACCCCGGTACCGGGCAAAACGGTAATACAGAATTTGAACCGGCAGCTTACCGCGGCATGCGTAAAACAGGCGGGGATACACATTCGGTAAAAAAAATTGCGTACTGTAAAAACCTGTGGTATGATATAATCACTATGCCGATGATTGTAACCCAACAAATTGAAAATATACAAACCCTGATTATTTTCAGGGGGAATATGATACTGCTGACCAAAAGCGCCGGTATCCAACTTCCTGATATTTCTGTATACAAAAAGTGCATTGAATACCAGCTTGCTGCAGACTGGTTCATTGAACCTGACCACGGATACGCAGCCCTCCGGCTGGAAGAAGCCGCACCGGAACCTACCGGTTGCATCTGGACACCGATGAGGGAACTTTTTGCCATACAACATCCCATTGCACCGGTTGTCTGCCGGGCAGCGGGACTTATGAATTGGCGAATAAAATCCCGGTTTTGCGGAAAATGCGGCAGCCATCTTCACAACTCGACAGATGAAACAGCACGTGTCTGCCTCAGCTGTGGCAGTGTATTTTATCCGGTCATTGCGCCGGCTATGATTGTACTGGTTGAAAAAGGTGACTCCATTCTTCTTGCCCGGCACAAACAGCGGAATACAGACATGTTCACCTGTCTTGCCGGTTATGTAGAACATGGAGAAAATCTGGAACAATGTGTTGCCCGGGAAGTTCTCGAGGAAGCAGGCATTACTATTACGAATATCAGGTACATGGGCAGTCAAAGTTGGCCGTTCCCTGACCAACTGATGGTTGCATTTAAAGCGGACTGGCAAAGCGGTGACTTACACCCGGATGACGGAGAAATCAATGAACTCCGGTGGTTTAAAAGAGACCAGCTGCCCGTTATCCCCGGCAAGGGCTCCGTTGCATACAATCTGATTACCGGTAGTTTCAGGCAGGAAAAATAAACCCGTGCCAAATACAACCGCACGGTTTGGTTTCAGGATAAATTACGCAGCAGGTATATTTCCTGCAATTGCAGAAAATATACCCTGAACCGTACCAACCGTTATTTCCAGATAAAATCTGTACAATACGTACAGACTCCACCGACGGTTACTGCATTACCGGTTGTTCCTTTTCACTCAAAAACAACAGCAGGAAAACGGTGTACTTTATAAATACACATTACAAACTGGATTTTTCAATTCAAACAGAATTTCCACAGGTATTCCGGAACACGGTACGGATACACACTGATTCCTGTTCATCCGGTTATACAGTAAACGTCCGTAATCCAGTGAAATCAAGAGTTGCAAAATAATCATCGATTGTTTCCCGCCGGCGGATCTGTACAACAGAACCATCCTGGCGCAGCAGTAGCTCACCGCACCGGAGTTTTGCATTGTAGTTAAAACCCATTGCCCTGCCGTGGGCACCGGCGTCGTGGATTATAAGCAAATCTCCTGGTACAATTTCCGGCAGCGGCCTCTGCACCGCAAATTTGTCACAGTTTTCGCAGAGAGAGCCTACCACATCGTAGATTTTGTTTTTGGGAGCATTTTCTTTCCCGCTGACAGTCACTTCGTGGTAAGCCCCGTACATTCCGGGACGCATAAGGTCTGCCATGGAAGCGTCTACCCCGATATAATCCCGGTAAATGTGTTTCTCATGGATTGCGCGGGTTACCAGCCAGCCGTAGGGGCCTGTAATGGGTCGTCCGCACTCCCAGTAGATTTTAAGAGGATCTAAGCCGGCAGGTACGACGATGGCATCGTAGGCGTCCTTTATGCCCCGGGCGATGTAGTCGTAATCTACGGCCTTGTCTCCCGGCTTGTAGGG
>CALXOI010000073.1 GCA_944389965.1 uncultured Treponema sp.
TTCGGTGTGGAAGTCGGACTGGATACAAATGCCCGGAAAAATCGTGGCGGGGAAAATATGGCAAAGGCCGTTGCTTTAAAATTTAAAGGGGCAAATATTCCATATCGAGCAGAGGTTAATAGTACAGAATTTGAAGAAATAAAATCACTGGGACAAGATCTAAAACGTTTTGATTTTGTCGTTCAAACAAGTAAGAAAATTTATCTTATTGAGACTAATTTTTACAATAGTGGCGGTTCAAAATTAAATGAAGTCGCAAGAGCTTATACAGATATTGCCCCTAAAATTAATCAGTACAATAAATTTGAATTTGTTTGGATAACTGATGGTCAAGGTTGGCTTTCGGCAAAAAATAAACTTGGAGAAGCCTATTCCCTTATTCCCAGTGTTTATAATTTAGCAACTTTGGAAGATTTTATTTCAATGATAAAAGAGGAGTTGTAAAATTTCCATAAAGGCATGGTATCGATCAGAAAATAAAGATTTCACTTTAGCAAAAGGAAACTGTTTGGAATTGCTTCCGAATATCAATTTCAAATTTGATATGATTTTTGCAGATCCACCATACTTTCTTTCTAATGGTGGAATTTCTGTCCAGTCAGGGAAGCAAGTTTCCGTAAACAAAGGCGATTGGGATAAGTCTCAAGGTTTTGAAAAGGATAATGATTTTAATAAGCAATGGCTTTCTCTGTGTCGTGAAAAGCTCACAGATGATGGTACAATTTGGGTTTCCGGAACTTTTCATAATATTTTTTCTGTTGCTCAATCCATGACGGAATCAGGCTATAAAATCCTTAATTGCATTACATGGCAAAAAAATAATCCTCCTCCCAATTTATCATGCAGATTTTTTACACATTCAACGGAGTTTATTCTGTGGGCAAAAAAATCTAATAAATCAAAGCATTATTTCAATTATGAGCTGATGAAAGAAATCAACGGCGGAACTCAAATGCGTGATGTATGGACGCTTCCGGCAATAGCAAGATGGGAAAAATCATGCGGCAAACATCCAACACAAAAACCCTTGCCGTTACTGGCAAGAATAATTCTTGCTTCAACAAAAGAAAATGATTGGATTCTAGATCCTTTTTCCGGAAGTTCCACTACAGGAATAGCAGCAACAATTCTTGGTCGTAGATTTTTAGGCATAGAGCGTGAGACAGAATTTCTTGAAATATCAAGGAATCGCAGAGAAGAATTAAACAATATAAAAATTAAACATGATTACCATCAACGAATAATAAAGTACGGTGATGCAAAATGTTTGGAAATTTTAGAATTTAGAGAGCCAGCTCCTTATTATGGTAAAGATCTTGATATAGATTAACAACAAAATAAATTAAAGAAGAATAATCAATCCGGCAGGGATTCAACCGGCTAAAAAGTGCGGGAGGAAATAGCCCTTTACAAAAATCCAGCTTTCAGTATACTGTACCGGCATTTTGGAATGTACTTTTTAGCGGCACTATATTGCCAAAGGGAGTCTATTGTGGATGGAAAAACCGCTTTACCAAAAAAAATAATCACAGCTTTGCTTTTTACTATGGTTCCCCAGCAGCTTATGCTGTTTTTGACCCGTAACCGGGAAAATCTCTGGAGCTTTACATTTATTTCTTTTGCAGCCTTTTGTCTGTGTTTTCTTGTAATAAAGATAACCGGCAGGCCTGAAAATTTATCGGCTAAAGCAACTGGTTTTTCTTTGGCTTTTGCAAAAGGCTGGTACATTCCGGTAGCAGGACTGGTTTTTGCCGTATTGAATTTTTTAAGTATTGATTTTACCCACAGCTCTTCTTTCCAAAAGACGGCTGTTTTTTTTATTGAAACAATTTTTGTAGCCTTGTTTGAAGAAATGCTTTTCAGGGGGATTATTCAAAACTACATTACGGAAGATTACGAAAAAAGGCAAAAGAACATTTGGGGCGGACTCTGCCTTGCAGCAGGTATTTTTGCCTCAGTCCACTTTCTGAATCTTGCAGGCCGTCCCTATTTTATATTGGGAACATTTACCCAGGTGGTGTATACTTTCTGCCTGGGGCTTTTAATCGGAACGGTATATTGGGCATCAAAAAATATCCGGGTATGTTTTTTACTGCATTATCTTTTTAATATTCTGGGAAATTACAGCAGCCTGTTTGCGGACGGAATCCCCTCCCCCACAGTGGCAGAAGACATAAATATTTTAAGTGCCGCAATCCAGCTGGTAATTATGCTGCCCTCCATACCAATAGCCTACAGGATTTATAAGAAGGTAGGAAAGAAAAACCAGAAGGAGGAATGAAACACAATGCCGTCACCGCGGAGTATCTGCAGGCCGTGGGCAAGCGGTTCAATCCGCTGTCCTTACCCTGATGTGTTTTTATTTATAAAACAGATATTGGATGCCTGATTCTGACGGCGGCAGTTTCATTTTGCCGGTATAGCGTTCCGGGACATGATTTGATATACTTCCATTTGTATGGTTATTCAGGATCCCCGGAAAAACGCCGGCAGGTTTTATATCGCCATTGACATTAAATCCTTTTACGCCTCGGTGGAGTGCCGGGAACGTGGCCTTGATCCGCTGCGGACTCATCTGGTCGTTGCCGATGCTTCCCGTACCGAGAAAACAATATGCCTCGCGGTTACCCCTTCGCTGAAAGCATACGGCCTTTCAGGACGTTCGCGCCTTTTCGAAGTTGTGCAGCGGATGAAAAAGGTGAATGAAGAGCGACGATGCAATGCGCCGGGAGGGCGTTTAAGCGGTTCTTCCTGTGATGCCGTCGAATTGAAGGAGTATCCGGAACTGGCGGCGGATTATCTCACGGCACCTCCAAGAATGGCGCGTTACATCGAAGTCAGCACTGAAATATACCGGGTTTACCTTAAATACATTGCGCCGGAAGATATCCATGTGTATTCCATTGATGAAGTTTTTATGGATGTCACTTCTTATTTGAAAACCTACGGAATGAATGCCCGGCAGCTGGCAAAGAAAATCATCCTCGATGTTTTGGAAACAACCGGAATGACAGCGACTGCCGGAATCGGGACAAACCTTTACCTCTGCAAAATCGCCATGGACATTGAAGCGAAGCATACTGCCGCCGATGAGGACGGTGTGTGTATCGCTGAATTGGATGAGATGTCTTACCGGCGCAAATTATGGACGCACAGGCCTTTGACTGACTTTTGGCGGATAGGGAAGGGTTACACACGCAAACTGGAAGCGCACGGTCTTTATACGATGGGTGATGTCGCCCGCTGTTCATTGGGAAAGAGAAGCGATTATCATAACGGCGAATTGCTTTACAAACTTTTCGGCGTGAATGCTGAATTGCTGATTGACCATGCGTGGGGCAGGGAACCGTGCACAATGTCCGATATAAAATCTTACCGTCCTGAAAACACCAGCATCGCTTCAGGGCAGGTTCTCCAGTCGCCGTACACGAACAGCAAAGCCCGGCTCGTGTTGCGGGAAATGACGGAGATGCTTGCGCTCGATTTGACTGAAAAGAGGCTCACCACAAACCAGCTGGTGCTGACAGTGGGCTACGATATTGAAAATCTCTCCGACCCTGAACGCAGGCAAAGTTACCGGGGTGAGGTTACTGTTGACCCTTATGGCCGCCGGATTCCCAAGCACGCCCACGGTACTGCCAACCTGAAACAGCGGAGCGCTTCCTCCAAACAGCTGACGGACGCCGTACTGGAACTTTATGACCGCATTACCGACAAAACGCTGACTGTCCGCCGCCTTAATCTTTCGGCAAACCGGATTCTTCCCGAAGGGGATGCGGACAGATTCTCCCCGCCCTTTCAGCCTGACCTTTTCAGCGGCAGCGGCTTGCTTCAGGAAGAGCAGGAGTCCGGGCGTGTTGAGCTTGAAAGGGAAAAGAAACTGCAGGAGACTGCTGTTGCCGTTAAAAAGCGGTTCGGGAAAAACGCTTTGTTGAAAGGCAGCAGCCTTGAGGAAGGAGCAACTGCCCGGGAGAGGAACCGGCAGATAGGAGGGCACAAGGCATGAGTGATTTCCCTTACGAAGATATTATCTGGATGGATCCTCCCGTTTTCCCCAACCATCCACGTATGCCCGTCCGAGATCGTGCAGCACAGTTCGCTCCCTTTGCCGCCCTGACTGGTCACGGCGCCGCCATCACGGAAACAGCCCGGCTCACTGAACGGCGGATTGTCGCTGCTGACGATGTGCTTTCCGAAAACGACAGCGCACTCAATGATTTACGCCAGCGTATTTCGCAGCATCCCGTTGTCACTGTTTCCTTTTTTGTTCCGGACGAGCACAAAGATGGCGGCAGCACCGTCACTGAAACCGGGAGTCTTAAAAGCATTGATGAGCAAACCGGCTCATTGGTGTTTGAAAACGGATTACGGATTTCCGCCCGGGACATTGTTTCGCTGAAGGAAGAGAATCAGGGAAATTATGCAGGAAACTGTCCCTGAAAAATTTCCGCTTGCTTCCGTTTTATATGTGTTTTATAATTTCAGCAGAACATAAATTGTATGGAGATAATAATGTCTTCTGGAAAATCCGCCATCATCTTTCCTTGTGAAATAAATTCCTTCAATACCGTTGATTCCTTTTTCCATGAAGAATGGAATGACGCCGCAAATTTTTTCCAGATTATTTTTTTTGACTTCGATGAGTTTGTTGAAAACAACATATTGCGTTTGAATAAACGGTTTGAAGAAGATACAACCTGCATTTACCGTGGCTGGATGATGAAGCCCGGTCAGTACGAAAACTTTTACAACCGTCTGAAAGAACGGAAAATCAATCTTGTCACCAAGCCGGAATCATACAGCCTGATGCACCTTTTTCCGAATGTTTATCCTTATATAAAGGATGACATTCCCGGAATTCTGGTTTATCCTGACAATACAGAGATTGATTTGAGTGAAATCAAAAAGCGTTTCCAGCGTTTTATGGTGAAAGATTTTGTAAAATCCGAAAAAGGAACTGAATTCCCGCCGTTCTTTTCAGCGGACATTTCGGAAAAAGATTTCAATCATTGGCTGGAAGCTTTCAGGGAATACCGGGGAAAACTTTTTACAGGCGGTATATGTATCAAAGAATACATTGATTTAAAGAAATATAATGGTTCCACAAATGAATGGAGGGCGTTTTACATTGGGAACACGGTTGTCAGTCTGAATCCTAATTCCGGGCAAGACAGCGAATGTCCGCCACCGCCGGAGGCTTTGGTTGAAAAATATAAAGACCTTCCGTCTCCATTTTATACTATCGATTATGGGGAAACTGCCGGTGGATCATGGAGTATTCTTGAAACAGGTGACGGTTCCGTAAGCGGTTTGTGTAAAAGCCAAAGCGTTCCTGATTTTTTTGAATCAATGAAAACTGCGCTGGAAAACAATTTTTAATTATAAAATGTGAAGCGAAATGCGCCGGACTTTTTATTTTGAGAATCCCTAGGAGTCACATGGGCAATGGAAATAAAAGAACAAATAATAAGCGTGAAAAATTATGTTACAAAGTCAAATCTTCCTGACTGTGATTTTGTGATAAATCCCTATGTGGGTTGTCCCCATGCCTGCAAATATTGTTACGCCTGTTTTATGAAGCGCTTTACGAACCATGCTGAAAAGTGGGGAACCTTTATCGATATTAAAACCTGTCCCAATCCGGTAAATACCGCAAAACTGAAAAACAGCCGTGTGTTTCTTTCTTCGGTAACGGATTGTTACAATCCCCTTGAAGAAAAATACCATATCACCCGGGATATTCTCCGGCAGCTTGCAGCGGCAGACTGTGAAATAACTATTTCCACAAAGTCAGCCTTGATTCTGCGGGATGTTGAACTGTTGAAGCAGCTGAAAAATTTAAAGGTTGCTGTTTCAATTAACACATTGGATGAAGGATTTAAAAACTCCATGGACAGGGCAAGTCCCATATCAGAAAGACTGAAGGCTTTGGAAACACTTTACAAAAACGGGATTCACACCGTGCTGTTTATGTCGCCGGTTTTTCCCGGAATCACTGATTTCAAGGAAATCATTTCAGCCAGCAAGGATTTTGTCCGGGAATACTGGTTTGAAAACCTGAACCTCCGGGGAAGTTATAAAAGCACGGTCATGTCTTATATTGCCGGAACCCGTCCGGAACTTTTGCCCCTGTACCGGGAAATATACTTTCACGGAAGCAGCCTTTACTGGGAAAAACTATCTGACGAAATTGAACAGTATTGCCGGGAACACTCGGTAACATTTACCAATTACTTTCACCATAAAAAACTGGTTGAAGAAAAGAAGCGGAAAGAACGGCTCATCTGATGCTGCAATCACCATCAAATGAATTTTGCCCCTTTGCCAAAACAGGAAACGCCCGGGCGCTATGGCGTGTGGCGGTTTAATCCGTTTTAAAATTTTATACCGGAATGATTGTCAACTCAAAGGGTATAACTTAATTCTACGATGTTACTTTTGAATCGCCGTCCATGCGCCGGATAAACGTAGTCTGCGTTTTTATCCAATAAAACCTGCCATGATTTTTTAAATTCCTTTTATTCTCTATCCATATCGTTATTCTGTGCAGGCTCGGCAGTCCGTTCATTGCGGTGTCCCTACAGAATATCAGGTTCTGCGTACTATTTTACCAGGGGTGTTTTCCACTACTCCAGTGCGGCACAGATTTCAGAAGCATTGGTGTCCGGTTTGGCTTTGAGGAAAACATGGGTTACGGTTCCGGTTCCGTCCAGCACAAAGGTGCAGCGGACTGTGCCCATAAAGGTTTTGCCGTACCGGATTTTATGCAACAGAACCAGTGTTCTGGAACCGGTACCGTTTACCTGCCGCCGTTTTTGTGGTATAGTCTCACCTATGGCAGAACTTTTAGCACCGGCAGGTAACGTGGAAGCATTGGATGCGGCAATCGGAGAAGGCGCTGATGCCGTTTATATGGGACTCAAATCTTTTAATGCCCGGCTCCGTTCATCAAATTTTGCATGGAATCAGTTTGAAGCGGCTGTGCAGGCTGTCCACCGGTTGGGGAAAAAAATATTTGTTACGGTAAATACCGTTGTTGAAGAACGGGAAACGGAGCGGTTGTACCGTTTTCTTGCATATCTCGACAGTGTGAAACCTGACGGTCTGATTGTTCAGGATTTCGGCATTGTCCGTATGGTACAGGAATTTTTTCCGAGACTCCGCCTCCATGCCTCTACACAAATGAACATTGCGTCTGCCCGGGCTGTCAATCTGATGAGCCGGGAAGGGATCAAGCGGGTTGTGCTTGCCCGGGAACTGGGACTGGAAGAAATCCGCAGTATCCGGGCTGGAACCTCTGCGGAGCTGGAAGTTTTTGTTCATGGGGCATTATGTGTCAGCGAATCAGGATTATGCTTATTTTCCAGTTATCTGGGTGGTAAATCTGCCAACCGGGGAATGTGCACACAGGCATGCCGGCGGTTCTATACAGCAGAATCCGCAGGCGGGGCTGTTCAGGGATATTATTTTTCACCCTGTGATTTGCAGTTAATAGACCGCATTCCTGATTTAATCACCGCAGGTGTGGATTCATTTAAAATTGAAGGCCGGATGAAAAGTGCCGAGTATGTGGGTAGTGTTACTGCCGCGTACCGGTACGTAATAGATCATTGGCAGGAAGATAAAAAAGGTGCGGTTGCCGCTGCAAAACGTATGTTGTCTACGGATTTTGCCCGGAGCAAAACCCGCTACTGGTATGATTTTAATCCGGAACAGCCGGAAACGGTGGCTGGTGCTGTTTTAAACCCGGAGCAAGCGGGTGGTACCGGTATTTATCTTGGCGTGTTGGATAGAATCCGTACAGAAAAAAATAGTACCGGAGGCGAGGATCATACTGTCCGAATGGCAACATTATCCGGCGGGTCTTACGATCCGGATGAAGGGGATTCCATACGGTTACACCGGAAAGATGATACCGGACGGGAAAGCCACAAAGTCCATCTTGTTGAGGAACGGGACAGTGTCCGGTGGATTGATATTCCTGCTGGTTTTTCTCAAGGAGACCCGGTATATCTGTTGCAGACAAAATCAATGTCAAAGCGGTACCGCCGGGTTCTGCCGGATAATTTGAGCAGATTCCGCCGTCAGCCGGGTGCGCAGCAGTTACCAGTTCTGGACTTAACACCGGTAGCAAAAGACGAGTTGTCTTTTTTTCCGGAAGGATTATATGTTCAGGTATCCACTACCGGCGATTTGTTTACTGTTCAGTCGGAATCCCCGGTAAGGGTTATCTTGGAATTGAACCGGGAAACTACTGCTGATTTATTGGAAAAGAAGACAGTGTTGCCGTTCTCTAAAAAACAGGTGTTTCTTTCACTGGATCCTTTTTGTCCTGCAGGCAGTGAAGTACAACTGGAACAGGTAATAGAACAACTGGTTGCAGACGGATTCCGTTGCTGGGTTGTGAATAATCCGGCACATATCGGTATGTTGAAAAATAAGCCGGTATCGGTGATTGCCGGTCCGTATTTATATACATTCAACCGGTGGGCTGTTTCCTGGCTGGAAAACCAGAATATCGGTGCGTTTATTATGCCTTATGAAAATTCCCGCCGCAATCTGGAAGCAACATTTGAAACGCCGTACCGGCAGCGGGTTCTTGTTCCGGTTTTTGCGTACCCTGCATTATTCAGAATGCGTTTTACATTGCCCGAATCCTATGATTTTTCTATGTTCAGTGATAAAGAAGGTGTCGTATTTAAAGCTTTATCTACACCAGACGGTTCATTTGTTATGCCGGAAGATCCTTTTTCTATTGTCGATAAAGTCTCTTTTCTTAAATCCGCCGGTTTTACCCGGTATTTAATAGATTTTTCCAAGACACACGTACAGAAAAAACATTTCCGCCAGATAATGACCGCATTACTCCGCCGGCAGGTACTTCCGGGAACAACAAGATTTAACTGGAAGGATGGTTTTTACGCTCCGGAAAAAATGGAAGAATATAGAAATGCCCGTGACCGTGAACCAGGTTCTTCTTCCGGTGCGCCGGCTGCGCAGTCCCGGCGGCCAGATGATGCCCGTACCAGCGGCCGCAAACCGGCACAGCCGGCAGGAATACGCCGGCATGGAGTGCGGGGGCGCGGTAAATAAGTTGCTGCGTTCTGCCTTGGTATTCCTTCCGGAGCGCCGTTTTATGCAGCTGCAGCTAGCTGGTGAGAAGGTGTTGAACCGATTCGATTGATACGGCTGGTACTGCATTTTGTTGCCGTAAACCCGACTGTTTGATCAGGGGGTGTTATTGCCGGAAACTTTTCTGCCGGCAATAACAATTTATCAATGATGCCGTAAACCAATCGTCCCAGTATGGCTGCTATATATCCATATACCGGTATACCATCTGTGCAGTCCCGGCAGCCGGATGACGCCCATAGCAGCGGCTGTAAACCGGCACAGCCGGCAGAAGCGTACCGGCATGGAGGCACAGGAGGGTAACAAATAAGTTGCTGCTCCCTCACTCTGATATTTCAAATCCCCGTTTTACGCAGCCGTGCTTCATACGGTTGTTGTCAGAATACGGCTTCACAAAGTTCTGCTTCCGGTTGATCAATCCGTCCTGCTTCTCTGTCGGCAAGAGCTGCTTCAATTAAATCTTTTATTTCCTGTTTATTTTGTGCTGCATTTTTTTCTGCTGCTGGTTTGGAAAAACGGGGCTTAAAATCAACGTGTTCGGCGATAATTCTGATTTTTGACATAGTTTTTCCTTCTTCTGTTTGCCATCTGTTTTGTTTGAGTCTACCCACAATTCTGACGCCCCGTCCTTTATCGCAGTATGTAGCGCAGGCTGTTGCAAGGTTCCCCCAGGTTTCAATGTCAAAAAAAGATACTTCGTCTTTTCGTTCCCCATTGCTGTTTTTGAATTTCCGGTTCACTGCAATTGAAAACAGACATACTGTTGAACCTTTTGCTGTTTCCCTTAGTTCAGGATCTCTGACGATGTTACCTTCCAATACAATTGAGTTGAAATCATCCATAACCAATACTCCTTTCAGATAATATAGGCAACTGCTTTATCGTTGCGCATATTATTATTTGTCAGGAAAATCTGAAAAGGAGTTTTTTTTAAAAATATTACTGAAGGTTTTTAATGAGTTTAACCATATACAACTGGATGTACATACACAGCTCGTCATGGTCTTTGATTTTCTGCATATTTGGTGTTTTTGCCAATGTTTCTGCCAGATTCCGTATTCGTTCCGGAGTAAAATTATTTGCCCTCAACGTTTTTATGATTTTACGCATATAATCCCTGATGAGCGAATTGACGTCATCAGTCAGATTTTCCCGAGCCTGCTTGTTCAACATACGGTTCCACATCAGTTCATACGAGGTAAGTTCCCGTTCCAATGTGGAATTATCCGGAACATAGTGTTTTTCAGCATCCAATGCTGCTTGCTTCAGTTCTGCTTTCCGGGATACCACCGGATCCCGTCTGTCAAGCGGAGCTGGAGGAACTTCATGCCGGATTTTGTCCTGGCTTTCAAGAATCATGGATTTTGTATCCTTGCTTGTTTTGCGCATATTGTCTTTTGTGTCTGCACAAAATAAAGACAAAATCCAAGATATAATCGGTATAGAATACCAGAATGGCAACATGATTTTGGAATCTGTAAGAATTTCTTCTTTTGAAATCATCAGAAGTTCGCTGTATGGTGGGAAGTCTCCATCCCGGTACAACGTAATTGCTTCTGCCGATGAGTCATGGGAAGTCCGCATTTCATAATATAGAGCTCTCAGAAAGCGGGCATTTATCAGACTGTACAATACGGGCGATTTTTCTTTAACTGCCGCTTCAAGACGTTGTTCAAACAACTGCTGGTTTTTTGTTTCAGGAACTGATTTAAAATTTTTAAGGGCAGTAAAAACTTCTTTTATCAAGTCTTCCCGGATAATTTCCCGGGCATCGGTACACAATCTGATAATCAGCGGAATAACCTTTGTTTTGGAAATATAATACCGGATTCCATTGTCTGTTTTAAATGTCAGCAATGGGGGCAACAGATTGTCAGCACTTTCTGTTGTTGCAGTGTGGAGATATTCTGTCAAATCATTTTCACTGTACTGTCCGAGCAAGGGTATTCCCCGGGAGTCAGAGAACATATTGATTGTATCTTTGCTGAAATAGTACGGAGGCTTGTTCAAAAGCAGTTCCAGGTTTTTTAATGCAGTTGTACGCTGTAAATCCT
>CALXOI010000074.1 GCA_944389965.1 uncultured Treponema sp.
ATAACTATATTCTGGATAATTTTACCCTGCTGCAAGAAATACAGCCGGCAAACATCCAGCCGATAAATATGCTGACATCCCTTCAGGGAGACTGTTACGATTTCGCAATAATATATTGCGCACTCGCCCGTGCAGCAGGAATTCCGGCAATACCAATCAGTGGAATTTTAGCTGATTCACAGAAAGGAAGCAGGACTCACTGGTGGTGCGAAATTTATTTTGAAAATTTCGGATGGTTTCCCGTAGATCCGTCTGCCGGTTCCGGCATTGAATTTGATTTTTTCCAAAAACAGGAAGATCCGAGAGCATTTTACTTCGGCAACATGGATTCCCAGCACATTGCTTTTTCCAGAGGATGGAATGAAATAAAACCGACGATTATCAATAACAAAACTGTCTACCGTCCAAAAGCATATGCATTACAGTCAATCTGGGAAGAATCCACCTCAGGAACAACAGGTTACAGTTCCTTCTGGAGTGATCCGGTAGTATTAGGAATTTACTAGCAGTTTTTTTACTCATATGATACAATAATCTCCATAATCAGGAGGAATATGATGATTGCAGTTTTATCTGTCGGAGGTTCTATTGTTGCGCCGGATGCACCGGATACAGATTTTTTGATACATTTCAGCAAAATGATACGGGAATGGCTCTCTGCAGATGCAGCCCGGAAGTTAATTCTTGTTATCGGAGGCGGTGGACCTGCACGGAATTATCAAAAGGCATACCGGACAATAGCAGAAGCAAATTGTAAGGACTACTCCAACGAACAGGCAGACTGGATCGGTATTACCGCAACGCGGTTAAATGCACAATTGTTAAAAGCAATATTTTCTGATTTCTGCCGGCAGGATGTAGTGTACGATCCCACCTTGGTTACAGAATTTTCCGGGAGAATCCTTATTGCATCTGGCTGGAAACCGGGATTTTCTACAGACAACGATGCGGTTCTGCTTGCAGAGCGGTTTGCAGCAACAACTGTTGTAAACTTATCAAATATCGAAAAAGTTTATACTGATGATCCCCGTACCAATCCTGATGCCAAACCATTGGATACAATCAGTTGGGATGATTTCCGTAAAATGGTGGGAGATGAATGGACACCCGGCAAGAACACACCATTCGATCCGGTTGCCAGCCGAAGGGCTCAAATGGCAGGTATCACCGTTATTTGCGCTGCCGGTAAAGATATAGAAAATACAAAAGCGATTCTGAACGGGCAACCATTCAAAGGAACTAAAATAGGATAAACTACTACTAAAATGTTTCAAGCTGGACGAGTAATCCGTCCAGCTTTTCTCCATATGCAGGATCTGCAGCCCATGTTCCGGCTAATCCAAAAACATCCTCTGCTTTTCCCCGTGGATTCACATATTTATACCTGCGGTCAACTAAATCCTGTTTCAATGAACCAGTTGAGCCATATGCATGCAAATGCTGTATATGCGCCCGCACCCCTATTTGCTCCGTCGGGAATCTTTCTCCCGGTTGGGACGAATCTATAGCACCTAAACCACAGTAGTTATACATATCGGGTGTTACCAAGCCGCCGAACTTCAAGAAACCAGTCTCCAGACACATTTGTACAAAGGCAACATCAGAATTAACACCTTCCATTGCAGCTTCAGTAACATAATACCGGGCAAGACGCAGAACTTGTTTTTTATCCGCACCGGGATTTTTCCACATAAAAAAATCAGTTAATTGATCCGGACTTTTTGTACCAGTATCACATATATACCTGCTGATATGCATATCCTGCGACGGACGGATTCCCGCACAGGATATAAAAAATACAGTTGGAATACAAAAGGTAAGAAGAATAATAAAATTTTTATTCATAATTATGTTTCGGTCTTTTTTCATTATTTTTATACTATTCTGCAAAAAAAACACAATAATATATGGGGGAAAGATATCATGAAAAATAAACCGAATATACGGGAGACCGTCCTGCTAAAAGGACTTACATATCCTTCAACGCTGGAACTGGTTATGCTGATTCTAGGAAGCGGAACAAAAAAATATCCGGTCACAACACTGGCAAAAAAAGTAATTGATACAATCACCTCGACCGATTCCGAATTATTATTGCCAGAATTATTGAAAATAGACGGCATCGGGCCAGGAAAGGCAGTTTCTATTGGAGCAGCCATAGAATTCGGAAGACGCCAGAATATACATTACGGCCGACAGATACTGAAACCAGCGGATATTATTCCGTTTGTCCAACATTATTCGATGCAACAAAAGGAACATTTTATCAGTATCACATTAAACGGTGCCCATGAAATTATAAAAATACAGCCGATTTCTGTTGGCACCATAAACCGGACGGTAGTACATCCCCGGGAAGTTTTTGCTGGGGCTGTACAGGACATGGCGGCGGCCGTTATTGTCTGTCATAATCATCCATCAGGAAATTGCGAACCATCAAATGAAGACATACAGACAACGAACCGCCTTGTTATGGCCGGAAACTATCTTGGCATTAAAATTCTTGATCATATCATCATCACCAGGACAGCATATTATAGTTTTAAAGAACACAATTTATTGTCTGGAGATGAATGATGTTATTCCCCGGTATCAGTAATCCTGCAAGTATCCCGAGAGTCTGCAACTTCCAATTCATTCCGTTTTACCAATAATACATCCCTCTCTTTTTCAGCTTCCTGAATCTTCTGTTCCAGCTCTGCATTCTGGTCTGATAATTTATTAATTTTTTCAGTGTTATCAGTAATAAGACGTTGCAAGGATTCCCGCTTGCGGGTATTGTTTTCAATTTGTTCCGTAACAGAAATTATCTGTATTTTACGCCGGCAGGTAACAGCAGCACAACGGTACACTGCAATTTTATCAAGTTGCTGCACAATTTCTTTGTCAACCACATCTTTATGAGGAATAAGACATTCTCCGTCAGGATCAATATATTTCATGGAAAAATCATGTCCGGCCTGCCGGCATAATTCTTTTTGCGCCACACTTTTCTGCTCAATTTCCTGCTGTATTGTTTGAATACGCTTATCTATAGAACCAGAGGAATTTACACCGATGTTTTTTAACTGCTGATTGTTTTCATCCATACGGCTGCTGCAATCATCCTGCAACAGTTTATTTTCATCAACCCTGCGTTTAAGCTCTGCACATGGAGCGAATGCAGCTGAAACAGCTGCATTCAAACTGCCTGATTCATACAGACCAGCAAGCACACCAGATTCAAAAATATCATGTCCGCATTTTATATATAACTGATTTAATTTTTTCTCCATTTGGGACACAGTCGTATTCCGGGCAGTATATTGGACCTGTGTCAGCAGACGGTTCATAAATGACTGCCCTTCCATTTGAACCCGCAGTGATTCCAATGCAGCTTTTGCATCAATATCTTTCTTACGTAGTTCAGCCAACGGTTCCCGGTATGGCTCCAACTCACAGCTATATGTGGCATCAGGAGCATCTGCCAAAGCACACCCCAACGATTGAAATAATCCGTTCCATGATCCGGACAACTCTGCAGCCTGCTTTTTCAAGGCATCCATTTCAGAACAAAGTAATAAAGATTGTTCTGAAAGCTTCTGTATTTCATCTATTTTTCCGGCAAGCATTTGTTTCTGCTCTGCCAAAGCACGGAATCCATCATATCCGGAAATTGTTTCGGCAACAGATAAGTCACTACCTAATAATTTTTCTCCGATAGCTATCTCGCATGAAACAATATCGTCCTGAATTCCATTCAACCGCTTTTCTAATTCAATCATTGTTTTTGAGGTACTCATATATTAAATATAACACATTCTTTTTCAAAAGAGAAATAAAATATCTGGAGGTTTTATAAAAAACATCGTATACTTAGAAATACAGAGCATAAATTCTCAAAAATTATACAAATGGGATTAATATGGCAACAGAAAAAATACATCCATATCCGGCTGAATATATTCCGGATGAAAACCGTTACCAGAACATGATATACAACCGGTGCGGAAGCAACGGACTGAAGCTCCCTGTTTTATCCCTTGGATTCTGGCATAATTTCGGTCATGCAGCGGATGCCACCGTCATGAAAAAATTGTGTTTTACTGCTTTTGATAATGGAATAACACACTTTGATCTGGCAAATAATTACGGTCCGCCTCCGGGGAGTGCGGAAATAAATCTGGGGAAAATTCTTAAAACAGATTTAAAACCCCACCGGGATGAATTGATTATTTCCACAAAAGCCGGATATACCATGTGGCCGGGACCATACGGTGATTGGGGTAGCAGAAAATACCTCCTTGCAAGCCTTGATCAAAGTCTGAAACGAATGCAACTTGATTACGTGGATATTTTTTACCATCACCGTATGGATCCTAACACGCCCCTTGAAGAAACAATGGGAGCCTTGGCACATGCAGTCCGGAGCGGCAAAGCATTATACGCCGGAATTTCAAATTATACGGCAGCGGCTGCAAAACAGGCAGCTGCAATATTACGTGATTTACACTGCCCTGTTGTAATTAACCAAATCCGTTATTCAATATTCAACCGGGGGATTGAACCTGACGGATTGAAACAGGCTGCTGCAGAATCCGGGTACGGGTTAATTGCATTTTCACCGCTAGCCCAAGGGCTACTCACTGATAAATATCTGTGCGGTATTCCCGCTGACAGCAGGATTGCGTCCGACAGTGTTTTTCTGAACAAAAAAGACCTGACAAAAGCACGGCTGCAACAGATTTCCGCCTTGAATAATATTGCCCGCAACAGAGGCCAGACCCTTGCACAGATGGCACTGTCCTGGGTACTGCGGGATGGAGCTGTTACCAGCGTCCTTATCGGAGCATCAAAAGCATCCCAAATTACAGAAAATCTTCAGGTTTTGAACGCACCGGATTTTTCAACGGAGGAACTGGCAGCGATAGACAGTATCGCTCCGGTACATACTGATGCTTAGCTACCGGCACGCATTCCATGCAGGAAATCATGCAGATATTCTGAAACACAGTACGCTCACATTATTGCTGCAATCGTTATTAAAAAAAGATAAACCGGTGACACTTTTTGACACCCATGCAGGGGCTGGTGTATACAATTTAGATGATGAACGGTTGCTGCACACCGGTGAAGCAGACGCCGGCATTTTAAAACTGCTTCAGGCAGCACAATGGAATACCCCGCCTGCCATTCTTACCCCGTACATTTCCCTCTGTGGAACATACCGGAACAACGGACTGTATCCCGGTTCACCGGAAATAGAGCGGAGTATGCTCCGGCATTGCGATAAAATATTTGTGTCAGAACTGCACACTTCAGAAATATCGGTACTTAAAAACAATATGCAGGAACCTCCGCTGGTCACCGATTCCACCGGCTGCCCGAACATGACTATCCTACATAAAAACGGCTTTGAAATGCTGCATTCCCTGACCCCGCCCCGGGTACGCCGGGGATTGGTGCTGATAGATCCCAGTTACGAAACAGATAATGACTACCATCTTCCGGTAGAAGCGCTGTTCCAGTTATATAAAAAATGGAATACAGCCGTGACTGCCCTATGGTATCCCCTGCTGACACACCGGAAAGACGCACTGTCCCGGATGAAAACAGGGATAAAAGAAAGTGTCACCCGGGCGTTCAAAGCAGCCGCAATCCCGAGGATTCTATACGCTGAATTATATACTGCATCTGAAAGCTGCTGCCAATCCGGCACAGGAAAATCCCGGCTGTACGGTTCAGGCATGATGATTATCAACACCCCCTGGCAGACAGACACACACCTTAAAGCCGCCCTGGAATGGATTAAACCGGTCATAGCACCGGAAGGCGGCTGGTCTGTACAAGAGGGATAAAACAGAAAGGGCTGTTCTGGAAAAGCCGGAAAGCCGTTCCTGCTTTTCCAGAACAGCCCTTTCTGCCTATGTATATCCGGTACTTATTTTTTAAAAGAGAGACCTTCCCCATCCGGTTCTACAATGATTGTATCACCTTCCAGGAATTTACCGGCAAGAATCTCTTTTGCCAACGGATTTTCCACATATGTCTGGATTGCCCGTTTTACCGGCCGGGCTCCAAACAACGGATCATATCCGGCTTCTGCCAGGAATGCAACCGCATTATCAGTGAATTGAACTGTAATGCGGCGGTCTGCCAGCCGGGATGCGACCCGCTGCAACTGGTTCCGCACAATACTTTCTATACAACTCCGGTCAAGGCGCCGGAACATAACGGTTTCATCGATACGGTTTAAAAATTCCGGTCTGAATGTCTGTTTCAATAATTCATCAATCCGGGGTCTGACCGCAGACATTTTTTCCGGTGTATCCGCTTCCAGAATCAAATCCGAGCCCAAATTGCTGGTCATAATGATAATCGTATTCTTAAAATCAACAACCCTGCCCTGTCCGTCGGTCAACCGACCGTCATCAAGAACCTGAAGCAACACATTGAACACGTCGGGATGCGCTTTTTCAATTTCATCAAACAGAACGACACTGTACGGCCGGCGCCGGACAGCCTCTGTCAACTGACCGCCTTCATCATAACCCACGTACCCGGGCGGGGCGCCTATCAACCGGCTGACACTGAATTTTTCCATATATTCACTCATGTCAATCCGTGTCAAGGATTTTTCATCATTGAACAGGAAATCCGCCAGAGTTTTTGCTAATTCCGTTTTACCCACACCGGTAGGACCGATAAACAGGAAACTGCCCAAAGGCTTGTTTTCATCAGACAAACCTGCCCGGTTCCGCCGGATTGCATCCGCCACACAGGACACCGCTTCATCCTGACCAATAACCCGCTTGTGCAATACCTGTTCCAGTTCCAGATATTTTTGTTTTTCACCGGCAAGCATTTTGCTTACCGGAATACCGGTCCATGTGGATACAACCCGGGCAATATCTTCTTCAGAGACTTCCTGCCGTAACAACGACGGACGGTTATCATCTCCGGAAGATTCAGCTTTTTGGGTCAGGGCTGCAAGTTTCTTTTCCACTTCAGGAATCTGACCGTATTTGATTTCTGCGGCTTTATTCAGATTACCTTCCCGGGTGTATTTTGTTTCTTCAATACGCAGCTGCTCCAGTGTTTCTTTCAGCTTACGACTTTCGTCGATTGCTTTCTTTTCGTTTTCCCATTGGAGCTTCATCGTATCCCGCCGGGCGGACAGAGCCGACAATTCCTTTTCAAGCTTCTGCAAACGGTCCATAGAAGCAGGATCACTCTCTTTTGACAGCGCCTGTTTTTCTATAGTCAGCTGCAGAACCTTCCGTTCCACCTGATCCAGTTCCGTCGGCTGACTTTCTATTTCCATCTTCAACCGGCTGGCAGCTTCATCCACCAAATCTATTGCTTTATCAGGAAGAAACCGGTTTGTAATATACCGGTTGGAAAGTGTCGCTGCCGCAACAAGCGCATCATCCCGGATTCTGACTCCATGATGGACTTCATACTTTTCCTGCAACCCCCGCAGAATCGCAATGGTATCTTCCACGGATGGTTCTGCACAGTACACCTGCTGGAAACGCCGTTCCAAAGCGGCATCTTTTTCAATGTATTTCCGGTATTCGTCAAGGGTTGTCGCACCGATTGCCCGTAACTCACCCCGGGCGAGAGCCGGCTTCAACAAATTGGATGCATCCATGGAACCTTCCGATGCACCGGCACCGACAAGCGTATGCAGCTCATCTATGAACAGAATAATCTGTCCCTCCGACTGCTGCACTTCATTGATCACAGCTTTCAGCCGTTCTTCAAATTCGCCCCGGAATTTTGCCCCGGCAACCAATGCGCCTAAATCAAGGGACAGAACCCGTTTGTTTTTCAAACTGTCAGGAACATCACCGGATATAATCCTGCGGGCAAGTCCTTCCACAATAGCGGTTTTCCCGACCCCAGGTTCACCTATCAAAACCGGATTATTCTTTGTTCTGCGGGACAATACCTGCATTACCCGGCGGATTTCCTCATCCCGTCCGATAACCGGATCAATTTTTTCCTGCCGGGCAAGAGCTGTCAAATCACGACAGTATTTTTCCAAAGCCTGCATAGTGGCTTCAGGATCCTGATTCGTAACCCTCTGATTACCGCGTACCGCCTTCAATGCGGATAAAATTGCGTTTTTTGTAACACCGTTTTTTTTCAGTAATTCTCCACACCGACTGTCAGATTCAGCAACTGCAATAAAAATATGCTCAGTTGACAGATACTCATCCTTTAAAGATGCAGCCTCCTTTTCTGCTTTTGCAAGGATTTTTGCTGCCTGTGCAGAAAAACTTATCTGTGCATTTCCGCTGATACGGGGATAGGTATTCAAAAGTTCCTGTGTATCTTCAATCAAACGGGATACAGATGCACCGATTCGTTCTACCAAGGGAGGAACGATACCATCTTTTTGTTGCAGCAAAGCTGTCAAAAGGTGTTCAACACCGACTTCGCTGTGGTCATTCTGCTGTGCCAAGGAAGCTGCGTTCTGCACCACTTCCTGAGCTTTAACTGTATATTGATCGTAGTTCATGCTTTTAAATTACGCATGATTGTAAAAAAAAACAAGAAAAATTTTATCAGCCGGTACTGTCCGTAGTGCTGACTGCACCATATTCGCAGCACACATCTTCAAGGGCAGCATGTTCCAGCAACTCCAGATTCTTTCCCTGTCGCTTATACAAACGCAATTCTCCGGTTCCCGCTGCACCACACAGTATTTCAAACTGTTCACCGGAATTTACCGGAGAAGTATATGTTTTCACAAACATTCCATTCGTCTCACTGTATACATCTAAATCCAGCAGAAACTTACGGTATTCCAAGCTGACAGTCCAATGTAACGTATTATCCGTTGCGATACAGGAAAAATGGGGATTTTTTTTAATCCGCGACAGAGAAAAACTACAGGATTGCGCATTTTCCGGACTGGCAAAAAAGACAGCAAAAGAACCGGTATACATTCCCTGAACCGCAATACAGGAATTTTTAAGAAATGTTCTGGAAATCAGACTGGATAAATGGGAACAGGAAAGATGAAAAAAAGGATACGGATATGCTTTTCCCCAGATTCTATCAATATAACCGGAAGACGTTCCAGGAGAAACAAGGTATACATCATCCTTAACATGTATTTCCCCGGAAAACAGCGTCTCCACACCGGAAGCAGCCCAATACATTCCTGCACAAATTTTACCAGGAGCAAATACTGATTGACGCCGGACAGAAAAATTCCAGCGGATTTGCTGTACGGAGCCCCGGAATTCCTGTTCATCAAGAAAAAATACACTACCATTAATATTTATATTTTTTTTACTAATGGTAATATCCGACACCGGCACCTGCATTTCAACAATAGACTCACTGTTCCCAAAAATCCCGGCTTTCAATACAACAACAGGCTGTGACGGAACTGCAGCTGGCTGGTCTGACAACAGCAAATCCTGGACAGCGTATGAAGAGGATACAGCGTTATCAGATAGATTTCCGTTTTTTATACCAGCCGGTACTTTTGATACAGCTGCATACAACTCAATGAAAAAAAATGTTTTCTCTCCGGTAACAGTGTGAAATCCGGTAAAGACACAACGCCACCGGTCAAAACCATTGTGTTTTACTATCTTCTTGAGTTTTAAAATATCCTGTTTTATGTTAGAAATATCACGTGCCATAACTATACCCAAAAAAACAGACAGCTTATTCTTTATAAGGTATCGGCAAACTAAAACGACATCTAAACATCAGAACATTTTATTTATTGTTTTGGAAATATCTTCTTGTTCTTTGGGAAAATTTTCATCCAGAAATTCAAAGCATTCCACTGCAATTTGTTGTATATGCTCGTACCATATTTCATATAACTCGTTTCCAATTGTTCCCGGATACGGAGCCCCCTGAACACAAGAAACAAGCTTCCGTAATTTATCATTACATTCGCGCAACCGCTTATCCATATTATCCACCCTTAGAATAAAAATTCAATTACAGCACATATATTATACAGGTAATTGCATAATTTTACCAGTGTTTTTTTCATGATTATCCAGCATTGTACTACCGCAGACAACCGACTGACGTTTTTCCGAATCAAAACGGATACACATATGTTCCGCAGTATTCTTTAATGCTTCCACAGAAACACCGAGAAGCCAGGCTATTCTCTGTTCACGCATGGCATCGGTGAATCCGTACAACATACGGAGAAACCCGGTAAATCCACGTCCTGACGGCGACCGGGGTTGAATTTCTTTACTGTAACAGCCGGTAATAACCCGTTCCAGTTCTTCCGGCTCCATATCCGCCGCACATTTAAGACAGCCGGTGAATACGTCCAGAGACCGGAATGGTTTTGGATCCCGGTATGTAGCAAAAGAAAAAATCTGTTCTACAGAATCTGTCCAGGCAAACGCACCGTAGGCACCCCCCACAGTTCTGATTTGTTCCCACAAGGATGTATTAGTAAGCCGGTGGGCAAGTACAGATTCATATACGGCTTCTTTGGTGTTACAGCCGGAAGCAGTACAAGCAGCCGCAGCAAAACCGACAGCAGTATCGGTACAGAATATCTCCGGCATAAATTCAGCGCCGGCACTGTTACGGGAACTACCGGCAGTACCTGCACTATATACACCGCTATCCTCACAGGTACCACAGAGTGTTTGCGCCAGATTCACCAGAATTCCGGAGTCAGCAGTATGCCTTGCACCGGGAGCAGCCAATCCACAACCTGATACAAAGCCGTCCACCGCAGCCCTGACGGCAGCGACACCCTCTGCATCCCCCGTTGTATGGATAACGGTTCCTGCCGACAGCAACCGGGCATGAATCCGGCGCAATTTTTCCGGAAGCCGGTCAACATCAGCGGGAACCAGCCGGTTCACAAAATAAAGCTGCGTCAACCCGTTCCAGATTTCATCCACTGTTTTTGACCGGCTGAACGGAAACGCAGCCCGGCTGGCAGCATAATCATTCCCCATCGGAACAACCGAAGAATTCAAATCGTTCCGGTATTCCAGTGCTAAATCTGAAATACGCTTAATATCAGAAAAATCAACTGACAGAAGACAGTCGGACATCAGCGACAAAGC
>CALXOI010000075.1 GCA_944389965.1 uncultured Treponema sp.
TCTGTCATACCCGACCAAAACGGCAGTGAAATCGTTGTTTCGAAGCATCGCTGTGCATGGGGAAAATCGGCGGCATTAAGATGAAAGGTATTCCGCAGCCATGTCATTCTGAAATGAGGAATAAAATGCATGGAAACACCCAATCCCTGTTGTTGCAATAGGGAAGAAAATTCATTGCGGGTTACCGATAATTTCTCCGGAACAATCCGTAAAAGATATAAATGCCATGCGTTTCCGTCACCATCCGGCGGAACCTGTAAAAAGTCATAATTCCGGAAAGCATCATTGTATAACCGGGCAATATCCAGCCGCTGCCGGTATAATTCATTTGCTTTACGCAACTGTACCCGGCCGATAGCAGATAAAATATCCGGCAGATTACATTTAAATCCAGGTGTAATAACATCATATTCCCAAGATGCTTTGTCTGAAGTATACCGGTTCCAAACAGGCCGATCTATACCGTGCATCCGCATGAGCGACATCCGCCGCACATAGTCGGGATTAGCGGTACAAATCATACCGCCTTCACCTGTCGTAATTGGCTTTGTCGCATAAAAAGAATACACACCTATGTCGCCCAAAGTCCCTGCATAACCGCTACAGGTAGCAGCTGGAAAGGCATGGGCTGCGTCTTCGATTACCGGAACATGATATTTTGCCGCAATATCACAAATTCGTTCCATATTACACGGCAATCCTGCAATGTGCACCGGGACAACAGCCCGTATGCCGGAGTCAGATGACAATATACGCTCAATTTCATCTGGGTTGATATTGTACGTATCAGGTTCAATATCTGCATATACTACACTTCCGCCTAAATGACAGGCAGCTGTTGCCGTGGATACAAACGTATAAGGCGTTGTCAGAATTTTTCCAGGATCAGTTCCCTGCCCTACCCCGCAGGCATCCATGGCCAGCATCAAACCACTGGATGCGCTGTTTACTGCCAGAGCCTGCACATTTTTTTCTTGAGAAACAAATGCTGCAAATTCCTTTTCAAATTCCAGCGTCTCTTTGCCAGTAGTCAGCCAACCGGATCTCATAATTTTAAGTACCGCCTCTTCTTCTTCCGCACCTACCGCCGGAACTGAAAAAGGTATAAAATCAGTTGTTTCCTGCATCATAAAACTCCTTCAAGGAAGGGACATTTCTACATAATATATCCAACAAATATTTTTTATTCCGGAACAGATCCCGCTGTCTGGAATCCGGGAAACAAACCGGATAGAGTTCTGCCAAAAGATGTTCCAGATCATAATCTGATGCACAGTTTTTCAGCTGCATGATTTTCGGATATTTTGTCGGAACAGGGTCTTCACTGTCCAGCCAGAGCGGTTCATCCAGACGCTCTCCCCGCCGTAAACCCACATATTTAATTTCAATATCCCGGTATGGTTCATACCCGGAAAAACGGATCACTTGTTCCGCCAATTCTTTTATTTTCACGGGTTCCCCCATATCCAGAAGATAAGCCGTTCCGTTCTGTCCTACACCACCGGTTTCCAATACGAGGGAACAAGCTTCCGGTATCGTCATAAAATACCGCTTTACTTCAGGATGGGTTACCGTAACCGGTCCCCCTGTTTTTACCTGTTCCATGAACAGCGGAAGCACCGATCCCCGGGAACCAAGTACATTGCCAAAACGTACAAACATATAATCGCTATCTGCCGGAACCTGTTCCGCCGCAGCAAGTACAAGTTTTTCACAAAGCATTTTGGACACTCCGTATACCGATACCGGACTGACCGCTTTATCAGTGGAAATCAATACGAACCGGCGCACACCATTTGCCAGCGCCGCATCCAGCAGGTTTTTTGTTCCAAACACATTATTCTGGATAACCGCCACTGGATTTTCCTGCATCAGCGGGACGTGTTTATAAGCAGCACAATGGAAAATTACATCACACCGGAGTTTCCCTACAATATAATTGATGTATTCCCGGTCCTTCATGTCGCCGATAACCGGAACAATGGTTGCTTTTTCACCAACCCCTTCCTGCTGCAATAAGCGCAGCTCTTTATCTATCAGATAAATTGAATTTTCACCATGACCGAACAAATATAACCGCTCTGCACCTCCGGATAATAATTGCCGTGCAAGCTCCGAACCAATGGATCCTCCGGCTCCGGTAATCAGTACCCGTTTACCCCGCAGATACGACAGACTTTCTTTCAGTGAAATAGTCACCGGTGTGCGGCCGAGTATATCCAACGGATCAATTTCCCGGGCCTGAACCAGATGAGCGCTACCATCCACTATTTGGGAAATAGCCGGAAGTATTTTTATCCGGTCAAACCCATTATGAACCAATGCATTGTATACAGCCCTGATACGTTCGATTGGAGTGCTGGGCATGGCAATAATTGCTTCATCGCCGTCTGTCCTGTTTATCAACGGAGCAATAGTATCAATCGGTCCCAGAACAGGAATACCGTCTATATCTATACCAATCAGAGCCGGATCATCATCCAAAAATGCAGCAACCCGTCCAAATATTTTTTTCCGGGAAATTTCTTCAGCTATCATTTGCCCGGCAAAGCCAGCTCCGATAATATATAATTTTCTATCTGCCCGTGCTGTCATCTTTACCTCCACTAAAAAGATGTCCCTATCATACTACCAGCATCAACCGGGAAAAGTATCCGCATTTACCGAAACCTGAACAATAAATCTGTTCATAATCCGCAAAAACTAACCCGGATCGGTAAAAAACAGGATAATATTTTTGAAATATACACATATCCCATAGAAAGAAAAATAATATTCCAGCACTTCGGATATAAGCGATATAATCCGGCAAATATCCGGCAGACATTGGAGAAAAACACATGACGCCGGATATGCGGCTGCAGGCTATTATGTGTTCCATATCCAAAGGAGTCTGAAAATATTCCCCGCAGATTTCTCCCCGCCCCGGAAGTATAAAAAGCAGTCAGAGATAAAACACATTGAGCCTCAAAACCGGTAACAAAAAACAATACCGCAAACCGTCCAATATATTTCTTTCCGGTGCACCCCTGAATAGTGCAACAATCCATAACGGGAAATATACCACATTATATATGATTCTTCAACGTATTCTGCTTTTTACATTATATGCTGATAAAATATTAATCCGAAAACAAAAAAAGTCGATAAATAAATGAATACCCGCAGAATAAACAAGGAGTAAACATGAAGCTGAAACGATATGCAGGCAAACTCTGGTTCTGTATTCTATTGTATACAGTAGTCAGTATTTCTGCGACCGTAGCATCTACCGTGTCAATTCAAGTCCTCCAGATGGATCAAATTCACTCTGATGTTACAGAATCATCTCTGATTGTTGAAGAAAGCATTATAGATTACTTGTTTAATCAAGGTCTGATTGTGTGCACCTCCCCTGTTATCATCAGCACTGACGGAACAAATCCTGGATACACACTTGCATTGAATGATGCTCGTAGCGGATCAGTGGATTATCTTATTTTTGTCACGGTATATTTTGATACAAAAGATTCTTTGTCACCGGATGCGGTGATTTTGTCAAATATTAATTCTGCCCAGTGGCAGATAATCCGGGTATCAGATAACAAGCAGATTGCTTCAGGAAAACATTCACCCCGGATTTTATCAGAAACAGATGATTCTTCGGCAGGAATAACATCATTCGGAAAACAAATTGGAGCTGCGGTAAAAAGCGGTTTACCACAACGATAAGTTATAGATACTTTTAGAAAGAAGGATTGGCTATGAAACGGATTACATTGATATGTTGCGCTGTATTGATAAGTACAACATTATTTGCAGTCTCAAAACCGTCCCTTGACGGTCGGGCAGTCGTTGCTGATGAAGGAATACTTCCCCGGGGTCTGTTTGCCAAAACAGTCGGATACTTACCTGGAGACAGTGTCAGCGTAACAAATCCCGCAACAGGAGTTACCATAAATGTCCTTGTATTAGGATCTCTGGATCCATCTTCTGGTGTTGCCATTTTACTGTCTCCTGAAGCTGCTGATAAACTTTTTATTACGCCAAATGCAAATGTTCAAGTACAAATAACAAAACGGACAGGTCTTTTGGATCAAGCAGCTTCTGGTTCCGCAGTATTGGCTGCAGACCCTGATAAAAATCCGGAAGCATCCATTCCTCAGGAAATCAAGGATGAGTTAGATGCAAAACAAGCATCCGCAGAAAAAGCACTTGCAGAAGCTACAACAGAACCAGTTCCCGTAGAACCGGCAGAAGAAAACACTGCTGTCACTGCAAAAGAACCGTCTGAGGAAACAACCGAGATAGAATCATCTCCAGAAGAAAAAATCCCTCAAACAGAAGCTATTGCAGCGGCTGCCACTGAAAGTACAGCTGGAACTACTGAGACTCCTTCAAATTCAGAAACAGTCCTAGTGCCAGAAAATCAAGGCAATGCAGTTGTTACAACAACACCGGAACCGGCTGAAATAGAAACAATACCGGAACAACCTGTCACAACCGTTGCAGCTGTTCCTGAAAACCCGGCAAGCAGTACTATTCCGGTTTCTGAAGCAGAGACAACAATCGCCTCTGCAGAGAAAAAAACTGCAGCACAAACTTCAGACAAGAAAATGATTGGTGATGCTAATATTCCAGAATCCATGGAAAAATATTCGGCCGGAAGTGTCATTCCAACTGTGGCAGATAACAAACCACAACCGGAAGCTCCGCTCCAGGAAGCAGTGACAGCAGAGGCTCCGGTACCGGAAACGAAAGAACCAGTTGTGTCCAAAAATCACAATCCTACCACAACGGATGCGGTGCAAACAATGTCTACAAGTCCTGAAGCATCTGACATCCCGTCATCAAAAGAGCTGCAGCCTGTTCCGGAGCTAAAAGAGTCGACAGCTGTTGCATCAATAATCCCTGCTCCACAGGAAAAAGAGTCATCAGGGAATGATTCATTGTCTCTGGATGAAGATCTGCTTGATCCGTTTGCACCGATTATTCTGATACCAGCAGAAGAAAACCCGCCAAAAACCGCAGATATTCTGTTATCTCCGGAACCTCTTGTCTCACAAACAGAACCGGCAATACCGGTATCCCCGGCTGAAACAGCAGAACCAGTTACAGCCATGGCCGCTATGTCAGACCGGACCGTAATTCCATCCCTGTCACAACTGAAAAGCGGAGCATACTATGTCCAGATTGCAACATACGCAGAAGAAGCGAATATTAAATCTGTACTTGATACCTACGGGGACACATATCCGGTTATTCTGGTACCGATGACCAGTGGCAAGGCATATCAAATCATGATCGGTCCGTTATCTGTTGATGAATACGGAACCATTCTGGCCAGATTTAAATCATTCGGATACAAAGATGCCTTTTTAAGAAAAATACGCTGATATAGTTTTTCGACAAGAAGCTGCCCGGAATTAACGGGCAGCTTTTTTTATCCCAAAAAGAACTGACCGGTATAGGAAACATATCACCAACTATTCTGTCATCGCTGCTACACCAATGACAATGTTCTGCAGCAATGCGCTACAACATTTCCGATAGGAACTGATGCCATTTTTTATACCGGACAAAACCAGAATTCCAGAACGAAACACCAATCTAGCCGGAATAAATAAAATAACTGCAGTCGGATATATCCAGTACACAAAAAAATCCCGGTATACTTTACATACCGGGATTAAAGCCTCAATTTTAATCCATACTGTTAAATAATTGTACCAGCAGGAATTACTGCATTCTTTCTGATAACAATAATTCCCGACGAAACATAAAATTCTCCGTGATCGCCGTGTTCTCCGTCCTCATAAGCACGCCCGCTGACACCAATCTGACAATTTTCACCAATACGGGCATTTTTATCGATAATGGTACGGGCAATTTTGCAGTTTTTACCGATTCCCAATGGAGGAATTCCCTGGGCCAAAGCCTGTTCCCGCTGGACACTGGTTTCATATACGTCTGCACCCATGCAGATAACCCCATTCAATTCGGAACCGCTTTCAATGATACTACGAACACCGATTATTGAGTCATTGATTTTTGCATCAGTAATAACGCATCCCTCACTAGCTATAGACCGGTTCATATCTGCTTTGTTCAATTTCGATGGAGGAAGATTCCGGGCATGAGTATAAATCGGCAGATCTTCATCATAAAAATTGAATTTAGGATTAATTCGGGTCAGATCAAGATTTGCTTCATAAAAACTCTTGATCGTACCGATATCTTCCCAATAACCATTGTAAACATAAGAATTGACTTTGCGTTTTTTAATAGCCATAGGAATGATTTCTTTTCCGAAATCAGTAAAATTATTATTCAGGGCATTTTCCATGACATCCGCATTAAATATATAAATACCCATGGAAGCCAGATAATCCTTACCTTCAGGAATACCTTCCCGGGCATTTTCCGGTATTTTCCAATCATCGATATTTAAATCCGGAGCTGGTTTTTCCATAAATGCGGTGATCCGTTGCTTTTTGTCAATCTTCATAATACCGAATCCTGAAGCATCTTCCCGGGTTACTGACGTGGTTGCAATAGTAATATCTGCACCGGATTTAATGTGCTTGTCAAGAAATGCTTTCAAATCCATTTGATACAACTGGTCACCAGACAGAATAATATAATGCGTCGGGTTTTGTGTCTTAAAATGAATAAAATTTTTACGAACAGCATCGGCAGTTCCTTCATACCAACCGGAATGCTCCAAAGTCTGCTCTGCAGCAAGAATTTCAACAAATCCCCGGGAAAAACGGTCAAAATTATATGCATTTGCAATATGCATATGCAAGGATGCTGAATTAAACTGTGTCAAAAGATATATTTGACGAAACCCTGAATTGATACAGTTTGAAATCGGAATATCAACAATCCGATGCTTCCCTCCAAAAGGAACAGCAGGCTTTGACCGCTCTTTTGTCAACGGATATAAACGCGTTCCCTTACCTCCACCCAAAATAATCGACAAGACTTTCGGCATTACAACCTCCACGTAATCAGTATATATTAATATCTGTTGTTATATTTAAGAACAGTATAAACCCGTTTACTTCAAAAAGCAATGAAAAAAAATTACTTATTTCTCTATTTTGAGTATTCTCCATTAAAAATTTCCCTATCTTGGCATATAAAAAAACAACCTTCCTGGAACATTCCGCTAACGGAGCAATACTACTGAACACAACACCAGCACAATTCCTATACATCCGGCTGGCGATGGAATTTCTGTATACAACAACATACCGGAAATTGCTGCTGCTACCGGTTCTATTGACGCAAGAACAGATGCAGAACTTCCTTCTAGTTGTGATAATCCTGCTGTATACAGCAAGTATGGAAGCAACGTACAGATAACGGCGAACAACAAAATAAACAGTGCATACGTCATAGAGCCGCTCATGACGGTGTAAATCAGCGGTATGTCAGCAAACGGCAGTACACCAACAGACGCACATATAAATGTCCACAGCGTAACAGCCGGAGCGGAGTATCCCCGTAACAATGCATATCTGCCAAAAATAGAATACAATGCATACCCAACCCCTGAACAGAGTCCCGTAAATATAGCAGTAACCGGAACGGATGACATCTGCCAAGATGAACCGGTAAAAGATACCAGCATACAACCGATAAAAGCGGCCGCAGCAGCTAGTATTTTCCGGCTGGTAACCGGTTCCCGGAACAAGACTAAAGACAGCAACATGACAAATACCGGTGCCGTATACAACAGTACCGCAGCCACAGCCAGTGAAGTAAGTTCAATAGTTTTGAAATAACAAAAATTGAAAAAAATTATACTGACAATTCCGGTTCCGGCAAAACACCAGACATCCCGGACAGCAACTCTGAATAATTTTCTCCGGAACGCAACACATCCGGCTGACAGAAAAGCAGCAGAACACAATACCCGAACAGCAACTACATTCATCGTAGTCAAACCAATCCGGTTCAAATACCGGACAAAAATGCCGGTTATTCCCCACAGGACACCGGCAACAATAATCAGAACCGGGGCAAGCCGCCGTACCGGCGCATTAATCTTCATCAGATAAGATCAACCGTAATGGATTGATCTGTCGTAAACGACTTTCCTGGCTCTAAATCAATGAGCCCCGGCTTCCGACTCCAGTAGTGATCAGTGTTATCCGGATCCGGGATACCAAACCATGGTTCAATGCAAACAAACCGCGGCGTTCCGGCATTCTGCCACAGGACAAGATACGGATACCCGGCAGTATTTACTTTTATCCTGCTGTTATTTTTTTTGCAGCATAACGCAACCCAATCTGAAGCAAACCCGGTTAAAATGTGTCCGCTGCCAAATTTATCCTGATGCAGGCCCACAATACCATCTGTAATATCGGCATACGGTTCTGTAACTGGCGCTGTTCCATCCGCATCATACGCAAGAAATCCTGTATCCGTACTCAAAACCCGGCACGGAATTTCTTTCTTTTCAAACTCAAGGTAATAATCATCCAACACAGTCCCTGAAGGATCGGTATTCCGGGGACAGGTTATTGCAGTGTGGCTTCCCAAGCTGAACCGGATGGATACGCTGTCTGTGTTAGTAACAGTGGAACGAAACACGAGCCCGGTTTCTGTCAAATGGTATTCTGTAGTGAATTTAAAATGAAATGGATATTTTTCCATAGTAGCCGGGGAATCTGTTACTTCCCACACAACACGGGTTGCAGACTGTTCAGTCACAGCGTGTTCTATATCACGGATAAAACCATGGGGAGTCAAATTGAGAGGTTCCTTATCATAAATAACCATCCCGTCTTTGAACCTGCCGACATAGGGAAACAACATCGGGGCATGAAAACGCCACACAGCAGGATCGCCGCACCAGATATATTCCGTTCCCGTTGCAAGCTCTTTCAGTGAATGCAACTCTGCGCCGGTACTACTGATAACTGCCTCAAACCGGGTGTTTTTTAGTGTCACTGTCATACATTAATCTCCTCTTTACAAGTTATTCCAGCCGGCAGCTTCTTTTTGCTGCCGGTTTAGTTTTTCTTCCTGCAGAATTTCATATTCCACATCATCAAGTGCTTTCACCGCACGGGTATCACCGGTATCTGCTACCAGAATAGATAAAAGCTGTCTAGAATCTTTCAGCCGGCCTTCTGCCTGCATAAGTAAAGCAGCATTGTAGCCGGCAGCAAAATCACCGGTTTCCAGATAAACCGAATAAAATAATTCCTCGCTCTGCCGGATTAAACCGTCTTTTGCATAGGTATCAGCTGTCTTTATGTCAGGGTGTTTTGAATTGCTCTTTATCAGGGACAGTTTCCGGGTAATGGTATACGGTTGTATTTCATGACATATCTGTTGTATCAGACTGTCTAAATCATCCTGTAACAGGGTACGTACATCCGGCAAGGCATTCCGGGAATCGCACGCCATTGAAGCTTCTTCTATATCTTTAGTACGGTATGCTAAAACCTGGTATGACCGGGCATCAACAATTTGATATGCAACCGTTGCGGAAATGTTCAATACATATTCGGCAAGTTTTTTTTCTTCATCTACCACTGTCATATCAACAGATTCCCGATAAGCTGTTGTATACCCGGTTATATAAATGTCTGCAGGAGAATCCCGCCCCGCAGTCATTGCATTCATAACTGCAGTGGAATCAATAAGTTGCAAATATGAAGAATTGGATACAGATCGGGTAAGCCCTGCGGTCAGATAATCAGCAATAACTGATTCATTCCTGTTGTCCGTATGGAAGCGGGACATCATATTGATGATAATATTTACACTGCCAATATTCGTATCTGTTCCGGAAAGAGGCTGACCAGTTTGAAACGGCAGCACCGCAACTGTTCGGGCTCCTGCAATATCCAATTCCGCCGGACGGGTTACGGTAACCGGAACTGTTGTAGTACAACCAGTATAAACTATAACAAAGAAAATACAAACAAAAGTAAAGGACCGCATAAATATTTCCTTACAAATTATCAATGTACTGTATCTCAGTATAAAATAAAAACCGTTATTTGTCTAAATAAAAGTGCAGAAGATAACTCTGTATCAATTTATACCGGGTAACGGGTCCCCAATCCTGTAATACTTCAACTGAAGTAAGATTAAATAGACACGTTTTGCAGAACCAATATTTCCGGCAACCCGAATGCTCTCTTTTGTCTCCCACGTTATTGGCAAATCATAAATATCAGTTATATATGTTAAAAAAATATACGGTTTCCTGCATAAAGATTTTCCAGACTGACATCCATATAACTGTCATTTTTTGTATAACCATACACAACTATCTGTTACATTTTGCTGCACTTTCACTTTACTGCCAGAGTCTCAATATCGCGTATACAACAGGAGCAGTAACCTATTGCAACCCATCCCGCTGAAACCCGGCACCTACTGAAATCGTCCCGCTGCAATCATTCTGCTGCAAAACATCACCCGCTGCAAAATGGCATCACTCCTTCTCATATACGGTATCACTCTGTCCGTTCCAGTCCTGATTCAGCAGCACTCCGTTCCGTATCCAGTCCCGGTCTGCACCGGTAATGGCACGGACAACACGGCAGGGTACCCCGAATGCCAAAACCATTTCCGGTATATCCCGGGTTACAATGCTGCCGGCACCAATAACACTTCCCGCACCGATTGTCACTCCCGGCAGCACCACCACATTTGCACCCAACCACACATCATCTCCGATTGTTACCGGTAAAGAAAACTGAGCTCCATGCCGGCGTATTTCCGGATGCAACGGATGCCCGGTTGTCGCAATAGTTACATTCGGGGCGCACATCACATTATCCCCGATGTGCACTTCCCCATCATCTACAATTACTAAATTGAAATTAGCGTAAAAATTACTTCCAATAGAGGTATTACAGCCGTAGGAAAAATGAACCGGAGCTTCTATAAAAGGATTGATTCCCAACGATCCCAGCAACCGGCGGAGAATTTTTTCTTTCTTACGGTAATTTGACGGCAATGCATTATTATACCGGAAGGCAGCATCTTTGGCCCTGATACGCATTTTTTTCAGCATC
>CALXOI010000076.1 GCA_944389965.1 uncultured Treponema sp.
GAATATTATACAAAAAATGAACAAAACGGTTACCGGGAAATCGCAATTCTCAAAGGAGGCGTAACATTATGAAACCATTTATGGACAAAAATTTTCTGCTTGACACAGATACTGCCCGGCAGTTGTTCCATGAAACCGCATCTGGAAAACCTGTCTGGGATTTTCACTGCCATTTAATTCCCCGGCAGATTGCAGAAAATAAACAGTTTTCCGACCTGACAGAAGTATGGCTGGGTGGCGATCATTACAAGTGGCGTCAGATGAGGACATTCGGTATTGATGAAACATACATTACCGGTGATGCAGATCCTTATGAAAAATTCGCCGCTTGGGCAGCAACCGTGGAAAAACTGATTGGCAATCCCCTGTATCACTGGACTCACTTAGAACTGCAACGATATTTCGGCATATATGAGCCGTTAACGGTTGCGTCTGCCCCCCGCATTTGGGAAGAGGCTAACAAGCAGCTTCACTCTGATAACCTGACGGTAAAAGGCATATTCAAAAAAATGAATGTTTATGCAGTGGGTACTACGGATGACCCTGTTGATACACTGGAATACCACAAGGCCATTGCAGACGGAACCGCAGCAATTGGCAGCATTGATACAAAAGTAGTCCCTTCATTCCGGCCGGACAAGGCCATCCATATTGATGCGCCGGATTTTGCCGGTTACATCCGGAAACTTTCCGAAGCCGCAGGAATTCCCATAGCAACACCGGATGATGTACTGGCAGCCCTTGCGCTCCGTTTGGATTATTTTATCGCAGCAGGATGTCGGGCTTCAGACCACGCACTGGAATATCCGCCGGTTACAGCTTCTGTAAAAGACACGGAAGCCGAAAAAAACACAGCTTTTGCCGCATTTAAATCCGTCCTGAACGGGGAACAGCCCGACCGTTCCGCAGCCGATACGTACCGGGCATATATCCTTACCCGCCTGGCAAAATTATACCGGGAAAAAAATATTGTCATGCAACTGCACATTGCAGCAATCAGAAACAATAATCCGATTATGATGCGGAAATTAGGCCCGGATACCGGATATGATGCCGTCCACGACTGCCAGATCAGTGCATCCCTTGCGTCTCTGTTGGGCCGCATTGAAGAAGAAGGCGGTCTTCCTAAAACCGTATTGTATACACTGAATCCGAAAGATTACTATCCTTTGGCAACCCTGATGGGCTGCTATCAGAGCGGACAGAAAGGAAAAATCCAGCTAGGATCTGCCTGGTGGTTCTGCGACCATAAAGACGGGATGACCGAACAGCTGACCGTTCTGGGAAATTTAGGTATGCTCAGCTGCTTTATCGGTATGCTGACCGACAGCCGCAGTTTCCTGTCATACCCCCGGCATGAATATTTCCGCCGGATTCTGTGCAACATCATCGGAACGTGGGTCGAAAACGGGGAATATCCGGCAGATATGCGCCTGTTGTCAGAAATAGTCAGCGGCATTTCTTTTGATAACGCCCTTCATTATTTTGAAAACTGAATATGACAAATAAAAAATAACAGCGGGAATTTTCCAAAAATTCAAAACACGGGATTTCCCGCTGTTGTTTTTATAACAAGTCCTGCAAGTTCCGCATAAGACTGATCATGTTTCGTATACCGGCAGGCAGACAGTGCGGCAATCTGTTCTGCGGCAATTGCTGCAAATATGCCGGCACCTTCCGGACGCAGGTGGGTATCATCCTGCCGCCCTTCGGGGTAATTCGCATACTCCCCCGGTGGAAAATTCATATACAACTTTTTTGATTCTGTATCTCCAAGCTGCCGCACATATTCCGCTGTAGCCGTATATAAATCGATGACCGGATACCCTGATGCTTTTGCGAAATCAGTAATTGCAGCAGGATACAATCCATGGGTCTGGGACAGGTTTCTCCGGGTTATCGGGGTAAAAAACAGCGGTACAGCACCGTGGGACTCCGCAACATCGGCAAAAAGCTGTAAATTTTCAATAAATTCCCCGTATGGTTCCGTACCCCGGGACGGATCGTACAATTTTTCATCATTGTGGCCGAAAATAACAAACAGATAATCACCGGCACATATTTCTTTCCGGATTGATTCAAGACGGCCTTCTGCTATAAAACTTTTTGTGCTGCGGCCATTCCGTGCCCGGTTTATAAATCTGACCCGTCCATCAGAAACAAAAAATGACGGAAGACGCTGCCCGATTCCAGTCTGGGGATAGGTGGAATCATCGTTATCCTGAAAAGTGGAATCCCCGGCGATAAAAATATTCATACGCGGTTTCTTTTATCTAAACAGAAAAGGCTTTGCAGGACCGGTAATGCGGACATTGGTAAATACCGGATCAACTGCATTAATCACCCGGAATGATTTTTCCGACACGTCAGGAATACCTGCAAACATATCCGATAACGAAGGGGCAGAAGAATCATTTTCATCAGTTATGAATTCGCAGTCAGTGACTGCCAGCCTTTCCAGAGGCACTTCCGGCAGGGCTGCAATAAATCCGGCAGAAGCACGGCATCCGAAGGCTTTTACATTGTGTATAGTAACATCACGGATAACCGGAGTATCTGCTTTTACCGGCAATGCCTCCTGGCAGAATAATTCCGGCTCCGTTCCACACGTTCCGCACCGGTAAAACATATTGATGGTAACAGGACATAAGTTATTCTGCATTGTAATACCGGAAAATTTCAATTTTTCGACAACACCGCCCCTGCCTCTGCGGGTTTTGATTCTGATCCCCCGTTCCGTACCGTCAAATACACAGTTTTCAACGGTAACATCCGAAATACCGGCTGCCGTTTCGCTGCCGATAACAACACCTCCATGGGCATTTTCTACCCGGCACCCGCTAATTGTAACATTCCGTGACGGCTTGTTAACCCGTATGCCGTCTTCACCGGAACCGGATTTCACCGCAATCCCGTCATCACCAACACTGATAAAGCTGTTCTTTACTACAACATCTTCGCAGGAATCAATATCAATTCCATCAGTATTCGGAGCTGCCGGAGGATTTTTAACCGTAATGCCATCAATGATAAGGCGGCGGCAAAATACCGGATGTACTGTCCAGAAGGGCGAATTGAGGAAAGTAACGCCTGATATAGAAACATCTGTACAGTCAAAAAACTGGATAAGCGGAGGCCGCAGGAATTGGGTATTTCTGCCGCCTCCCCCGCCGGGCTGGAATTCATACCCGGGATTTAATGCTGCAAGCTGCCGTTCCAGTTCTGTCACCGGTTTGCCCTGCTTCTTCTTTTCAGGAAGAAGTTTCCACCAGCTTTCCCCGGAACCATCAAAGCAACCGGAACCAGTAATATGGATATTCCCGGCATTAGAGGCAAAAATGCAGGGATGCATACCATAACATACGACACCTTCCCATCTTGTATATACAGGCGTATACCGTTCCGGTTCCGGTATAAAACGAATTACAGCTCCTTTTACTATTTCCAGTGTCATACCGGAAACAAGCCGGACGGGTCCGGTATACCAAGTCCCCGGCTCCACTACCAGAAAACCACCACCGGTTTTTGTAAAATATTCAGATGCTGCAGCAAATGCAGCAGAAACATCCATGCAACCGGTCTCTGCCGGGGCAGCACCAAAATCACGTAATGTCTTTTTTTCACACATGGAATACTCCGTTCATATTTATTTACAAAAATCTTCTATTATATTATAATTATTTTATGTTACAATTTGGTTTACGTGCTCATGATTTCGGCAAACTTCCTCCAGAGCAATTGGCTGACGCTCTTGCAGTATACAAACCTGCAACCATACAATTAGCGCTTGCAAAAGCACTGGCAGAAACTCCGTCTAAAACCGGAACACTATCTCCCGGCTATGCCCGCCGCATTAAAAAAATATTTGACCAGCGGAACATTTCCATTGCAGTACTCGGTTGTTACATAAATCCTGTGCATCCTGACCCGGATCTCCGGGACAAAGCCCTCCGCCGTTTTGAAGAACATCTCCGGCTCTGCAGGGATTTTGGGTGCGCAATGGTTGGAACTGAAACAGGTTCCTGCAACCCCGATTGCTCTTACCATCCTGACACTGCATCAGAAACCACATTCAACACACTCTGCGATTCCATAGAACGGTTGTTGAAAACCGCTGAATCCTATGGTTCAATTGTTGCTGTTGAAGCCGTTGCCGGTAAACATACCATCGATTCAATTGAAAAAATGAAGCGTTTACTGGACACATTCGATTCTCCGAACCTTCAGGTAATCTACGATCCTGTAAATCTGATACCCAAAACAGGATTGACAGAACCACAAGATGTATTCTTTCAAAAAGCTTTTAACGAATTCGGTGACCGGATTGTTGCAGTTCATGCAAAAGATTTTGTCATGCAGAACGGTTTCAAAAAAGACGGACTGCCGGCGGGAACAGGACAATTAGATTACACAGCCCTGTTCAAACTCCTGATAGAACACAAACCGTATATTGATGTTCTTCTGGAAAATTCGATCCCCGAAAAACTCACAGAAACCTTCGCATTTTTGGATAAAATCCTTTTATCCCTCACATAATCCGTTAAAAACTGAGACACATATTGAACATACTGTCGGCCCGATCCTAAGGAGACAACCGGCAGTATCACATTCACCGTTACCGGGTACAAGTTAACTACCCGGCACCTATTGTTATGCCTTGTTCAAGTGTACCGCAAAACCTCCGATAGAAAGGGTGGTATACACAAACGACAACGGTGATTTTCCCGGTTCACCGGTATATTTTGCTGTGGACATATCCGCAGAAATGCCGAATCTGCTTAAATATGCCAATGCCCGTTCAATACACCAAGTTTTAATACCGATATGACCATGAACACCTTTACCGTTCCCCTTCATTGTTTCAAATGAAGTAGAATCTGTCAGGGAATTATTGAACCAGGAAGCGTTACCCTCTTTGCCCATAAAACCGAACATTTCAAACAGTTGCGCTATTCCGGCAGCATCTTCGTCATCGGCAGCATTTATCCCCAGATGGGCAAGGGTAAAACCGTGCATGGCAGAAACAGCCTTACGGCTCAGTGCCGTTACAGTTTCTATATCATCTTTTATCATCCAACTGCCGCCGATTGCCAGAATATTTTTACGTTTGAAATAGGCACCCATATTTTCCGCATTGATACCGCCTGTCGCCATAAACCGTACATTCGGAAACGGTCCGGCAAAGGCATCCAACATGGCGACACCGCCGCCAGCTTCTGCAGGAAAGAACTTCAACACATCAAGTCCTTTGCACAAAGCCTGTTCAATTTGACCGGGATTTGCAATACCGGGAATCATTGGGATACCTTTATCCAGAACAAAATCTATAACTTCCGGATTAAAACCCGGAGACACAATGAATTCCACCCCGGCATCAATGGCTTTCCGGGCATATTCTTTATTGATAACTGTTCCGGCACCCAGCAACATTTCCGGGCACGCGGCTTTTATAGCTTTGATACCATCTGCAGCGGCATCCGTACGGAACGTGACTTCTGCAGCCGGAATTCCCCCGGCAATCAATGCTTTTGCCAACGGGACAGCCTGTTCAACACTGTTTAACTTTATAACCGGAATAATACCTATATCCCGGATCCGCTCCAACAAAGAACTCATACACACTCCTTAGCGCTGGACGCGGCCGGAACCGTCTCCTCCGGCAAGTGCCAGCACTTCACTCTTTCTGGTTAAATTAAAATCACCGGGAATTGTATGTTTCAGGCAGGATGCAGCGACCGCATATTCCAGCGCTTGCTGTTCATCATCAGCATATTCCTGTAGCCCAAAAATAATACCTGCAGAAAAGGAATCCCCTCCGCCTACCCGGTCAATTATATCATCTATAGCATATTTCTTTGATTTATAAAAACCTGTCTTTCCGGACATAACTGCAGACCAGCCGTTTTTATCTGCAGAGATACTTTCACGGAGTGTTACCGCAACAACCTGGACATTTGGAAATTCCGTTTTTACCGCTTCGGTAAGTTTTTTGTAATCATCAATTTCCAGATGACCTTTTGTAACATCAACACCCGGCGCTGTAATTCCCAGACACATTTGAATGTCTTCTTCATTTGCAATAACGACATCGGTATATTTTACCAGTTCCCGCATTACATCCGGAGCATTTTTCCCGTAATTCCAAAGTTTTTTACGGTAATTCAAATCCACGGACACACAGACCCCTGCTTTTTTTGCGGTTTGAACGGCAGACAATGCAGCGTCAGCAGCTTCCTGGGATAAAGCCGGGGTAATGCCGGTAATATGGAACCAGCATGTGTCTTTTAATATTTCATTCCATACAAAATCAGATGCCTTCGCTTTTGCAATGCAGCTTTCTGCCCGGTCGTATACTACAAGTGACGGACGGGCACAGGCTCCGGTTTCCAGAAAATAAATACCAAGACGTCCATTCTTTACCCGGTTGATAAAGCGGGTATCAACCCCGTGCTTCCGCAGTTCTGCGACAGCTGCCTCCCCGACAGCGTTATCCGGAACCGCAGTTACAAAAGCGGCATCTTTTCCAAACAGCGACAATGATACTGCAACATTTGCTTCTCCGCCACCGAATGTTGCTTCCAGAACCGGAGACTGAAACAGTCTTTCATGTTCAGGGGATTTTAAACGGAGCATAATTTCTCCGAAAGTTACCGTTTTTGCCATTATGTATTCCTCCAAAATCAATAAAACAACAGAGAAAACAACAATATTTATTGTTCTCTGTTGTTTTAAGTATGAATCGAGACTTTCATTTTGTCAAACTTGTTTATTGACTATTACCGTTCAGTTTTTGCCGTATTCCGGTGATTTTATTGTTTCTTTTTTCTATCCAGATATCCGGAATCTTCCAGATATTTACGGCGTGTCATGACCAGTTCTATAAGTTCCTGATACATGTGGAAATCAACTTCCAGAGCAAGAGGGAAAATAAAAAATTCAGTTTCATCACAATAACGTTCAATAAAAGCAGGGTCTGTCACGAATCCCATACTAATCATGTTGCTGATCCGATCCGCACACTTCAAAGTCTTTGCCTTCATACTTCCGTGCTCAATGATTCCCCGCAGATAATCACTTTTCAGCTGTCCTTCTTTCCGGGTAACTTCCATAACTAAGTCATATACCATACCTGACTCTGAATCCACTTCAAGAATCAGGTTCCGGTTGAAATCAGGAACATCTTCCACCAAATCATGGATAACGGCAGCTTTCAGCAATACACTGTCAATATATCCATAGTCAATCAGAATTCCCATTGTATCAATTTGATGCCGGAACATATTACCGCCGGAATGGCGGCGCTTTCCTATCAAAGCAGTCGCCAACTGCATATACGGCGCCAGATAAATTCCTTTGAGATGGAGCATATCCTGATCTTTCATCTGCATAACGGACTCCCGGATTATAAACTGTCCACGTACGAGGTCAGTTTTTCAATTCTTCGTTTGGTTGCCGCCAGTTTCTCCCGTTCAGCAGCGACAACTTCCGCCGGGGCATTCTGCGCAAATTTACCGGCGAGCTTTGCAGTTACCTTATCGGCAAAAGCCTGCTCTGAGGCAAGTTCTTTTTTGAACCGGGCTGTCAACTGTTCCAGATTGACGGTACCATCCACCAGCAGGAATACTTCAAAACCGTTTCCGACAGCACCGATTGCCCGGGACGGTTTTTCCCCGGTAAATTGAATCTCCCCGACACCGGCCAGCAGCCGGATTAAACTGTCTTTTTCCACACAGATTTCCGCCGGGCTGCCGGGAATAATATGCAACGCAATATTCAGTTTTGTATCCGGGGATAAACCGCACTCGGCACGGAGTCCCCGCACCGCACGGATAACATCCTGAAGCACGGCAAATTCCGCTGCCACCGTTTCGTTGCAACGGGCGTCTGCCGGTTCCGGATACGGGGCGGCAATAAGCATCCCGGAATATTCACTGACCGGCAGAATCCGCAGGGGTGCCGGGCAGCAGCAACCCTGTCCGGCGGCTGCCCGGGCCCGGTTGCGGGTTATTTCTTCCAGCGGCAGCTTGCTGTATATTTCTTCGGTTACAAAGGGCAGGTACGGATGAAGCAGCCGCAGACTTTCTTCCAGCACATTCAACAGGACAGAAACAGCCCGGTCTTTTTCCGCTTCATCTCCATTCCGGAACGAAAGTTTTGTCGCTTCCACATACCAGTCACAGAAATCATTCCAGAAAAATTCATACAGAGACTGGGCCGCATCATTATAGCGGTAACTTTCCAAAGCTGACCGGATATTCCGGGTTGCGGCATCAAGCCGGGTGTATATCCAGCAGTCCAAATCTGTCAAATCCCGGTCGGTAACAGGCAGCAAAGTCCGTCCTTCTAGGTTACCCAGAATGTACCGGCTGGCATTCCAGATTTTATTTGCAAACCGGCTGCCCAGTTTGAATGATTCTTTATCAACAAGAACATCCTGCCCTTGGGCACACATGAATCCCAGCGTGAATTTCAATGCATCGGAACCATATTCTTCTATTATTTCCAGCGGATCGATACCGTTACCGAGGCTTTTACTCATTTTCCGCCCCTGTTTATCCCGTACCAATCCGTGAATGTAAATATCCCGGAACGGAGCCTTACCGGTAAATTCCAGTCCCGCCATAATCATGCGGCTCACCCAGAAAAAGATAATATCATAGGCGGTTACCAGCGCCGTGGTGGGATAAAACCGCTGTAAATCCGCAGTGTTTTCCGGCCAGCCCAGAGTTGAAAACGGCCACAACCAGCTGGAAAACCACGTATCCAATACATCGGGATCCTGTTTCAGTTGGTCTGCGGCAGCACCGCACCCGGGGCACCGGTCAGGATCAGTGCGGGATACAATCATTTTGCCGCAGGACTGGCAGTACCACACCGGAATACGGTGTCCCCACCACAGCTGGCGGCTGATACACCAGTCCCGGATATTTTCCATCCAGTGGGAATACGTGTTTTCCCATTTACGGGGGTAGAACACAATGTCACCGTTTTTCCATGCGGCGAGGGCTTTATCTGCCAGCGGCTTCATACGGACAAACCACTGGTCACTCAAGTACGGTTCTACCACGGTATTGCACCGGTAACAGTGCCCGACAGAATGGGTTATTTTTTCCTCTTCTTTGAACAAACCGGCGGCTTCCAAATCCTGAATAACTGCCTTACGGGCCTGTGCACAGGTCATTCCCCGGTATTTCTCAGGGCAGGAGTCGTTCAGTGTACCGTCGGGATTCAGAATATTGATGACATCAAGGTTATGACGCTTTGCCACTTCCCAGTCATTGGGGTCATGGGCAGGGGTTATTTTTACAACACCGGTACCGAATACCCGGTCAACATATGTGTCTGCAACAACCGGAATCGTTCTGCCGGTAAGCGGAAGCCTGACCCGCTTGCCGATCAAAGCCTGGTACCGGGGATCTTCAGGATGAACCGCAACGGCAGTATCCCCCAGCAGCGTTTCCGGCCGGGTTGTGGCTATTTCTATGCGGGTTCCGCCGGGAAAAACGGTACCGTCTTCCAGCGTAACTGCCGGAACAGAATCCCCTTCTTCCAGTTCATAGAAAATATGATACATGGCACCGGGTGTGTCGGTATGGTCTACTTCGTCATCCGCAAGGGCGGTTCCGCAGGACGTACACCAGTTTACCAGATAATTTCCCCGGTAAATGAGTCCCCGTTCATATAAAGTTACAAAAACATCCCTGACAGCTTTTGACAAGCCGTCGTCCATGGTAAACCGTTCCCGGCTCCAATCAACACTGTTGCCAAGCTTGCGCTGCTGTTTTGTAATGATTTCGTGGTGTTCATTCTTAACCGCCCATGTCCGCTCCAGAAACTTTTCCCTGCCCAAATCCCGGCGGGAAAGCCCTTCTTTTTTCAGACGGCGTTCCACCACATTCTGGGTGGCAATTCCTGCATGGTCTGTACCCGGCAGCCACAGAGTGTCGTCACCTTTCATCCGGTGGTACCGGACAACAATATCCTGCAGTGTATTGTTCAGTCCGTGTCCCATATGCAGGACACCGGTTACATTCGGCGGCGGTATTACGACTGCATACGTATCCCGGCAGGCACCGTTGTCCCCGTGAACCGGAGAATCCCCGTCGCTGCGGGGTTTGAAATATCCACGTCCGTTCCATTCAGCATAAATCCGGTCTTCAAAATCCCGGGGATTATAGGCTTTTTCCAGTTCAATACCGTTCATGTTGTTTACACCTCGATTACTTGTCCAGTATACCGGATTTATACCGTTCGTTCAATGGCAGCGCTTGACCGATTGCTATACCGCAAAAGCCCCGGCGGCACCAGGCCGTCCATGACCGTCGCCACGTTGTGATACTTTCATACACCGGAAAGCCGTCGCTGCACAGGTCAAAGCTGCAGATGAAGATGACAAATGATTTTTAAGCTGGTCGTACGGAGTGTCTCCGATATTATTAATGGCGAAAAGGTGCTTTTTCGGACAATTTCCTCAAAATTTTCCGGCGATTCGATACACAAAAAACAGCCCCCGCAAGGGGGCTGTCATACCGGGAAACAGCAGATTTACTCCGCAACCAAAGCATTCGCATTGGTATTGTCGGTATCTCTTTGCCACTCGGTATCCCAGACTGTCTTCTGATCAGCCGTCAGAGTAAGCATCAACGTCTGCGGTGTTGTCCCGTCGGAAGTCTGGCCGCCGCAGCGCAGAACCTCCAGCAACCTGTTCGCCGACACATCCAGTGCCGTCAGCCCAACAGGATAATCTTTTCTGCCTGACAATATTCTTTTGTCAGCCCATCAGGAGAATCTTTTCTGCCTGACAATATTCTCTTGTCAGCCCAACAGGATAATCTTGTCAGCCCATCAGGAGAATCTTTTCTGCCTGACAATATTCTCTTGTCAGCCCAACAGAAGAATCTTTTCAGCCTGACAATATTCTCTTGTC
>CALXOI010000077.1 GCA_944389965.1 uncultured Treponema sp.
GCCGGAGAAGAAACCTATCCCTTGGCAAGCCGGTACCTGCGGATTTACCTTTTGGGGACATTCTTTTCCATGGCAGGACTGGGAATGAACAGCTTTATCAATTCCCAGGGATTCGGCAGAAAGGGAATGACCACAATCCTTATCGGAGCGGTGACAAACATTGTCCTTGACCCGGTTTTTATCTTTATTTTCCACATGGGGGTTCAGGGAGCTGCCCTTGCCACAGTGATTTCCCAAGGGCTTTCAGCCTTTTTTGTCATGAGGTTCCTTTTAAGCGGCAAGGCTGTTTACCGGCTGAAACTCCGGTACCTCAAGCCGGACCCGGCGGTAATCCTCAGAATAACCAGTCTGGGCCTGGCAAACTTCATCATGTCCGCCACAAATGCCCTTACCCAGGTGGCCTGCAACACAATGCTCAAAAAATTCGGAGGCGACCTGTACATAGCAGTAATGACGGTGCTGGGTTCCGTCCGGGACATTTCCTGGACAACAGTGCAGGGGCTTTCCCAGGGAGCCCTGCCGGTACTGGGATACAACTACGGGGCAAAGGAATACCGCCGGGTGCAAAAAGGAATCAAATTCCTTGCGGTAACTTCCGCCCTGTACACAACGGTAATATGGATTCTCACAATGACCTTTCCGGAATCATTTATTCACATTTTCAACAGCCACCCGGAACTTCTGGAAGCCGGAATCCCTGCCCTGCACATTTACTTTTTCGGCTTCTTCATGATGAGCCTCCAGTTCACCGGCCAGACAGCCTTTACCGCCCTGGGACTTTCAAAACAGGCGATTTTCTTTTCCCTTTTGAGAAAGGCAATCATCGTTGTGCCCCTTACATTCATTCTGCCCTATGTGGCGGGACTGGGGGTAAAGGGGGTATTCCTTGCGGAGCCGGTTTCAAACTTTATCGGGGGAATAGCCTGCTTTTTGACCATGTATTTTACCGTGTACAGAAAACTGGGCAAAACCGGGGCTGAGTAAAAGGTGTAACTCCAGAAGATTGAGCAGGGGAACGGATTAAAACATATAAAGAGAAACAAGATTCGGGCAGGGAGGTTCTTTTTTCGGGGACAAGAGCACCTTACGACCTCATAGAATCGGCTTGGGGTGTGGCAGTGGGTAAGTTATCGGAATAAATCTGTTTTTAACCTTCTTGTCGGATATATTCCGGGAAAAGTGTTTCGCTCAGCTTACGGATCTCACTGTCAAAGGCAACAAGATAAACAGTCATATCATTCTTTTCCAGAAAGGATTTTATCGTGGCAGCTGCGATACGGAGGGCGCTTTCTTTTGGGTAGCCGTACACACCGGAAGAAATCAGGGGAAAGGCTACAGATGTACAGCCGTGTTTTTCTGCAAGGGAAAGGGAGGTTGTGTAACAGGATTTAAGGGCTTTTTCTTCTCCACGGATGCCGCCATGCCATACAGGACCAACGGTATGAATTACATATTTGCAGGGAAGGTTATATGCCCCGGTGAGTTTTGCCTTTCCGGTTTCACAGCCGCCCAAAGTCCTGCATTCCGCAAGGAGTCCGGGACCGGCAACCCGGTGTATGGCTCCGTCAACCCCGCCGCCGCCCAGCAGGGAAGAATTGGCGGCGTTCACTATTGCATCCACGTTCATTTTTGTGATATCACCGAATACTATTTTCAAAGGCATCTTTTACCTCCGTCTTAGGATTGATTCAGATATTTATTTTATACTATAAACTGTATTTATGTAAAAGCAGAAAAGTTTTTAATAAATAGCGGTAGTTATCTGATTTTAAGTAACTGGCTTGCATGAATAAGTCGGGAGCCACATTTTTCAAAAAATGTATAAAAACTTTGACAAAAATAATTTGCTTTGTTAGAGGTTTCGGGAGTCATAAAACGATGCCGTTTGCATCCGCCGCGACACAAAACAAAATATTTACATTGTCTGCATTTGTCTGATTGTGTTTTTGACTCTTGAATGAATTGTATATGTTCCCGTTTTTTTTCGATAGCAGTAAAATCATCCTGATTGATATTTCCTAAACAATATTCGTCAAGGGCAAAAAAGTCACAAGGATATACGCTACCGTCGGCTTCTATGACGTTTTGCCGGGAACATATACCTCCCATATCACAGGCTTCGGGAGGTCTGCCGGAAAGTATTAACAGATAATTGTCAAATTGTCGTATGGAAATATAGGTTCCGCTACGGATATCCTCATACCAACAGTTGAATAAATCACACAGAAATGTTCCGTAGTTTTGAGGACTTAAAAAATACGATGACCTTGCATCTGCCAAAGGGGCAAGACAGGGAATAAACTGCAAAAAAGAAAACTGTCTGCTACGGAAAAAGTCATATATTTCTTTTGCAGATTTAGCGGCTTTATCGGTAACTACGGTCAGAATATTAAAATCAACTTTATATTTTTTTAATAATTCTGCTGCAGATACTACTTGAGAGAATGTTTTTTCTCCGGTACCGGTAAGTCTGTAGGTATTTGGAAGATAAAAACTACAAAGAAAAAGATTACTCATATATTTTTGAGCCTATTATTTATGAAGGTAAATCTGTAAAAAACATAGCAGGTCGGCGTTTAAAAGATAAAATTTAAAACAAAAAGACCGGAAACACTCTGTTCCGGTCTTTAGGTAACGTGGAGATGAGGGGACTTGAACCCCTTACCTCTTGCATGCCATGCAAGCGCTCTAGCCAGATGAGCTACACCCCCATAAAACAATTGAATTGTACTGAAACATATCCGGTGTGTCAAGTATAAAAATATCGTGTGTAACCGGTTGGTATATGATTGACAAATCCTCCAGTGCAGGGGTATCCTGTATACCGGAGGTGTCCAATGCAGACTGGTTTTTCAGTAGAGACTTCCTGTTCCGGAACAGATTGGCTGCAGGCTGCCGGTCAGGAACCGCTTCCATCGCTTCCAGATGAAAATCCGTTGCTGTTTGATTCAATTTTTTCCCCGTGTGCAGAGACAGGTTCTGTTTCAGACTTTGTTCCGCTACCGGATTCCATGATGGAGCTTACACTGGATTATATTTACCGGTTGGAATCAATTCCCCGGGAAAAGTTCTTTTCCGCATAATCTGCTCTCCGCTTTACAGAAGAAAAACCCTGTGGTACAGTATATATATCCTTCATTACGGAGTGTACTCTTTATGGTAAGAAATCGTTTTCAATTAATTATGTGTAGTGCTGCGGTCTGTGCCGCAATGATGGTTTGTTCCTGTAAAGGAACGGAAGTGGTCGAACCGGTAGAAGTACCGGAAGAGGTGCTGTATTCTTCTGCTCCCGGTGAGTGGCAGGAAAATGTTTTTTCCGGGGAAGACCAATACGGGTATTTTTTTACCACACCGGAGCTTGGTGCATATTCTATGGTAGAAGGCGAATTCAAAAAATCCGGCGGATATGAAAAGAGTTCCTTTGGATTTGCGTTTGCATATTCAGCTGATGAAGAAGGCTGGCTTGATGAATATCTCCGGTTTGAAATCAATACTACCGGAGAATATGCCGTATATGCATATAAAAACGGCGTTTATACTGATTTAGTAGAAGCTAATAATGAAAACACGGCGTATTTGTATCCTTCAGAAGCGGTAAAAGGCGGATATGACAGTGTGAATACATTAAAAATTGAGCGGACGGGAGACCGTTCTTATACACTATATATCAATGGTTCCCAGATTGCCGTTGCAACTGTCCCTGCCGGGTTTGTAAACGGCACAGGTGTCATGGCTTTTTTCTCTGTCGGAAAAGCAGATCAGGAACAGTTTCCTGATGAACCGGTGCGGGTTACATACCGCATTACGGATTCCACCGTATTCGCTCCGATGGCAAATGGTACGGGTGAAAAATAATTTTCTATAATGAATATACACTTACGCAACGCACATCCCGCTGACATTGCCGGTATTATGGCAGTAGAGCGGGATGCGTTTATTCCGGAAGTACAGGAAGCTGAATCTGTTTTTGCAGAGAGAATTCGTGTCTTTCCTGACGGTTTTCTTGTGCTTGTTGACAATGATTGTAGCATCTGCGGATATTTTTCTTCAGAACGGTGGCCGGTGTGCAGGACTGATGCGTCTGTGTTTCAGTTGGGGCATTCTATCCGGAAAAATCACACGGCTGATGGTCCTGTTCTGTATATTTCTTCTATGGGAATTCTTTCCCGGTACCGGGGAACCGGCTTGGGCCGCCGGCTGTTTGAAGAATCACTCCGCCGGATTACCGCATCTTGTTCCGGTATTGAACGGATTATTCTTTTAGTAAACGAGCATTGGGACGGAGCCCGGCATATCTATCAGACAAATGGTTTTACAGAGCAGATCCGTCTGATTAACTTTTTCCCGTCGGCAGCCGGCGGACGGGAAGACGGCATTATCATGGAGCGGAACCGGTGACGCTTGAACAGTGGGACGGATTTTGCCGGTTCCGGGATGCATTCAGGCGGCAGTGTTCACAGTGGAGCAGCCGGTATGCGGGTTTATTGCAACCGCTTCAGAAAGCTGCCTCGTCGGCAGATACACCGTCATATCCGCTGGAAACAGAAATTGTGTACAATACCGCACTGGATGAGGTGTCGGTTCAGGATGACATACGGCTCATGGTAATCGGTGATAATCCGGGAAAAGATGAGCAGCGTTCTGCCAACCGCCGGTATCTGGTGGGACAGGCCGGTAAACTTGCTGCCGGTTTCTTTGCGCGGAATCCGGAACTCGGTATTGATTTCCGAAAGAATGTAATTATTCTGAATAAGACGCCGGTTCATACGGCAAAGACTACCCATCTGCGGTATCTGTTGCAAAACGGTACTTCTGAAATTGCGTCTTTAATCCGGGACAGCCAGCAGTGGATGGCAGAACAGACGGTTATGCTGCACAGCTGCCTGACTTCCGGCGGAAACCGGTGCCCGCTGTGGCTGGTGGGCTACAGTGAACTCAAGCAAAAAGGTTTATTTTCTGTTTACCGGGAGATGCTGGTCAGACAGTACGGTTCCTGTACGGATTCCTGCCGGCAGCAGGTATTTGTGTACCAGCATTTTTCCATGAACCGGTTTGCAGTTGATTTGAAGGAATGTGATTTTACTTGTGGAGCGGCAGACCGGGCACTTTCCGGCGGAAAAACTTCCGGTGATTCCGGCTGTTTTTTATCCGGTGACTCTTTTGCTGTCAGTGTTCAGGCAGTAGAGCTGGATAAAAAACTGGCGTATCTGGGTTCCGTTCACCGCCGGGAAATTTTTCCCGATGCTCCGTTTTGGAATTAAATCTTATCAGGTATAGTACAATTCACTTTCAAAACAGACACCGCCCGGAGCTTTTCCGGCAATGATGATTTTCTGTGGATCTTCAAAATTTCCCTGTAGCTGCAATGTGTCACCGATCATTGCTTCATGGGAATAATTGATTCTGAAATCTGTTATATCTTTACTCTGATATTCTGCCGGCAGAATATCAGAGTAAAGATATAACAGATTTCAGAATCAATTATTCCCATGAAGCAATGATCGGTGACACATTGCAGCTACAGGGAAATTTTGAAGATCCACAGAAAATCATCATTGCCGGAAAAGCTCCGGGCGGTGTCTGTTTTGAAAGTGAATTGTACTATACCTGATAAGATTTAATTCCAAAACGGAGCATCGGGAAAAATTTCCCGGCGGTGAACGGAACCCAGATACGCCAGTTTTTTATCCAGCTCTACTGCCTGAACACTGACAGCAAAAGAGTCACCGGATAAAAAACAGCCGGAATCACCGGAAGTTTTTCCGCCGGAAAGTGCCCGGTCTGCCGCTCCACAAGTAAAATCACATTCCTTCAAATCAACTGCAAACCGGTTCATGGAAAAATGCTGGTACACAAATACCTGCTGCCGGCAGGAATCCGTACAGGAACCGTACTGTCTGACCAGCATCTCCCGGTAAACAGAAAATAAACCTTTTTGCTTGAGTTCACTGTAGCCCACCAGCCACAGCGGGCACCGGTTTCCGCCGGAAGTCAGGCAGCTGTGCAGCATAACCGTCTGTTCTGCCATCCACTGCTGGCTGTCCCGGATTAAAGACGCAATTTCAGAAGTACCGTTTTGCAACAGATACCGCAGATGGGTAGTCTTTGCCGTATGAACCGGCGTCTTATTCAGAATAATTACATTCTTTCGGAAATCAATACCGAGTTCCGGATTCCGCGCAAAGAAACCGGCAGCAAGTTTACCGGCCTGTCCCACCAGATACCGGCGGTTGGCAGAACGCTGCTCATCTTTTCCCGGATTATCACCGATTACCATGAGCCGTATGTCATCCTGAACCGACACCTCATCCAGTGCGGTATTGTACACAATTTCTGTTTCCAGCGGATATGACGGTGTATCTGCCGACGAGGCAGCTTTCTGAAGCGGTTGCAATAAACCCGCATACCGGCTGCTCCACTGTGAACACTGCCGCCTGAATGCATCCCGGAACCGGCAAAATCCGTCCCACTGTTCAAGCGTCACCGGTTCCGCTCCATGATAATGCCGTCTTCCCGTCCGCCGGCTGCCGACGGGAAAAAGTTAATCAGACGGATCTGCTCTGTAAAACCATTTGTCTGATAGATATGCCGGGCTCCGTCCCAATGCTCGTTTACTAAAAGAATAATCCGTTCAATACCGGAACAAGATGCGGTAATCCGGCGGAGTGATTCTTCAAACAGCCGGCGGCCCAAGCCGGTTCCCCGGTACCGGGAAAGAATTCCCATAGAAGAAATATACAGAACAGGACCATCAGCCGTGTGATTTTTCCGGATAGAATGCCCCAACTGAAACACAGACGCATCAGTCCTGCACACCGGCCACCGTTCTGAAGAAAAATATCCGCAGATGCTACAATCATTGTCAACAAGCACAAGAAAACCGTCAGGAAAGACACGAATTCTCTCTGCAAAAACAGATTCAGCTTCCTGTACTTCCGGAATAAACGCATCCCGCTCTACTGCCATAATACCGGCAATGTCAGCGGGATGTGCGTTGCGTAAGTGTATATTCATTATAGAAAATTATTTTTCACCCGTACCATTTGCCATCGGAGCGAATACGGTGGAATCCGTAATGCGGTATGTAACCCGCACCGGTTCATCAGGAAACTGTTCCTGATCTGCTTTTCCGACAGAGAAAAAAGCCATGACACCTGTGCCGTTTACAAACCCGGCAGGGACAGTTGCAACGGCAATCTGGGAACCATTGATATATAGTGTATAAGAACGGTCTCCCGTCCGCTCAATTTTTAATGTATTCACACTGTCATATCCGCCTTTTACCGCTTCTGAAGGATACAAATACGCCGTGTTTTCATTATTAGCTTCTACTAAATCAGTATAAACGCCGTTTTTATATGCATATACGGCATATTCTCCGGTAGTATTGATTTCAAACCGGAGATATTCATCAAGCCAGCCTTCTTCATCAGCTGAATATGCAAACGCAAATCCAAAGGAACTCTTTTCATATCCGCCGGATTTTTTGAATTCGCCTTCTACCATAGAATATGCACCAAGCTCCGGTGTGGTAAAAAAATACCCGTATTGGTCTTCCCCGGAAAAAACATTTTCCTGCCACTCACCGGGAGCAGAAGAATACAGCACCTCTTCCGGTACTTCTACCGGTTCGACCACTTCCGTTCCTTTACAGGAACAAACCATCATTGCGGCACAGACCGCAGCACTACACATAATTAATTGAAAACGATTTCTTACCATAAAGAGTACACTCCGTAATGAAGGATATATATACTGTACCACAGGGTTTTTCTTCTGTAAAGCGGAGAGCAGATTATGCGGAAAAGAACTTTTCCCGGGGAATTGATTCCAACCGGTAAATATAATCCAGTGTAAGCTCCATCATGGAATCCGGTAGCGGAACAAAGTCTGAAACAGAACCTGTCTCTGCACACGGGGAAAAAATTGAATCAAACAGCAACGGATTTTCATCTGGAAGCGATGGAAGCGGTTCCTGACCGGCAGCCTGCAGCCAATCTGTTCCGGAACAGGAAGTCTCTACTGAAAAACCAGTCTGCATTGGACACCTCCGGTATACAGGATACCCCTGCACTGGAGGATTTGTCAATCATATACCAACCGGTTACACACGATATTTTTATACTTGACACACCGGATATGTTTCAGTACAATTCAATTGTTTTATGGGGGTGTAGCTCATCTGGCTAGAGCGCTTGCATGGCATGCAAGAGGTAAGGGGTTCAAGTCCCCTCATCTCCACGTTACCTAAAGACCGGAACAGAGTGTTTCCGGTCTTTTTGTTTTAAATTTTATCTTTTAAACGCCGACCTGCTATGTTTTTTACAGATTTACCTTCATAAATAATAGGCTCAAAAATATATGAGTAATCTTTTTCTTTGTAGTTTTTATCTTCCAAATACCTACAGACTTACCGGTACCGGAGAAAAAACATTCTCTCAAGTAGTATCTGCAGCAGAATTATTAAAAAAATATAAAGTTGATTTTAATATTCTGACCGTAGTTACCGATAAAGCCGCTAAATCTGCAAAAGAAATATATGACTTTTTCCGTAGCAGACAGTTTTCTTTTTTGCAGTTTATTCCCTGTCTTGCCCCTTTGGCAGATGCAAGGTCATCGTATTTTTTAAGTCCTCAAAACTACGGAACATTTCTGTGTGATTTATTCAACTGTTGGTATGAGGATATCCGTAGCGGAACCTATATTTCCATACGACAATTTGACAATTATCTGTTAATACTTTCCGGCAGACCTCCCGAAGCCTGTGATATGGGAGGTATATGTTCCCGGCAAAACGTCATAGAAGCCGACGGTAGCGTATATCCTTGTGACTTTTTTGCCCTTGACGAATATTGTTTAGGAAATATCAATCAGGATGATTTTACTGCTATCGAAAAAAAACGGGAACATATACAATTCATTCAAGAGTCAAAAACACAATCAGACAAATGCAGACAATGTAAATATTTTGTTTTGTGTCGCGGCGGATGCAAACGGCATCGTTTTATGACTCCCGAAACCTCTAACAAAGCAAATTATTTTTGTCAAAGTTTTTATACATTTTTTGAAAAATGTGGCTCCCGACTTATTCATGCAAGCCAGTTACTTAAAATCAGATAACTACCGCTATTTATTAAAAACTTTTCTGCTTTTACATAAATACAGTTTATAGTATAAAATAAATATCTGAATCAATCCTAAGACGGAGGTAAAAGATGCCTTTGAAAATAGTATTCGGTGATATCACAAAAATGAACGTGGATGCAATAGTGAACGCCGCCAATTCTTCCCTGCTGGGCGGCGGCGGGGTTGACGGAGCCATACACCGGGTTGCCGGTCCCGGACTCCTTGCGGAATGCAGGACTTTGGGCGGCTGTGAAACCGGAAAGGCAAAACTCACCGGGGCATATAACCTTCCCTGCAAATATGTAATTCATACCGTTGGTCCTGTATGGCATGGCGGCATCCGTGGAGAAGAAAAAGCCCTTAAATCCTGTTACACAACCTCCCTTTCCCTTGCAGAAAAACACGGCTGTACATCTGTAGCCTTTCCCCTGATTTCTTCCGGTGTGTACGGCTACCCAAAAGAAAGCGCCCTCCGTATCGCAGCTGCCACGATAAAATCCTTTCTGGAAAAGAATGATATGACTGTTTATCTTGTTGCCTTTGACAGTGAGATCCGTAAGCTGAGCGAAACACTTTTCCCGGAATATATCCGACAAGAAGGTTAAAAACAGATTTATTCCGATAACTTACCCACTGCCACACCCCAAGCCGATTCTATGAGGTCGTAAGGTGCTCTTGTCCCCGAAAAAAGAACCTCCCTGCCCGAATCTTGTTTCTCTTTATATGTTTTAATCCGTTCCCCTGCTCAATCTTCTGGAGTTACACCTTTTACTCAGCCCCGGTTTTGCCCAGTTTTCTGTACACGGTAAAATACATGGTCAAAAAGCAGGCTATTCCCCCGATAAAGTTTGAAACCGGCTCCGCAAGGAATACCCCCTTTACCCCCAGTCCCGCCACATAGGGCAGAATGAATGTAAGGGGCACAACGATGATTGCCTTTCTCAAAAGGGAAAAGAAAATCGCCTGTTTTGAAAGTCCCAGGGCGGTAAAGGCTGTCTGGCCGGTGAACTGGAGGCTCATCATGAAGAAGCCGAAAAAGTAAATGTGCAGGGCAGGGATTCCGGCTTCCAGAAGTTCCGGGTGGCTGTTGAAAATGTGAATAAATGATTCCGGAAAGGTCATTGTGAGAATCCATATTACCGTTGTGTACAGGGCGGAAGTTACCGCAAGGAATTTGATTCCTTTTTGCACCCGGCGGTATTCCTTTGCCCCGTAGTTGTATCCCAGTACCGGCAGGGCTCCCTGGGAAAGCCCCTGCACTGTTGTCCAGGAAATGTCCCGGACGGAACCCAGCACCGTCATTACTGCTATGTACAGGTCGCCTCCGAATTTTTTGAGCATTGTGTTGCAGGCCACCTGGGTAAGGGCATTTGTGGCGGACATGATGAAGTTTGCCAGGCCCAGACTGGTTATTCTGAGGATTACCGCCGGGTCCGGCTTGAGGTACCGGAGTTTCAGCCGGTAAACAGCCTTGCCGCTTAAAAGGAACCTCATGACAAAAAAGGCTGAAAGCCCTTGGGAAATCACTGTGGCAAGGGCAGCTCCCTGAACCCCCATGTGGAAAATAAAGATAAAAACCGGGTCAAGGACAATGTTTGTCACCGCTCCGATAAGGATTGTGGTCATTCCCTTTCTGCCGAATCCCTGGGAATTGATAAAGCTGTTCATTCCCAGTCCTGCCATGGAAAAGAATGTCCCCAAAAGGTAAATCCGCAGGTACCGGCTTGCCAAGGGATAGGTTTCTTCTCCGGC
>CALXOI010000078.1 GCA_944389965.1 uncultured Treponema sp.
GGGGAATATTCACAGATATATTTTTAAGGTTATGTTCAGTGACGCCGGATAGCAGAATAGAGTGCCCGTTGCCCTGCCGCCGCCGGGCGGGAATGTCCATTTTCAATGTACCTGCAAGATACTGTCCGGTAAGACTGTCCGGTATAGCCATGACGTCCTGCGGCGTACCGGATGCCACTACATTACCGCCGTGAACACCGGCGCCGGGGCCCAGATCGATTATCCAGTCGGCGGTGCGCAGTGTCTGTTCATCATGTTCAACGACAATGAGTGTGTTACCCAAATCCCGCAGATATGTAAGCGTGTCAATCAACCGCTGGTTATCCCGCTGATGTAGTCCAATGGACGGTTCGTCAAGGATATACAGAACACCCATAAGACTGGAACCGATTTGGGTTGCCAACCTGATACGTTGGGCTTCGCCACCGGACAAAGTTGCGGCCTGCCGTTCCAGCGTCAGGTAATCAAGCCCCACATTTTTCATAAATGTGAGCCGGTCCTGTATTTCTTTTTTTATCTGGCGGGCAATCTGTTGTTCTGTATCGGTCAATTCAAGGTGGGAAAAAAAATCCAGGGAATCACTGACAGACAGTTGTGATAATTCGTAAATGTTTTTGCCGCCGACAGTTACTGCCAATGCTTCTTTTTTCAGGCGGCGTCCTCCGCAGGCGGTGCAAATCCTGTGTGCCATGTACCGTTCAAGATTTTCACGCTGGGCTTCTGAAAAAGATTCATTGTAGCGGCGTTTCATATCGGCAAAAATGCCCGGCCATCGTTGATTGTATACAGAATGACCTTCGCCACTCTGTTTTTGGTATACAAAATGGATAGGCTGTTCTGAACCATAGAACAGTATTTTTTTCTGTTGTGCTGTTAAATCCTGGTAGGGTGTTGCCAGACTGAAATCATATGTATCCGCTAAAGCTTGAAAACGTGTTCTGTTCCAGGCAGAATCAGGATTGTACGGGGCAATTCCTCCTTCATTAAAGGATTTTGACGGATCAGGTATAATCAAAGCTTCATCAAATTCCATTTTTTCACCCAGCCCGGTACATTCCGGACATGCACCGGTCGGATTGTTGAATGAGAACAGCCGGGGCTGCAACTCCGGGATGGAAATACCGCAGTCAGGGCAGGAATTTTTTTGGGAAAAAAAGTGTTCTGTTTCCGTGTCCCCGTTTTTCCGGGTAATTACTGCAATACCGTTGGCGGTTTCTAGTGCGGTTTCCACAGAGGATGCAACCCGGGACCGGACACTGCTGTTCAGGATGATCCGGTCGATAACTATATCTACAGAATGTTTTTTCTGTTTGTCCAGTTTGATGCTGTCTTCCAGTTCCACCATCATTCCGTCTATTCGTGCCCGGACAAAACCGGCTTTTCTAGCATCATCAATGATTTTCTGATGTTCGCCTTTTTTGCGGTATACTACCGGTGCCATGATCTGAATCCGGGAACCTTCTTCCCAGTTCATAATAGTGTCGATAATCTGATCTGTTGACTGTTCCCGTATTTCCCTGCCGCATTCCGGGCAGTGGGGAATTCCAATCCGGGCATAAAGCAGACGGTAATAATCATATATTTCTGTAACTGTTCCTACAGTGGAACGGGGATTTCTGTGGGTTGTTTTCTGTTCAATTGAAATTGCCGGCGATAAGCCCTCTATATAATCAATATCCGGTTTGTCCATGCGTCCCAGAAACTGCCGGGCGTATGCGGACAGACTTTCTACATAACGGCGCTGACCTTCTGCAAATATGGTATCGAATGCCAGTGAACTTTTGCCAGAACCGGATAACCCGGATATGACAACAAGTTTGTTGCGGGGCATTTCCACATCTATATTTTTCAGGTTATGTTCCCGGGCACCCCGGACAATCAGTTTTTCACTTTCCGCCATGATGATAACTCCACTGTTCCAGCTATTTTACTGATTTACCGGAAAAAATACTAGGGCATATTCGTTACGGGTGGAAACTGATTGTAACCGGTGGGGCAGATAACGGTATGACACGCGGGAATTCAGTGTGCTGACAGCTGTATGGGCAGAAGTATTGTTTTCCGGCGGATTCCGTTTATCTGCCACCCTTCTGCTGCGGAAGGATATGGCCTGAATATTGACATTCCCGGAGGTTTGCAGTACAGTAAAAATTGCTAGGACGATTAGCTCAGCTGGGAGAGCGTCTGGGTCACAACCAGAATGTCAGCGGTTCGAACCCGTTATCGTCCACAAAAACACCCCGTTCCATTTGACCGGGGTGTTTTTTATTACCGGAATACGTATAGATTCAAAATTAAACGTATGTCTAACATAATGTATTGCGTGTATCTATATTATGATTCTTTCAAAAAATTGATGTTGTAATTTCCTGTTATTTTTTTGAGACCGGTGTATACAATATAAATTACACAGAAATTTTATTGATTTATAAGAGTCATGTTTGGCTGTGGCTCTGTTGTTCCGCTGTACGAAAAAGTACCGTTTGCCCAACCCCACAAAACGTATTACGAAAAAATGTTAGTTTATATACACTATGCTTGGGCATTGCAAACGTACTTCAAGCTTTATTGAATGTCAATCTAATCTTGTGTGGCAGATTTGTTCTCATATTTAATTATCTTCTGTTATTTACGCACAATTTATGTCAGGGATTTTACTTCTGATATCAAAAAACTGCATATTTTGTAAAATTTTGTTCTGTCAAATAGCGTCAATAGGTTCGATTATTACTCTGGTATCTACCGGGTGTTGCACATAGAAAATTATCAGCTGTTTTTACACCATTTCTCATAATTCCTACGAAAACGTGCCTGAATAGTATCACATTATTTCTTCCGGCCGGTTATTGGCAGAATAGGGTACATTTTTGTTTTCTTAATTTTTTACCGGAATTTACCGGAACCAAATCCGGCAAAGTACATAGTCGCAATCCGGCGGATGCAGCTCCGGTTTCCGTCCGGATGTTGCATCTACCTGTACCGGATATCCTTTCCGGGAATTCCCTGTTTCTGAAGCTGCGTTTCCAGTCGGTCCAGTTCTGCCTGCCAGACAGCCCGGGACGCATCACTGGGCATTCTCCAGTCGCCTCTGGGAGATAAACTGACTGTGCCGACTTTTGCTCCGTCTGGAAGACACGAACGCTTGAACTGTTGGGCAAAAAAGCGGCGGAAAAATATATTCAGCCACCGCAGGATTGTTTCCGGAGGGTACTGTTTCCGGTGTTCCGGGCTGCAAAATGCTTCCCGGGCAAGAAAAAATATTTTTTCTGGTCCGAATCCCCGTCGCAATACATAGTAGAGAAAAAAATCATGCAAATCATACGGCCCGACCAGTTCTTCTGTTTTTTGAGAAATAGAACCGGATTCCGGCGGCAGTAATTCAGGACTGACCGGAGTATCAAGAATATCGTTCAATACGGCAGACAACGCCGGTTGTGTCGGTTCCGATTCCTGGGCAACCCACGATACCAGATGCCGTACCAATGTTTTGGGAATTGATGCATTGACACCGTACATGGACATATGATCACCGTTATAGGTTGCCCAACCAAGTGCCAGTTCAGATAAATCTCCGGTACCGATAACCAATGCGCCGGTGCGGTTTGCTAAATCCATCAGTACCTGTGTCCGTTCCCTGGCCTGGCTGTTTTCGTACGTAACATCATGGGTCTGCTCGCTTTGCCCAATGTCAGCAAAATGCTGCCGGACAGCTGCCTGAATCGGTATTTCCTGAAAACTGATATGGAGCTGTTCTGCGAGTTTTTCTGCGTTGTTTCTTGTCCTGCCGGTTGTCCCGAAGCAGGGCATGGTAACCGCCTGTATACCTGATGTCGCCAAACCGCACCGGCGGAATGCTTCCACGGTAACAAGCAGCGCTAATGTTGAATCAAGTCCGCCGGACAAACCGATGACTGCTGAATGGACTCCGGTGTGACGCAACCGCTGTACAAGCCCTTCTGCCTGTAACTCGATAACGCTGCGGCAACGGAGCGCGCGGGCATTTGTTTCCTCAGGGACAAAAGGATACGGTGCAATATTCCGGTACCGGAGTATTTTTTCATGCCGGACTGTATCGGCTGCGGAGCTGTCCTTTGTGTCTGCCGTTGTTGTTCCGGTAACGGTGGATGTAGTTCCGGCAGCAACCGTAGTGTCCCGGATATATTCCGCTGATTGTTTGTGGTTCCGTACATCCGTTCCGGATACACAGCTGCCGGGTGTTTCTGTCACTCCCGTAACCCGCAGAATACCGTCCGTGTCAAAATCAATAGGAATCCGGCGGTATTCCCCGGAATTTCCGGGAGCAGTAGATAAGTCAGAGCTCCTAAAAAATTGTTCGGCACACCGGGCAAACGTTCCGGTACGGCGGCGTTCCTGAATCAGAGTATCCAAATCAATATCCGCATAAATGATGGTTCCGGTAAAACTGCTGAATAACGGTGATTCTGCCAAAACCGTGCCGTTTTCCGCAATAATGTTATGGGCGGCAAATACCATATCTGTGGTTGATTCTCCCCGACCGGCATCAGCATACAGATAACAGCACATGAGCCGGGCTGATTGGGATGCAGTGAGCATCCGGCGGTATTCAGCTTTGCCGATAACTTCATTACTGGCGGAAAGATTTACGATAACAGTTGCCCCTGCCAATGCGTGCCGGACAGAAGGTGGCTGGGGAGCCCAGACATCTTCACAGATTTCTGCAGCAATGCACAAATCCGGGATACTGCTGTTGTACAGCAGAATGTCTGTTCCAAACGGAACCGCAGTGTTGCGGGGTGACAGATAAACTGTGTTTCCGCAACCTTCCGGTGCCGGTGCAAAATAACGTTGTTCATAAAATTCCCCGTAGTTGGGGATGTATGTTTTCGGGACAAGAGCCAGAATCCTGCCCCGATACAGAAAAGCGGCACAGTTGTAAATACTGTTTCCCGATGCTACTGGCAGACCTACTATTGCCAGAACCGGGGCATCGCATATGTTTTCTGCAATAGATTCCAGTGCATCAACGGCAGCTGATTGGAGCGGTTGCTGCAAAAATAAATCCCCGCAGGTATAGCCGGTGATGCACAGTTCAGGGAACACGACAAGTGAAGCGCCGCATGCTGCGGCTGTATGAATCTGTTCAATAATTGCAGCTGCGTTACGGTTACAGTCTGCAAGGGTGACTGCAGGACTGGCGCAGGCAGCACGGAAAAATCCATGTATCATAGTACAAGTATACCAGCTGGCCGGTTACTGGGCAAGGGTTTACCGGGTGGCACTTGATAATTGTCAGTGTAAAGAGTAAGATACCTTCCATACTGATTATATCTGTTTTGAGGTTTATATGAATAATGCACTTGAAACACTGAAGGAACGGGGTTTTTTCCAGCAGTGTACCGATATTGACGGTTTGTCCGAATTGATGGATAACGGACCGGTAACATTTTACGTAGGGACAGACCCTACAGGACCAAGTCTGCATATCGGTCATATGGTGCCTTTTTTTGCCCTCCGCCATTTGCGGGAAGCCGGTCACTGCGGGATTGCTTTGATTGGTGGCGGTACTGCCAGAATCGGAGATCCCTCCGGTAAGACAGAAATGAGGAAAATTATTTCATATGATGAGATAGATAAAAATGTTGCCCGCTTTGAACGCCAGTTGGACAAATTTATTGGGTTTGACGGCAAGACAGCTTTACTTGATAACAATAAATATTGGCTTGCGGACATGAATTACATTGATTTTATGCGGGACATCGGATCGTGTTTTTCTGTAAACCGGATGCTTACGTTTGAATCATACAAAAAACGCATGGAAACAGGGCTGTCGTTTCTTGAATTCAGTTACCAGTTGCTCCAAAGCTATGATTTTTTAAAACTGCATGAACGGCATAACTGCTGCCTGCAAATTGGTGGTGATGACCAGTGGGGTAATATTGTTGCCGGTGCTGATTTAATCAGGAGAAAAACCGGTAAAACAGTCTACGGGCTTACTTTTCCGCTGATTACCCGTTCTGACGGTAAAAAAATGGGTAAAACGGAAAAAGGTGCCCTGTTCCTGGATCCAGAGATGACTCCGGTTTTCGATTTTTTCCAATATTGGCGCAATGTTGCAGATGCAGATGTCAGAAAGTTTTTATTGTTGTTTACATTCCTTCCGGTACCGGAAATTGATACTATTATGGCAGGGGACATCAACAAAGCAAAAGAACGTCTGGCATGGGAAGTTACTGCGGTTATCCACGGTAAAGATGAAGCTGACAAAGCCCTTGCCGGTGCAAAAGCTGCGTTCGGCGGTGGCGGCGACAGAGCTTCTATGCCTACCGTGCAGCTGGATGAATTGCTGTTTGCCGGTAACGGTATCAATGCAGTTGATTTATATGTTGCAGCAGGTTTGGTTACTTCTAAAAGTGATGCCCGCCGGCTTATTCAACAGGGTGGGGCTGCATATACTGGTGCCAGCGGTGTGGAAAAACCGTTGACTGATATTTCTGTGTTGTTTACTGCCGCTGATTTTGATGAACAGAAAGAACTTATGCTTCGGGCAGGTAAGAAAAAAATCATCCGGGTTATTATCAGATAAAGGAACAAATCTGGTATTAGTATAATATTTCCGGTATAATGTACCGGAATGCTGTTAGTATGACAGGTATTGGTTTTTATCGGTTACCGGATGAATCTGTCTGTACCGGCAAACTATTCCGATGAATTGAGTCTTGTTTGGTAATCATTCACATGAATAGTACCGTGACCGGATGTAGGAGATTATCATTGTTGCCGTATAACAGTATTTATTGCAGAGTGATGGAGGAGTTGTTATGAAAAAGAAATATTATAAGGCAGATACCCGGCAGGAAGATGCTACTCAACACCGTCACCGTATCCGGAAATTAACGCTCAGGGGCTTTTTAACGGCTGTTGTTATTGCGGTTATGGTACGGCAGCTGTTTATGGGCAACTATGAAAATGTTTTTATGGGTGCCTTAACATTGATTTTGTTTGCCGTCCCATTATTTATTGACCGGAAATTGGGTATTGATATACCTCCCGGATTGGAAGCTGTTGTCTTGTGTTTTATCTTTGCGGCAGAAATTCTGGGTGAAGTTGATTCTTTTTATACAAAAATCAAGCACTGGGATACTATGCTGCATACGGTAAACGGCTTTTTAATGGCGGCAGTCGGTTTCGCATTGGTAGATATTTTTAACCGGAGCGACAAATTTGCATTTAAACTGTCTCCGTTTTTTTTAGCTGTTGTTGCCTTTTGTTTTTCAATGACAATCGGGGTGTTGTGGGAATTTTTTGAATTCGGTATGGACAGTTTGTTTGCAACCGATATGCAAAAAGATTACATCGTTACCCAGATTAATTCAGTAAAATTTAATCCTGACGGATTGAATATTGTCAGCAGGGTTCCCATTAAAACGCTGATTGTGAATGGTGAGGACTGGATAGCCCGTTTTGGTGGATATATCGATATCGGTCTTATTGATACAATGAAAGATTTGTTCGTTAATTTTATCGGGGCGGTTGTTTTTTCTTTTATCGGTTTTTTCTATGTGAAAAGCCGGGGAAAAGGAAAAATTGCCCGGCAATTTATACCTACCGTAAAAGATCCGCCGGCTGCTGGTTCTGCTATGGTTGAAAAATAGTATCCGGTTCCAGATATTTACAGACCTGTACATGAAAATACACATCTGCCGGATTCCATGCAATCCGGTTCCGCTGCGGGAAAATATGGGAACATATCCATCGTTTCCCCGGCAGGGGATGCAGTATACCGGCTATGTGTCTTGTTTCTTTTTATTTGTGTGTTTTCCGAATAACCGGGTAAACAATTCCTTTATTTTGTTTTTAATACGTTGAAAAAATCCGGGATTGCGGAGTTTTTCCAACTGCTGGTAGCCTTCCAGTAACTCCATATCATTGAAATCAGAGCGCTGTGTGTTTTCTTCAAGTTCCAGTTCCAACAGTGTAACCGGATCTTCTGTTTCAATAAGATTTGCCTGTATACTGATCCAGCCTAATTGTTTTGCAGCTTCCAGACGACGTTGTCCGGCTACAAGTTCATAATTCCGGGTCAGAGTTATTGGATTTAAAAGACCGTACCGTTTCATACTGTCTTTGAGCGTGTCCAGATTTCCCATATCTTTACGAACCCGTTTGTGTACTTGTATTTTGTCAATATCTACCAGCATAACTCCCTTCTTATTATGTGTTGCACTGCGGCATGTTAATTTAATAGATAATTGAATACCGGTGTTTTTTCACTGCTGTTTTCCCCTGTTTGTGCTCCATCCTGTTCATCTGGTAAGTCTGTTTCTGTCAGAGATCCGGTCTGCTCCGGGCTACCGTCCGTATTGTCTTCCGTTTCGGAAAGGAGCTTTTCATCTGGTATGTTCAGGAATGACAAATCGAGTTTCAGCGGTGAATCGTCAACCACACCGGTAAAACGTGTACCTGACATAAGCTGTTCTTTTGCCAACCGGTTTACGCTCAGGTTTTCAATACTGCTCCGGTTTATATGAAGATTGCAGATTTCTGTAGGCTGGGTCCCTGTCAGAAAATACTGGGTCGTTTTATGGTTTCCGCAGGCTGCGGTAGGAATCAGACCGGAAACAGAACAAACTTCTGCCCGAACCAATCCCGTTTGGGGAACGGTAAAATCTTTATAGGGATAATCTTCATTTGCAATCCGCATATATTCACCCCATGCAACACCCGACAGTGTTGATCCGGTAAGCTGGGTTCCCAGTGATTGTCCGGGCGTATCGAACCCGAACCATACCGCTGTTGTTATATACGGTGTATATCCTACCGCCCATGCGTCAGCCCAGTTCTGGGTTGTACCGGTTTTTCCTGCTGCAGGCATGGTATAAGTTTTCCCGTTTTCATCAGTGTATTTGAACCGTGTTCCCCATCCGGCGCCCCGGGACAATGTCCCGATGCGTACTGTATTCTTCAGTATGTCTGTCATGATATAGGCTGTTTGGGGAGAGATCACCTGAATGTCGGCGCCTTTCTGCTGCTGGGCAAGACGCAGATCCCGTTCAGGATTTAGTATGATATTTCCGCTGCGGTCTTCAATAGTACGGATGGCTATAGGTTCCACCTCCTTACCTTGATTCGCAAAGATTGCAAATGCGCGGGCCATTTCAATGGGACGGACGGAACAGACACCTAAGCCCAACGGATATACCCGTTCAAACCCGCGGGATTTCAGTTCATCATCAGGAATGCCTAACAGTGCGGCTGCCCGTTCTATTGCAGCATCAAATCCGATGCCATCGAGCACTTTAATTGAAGGAACATTCATTGATGTTGCCAATGCATACCATAACTGGACGTTGCCTTCCCATGTTCCGCGGAAATTCAAAGGAATGTAAGGGGTCCCGTCGGCAGTATAAAATACTGTCGGGGTGTCGGATAAAACAGTTGCTGCGGTAAATTTTCTGGAATCAATTGCCGCGGAATAATACAGGGGTTTGAAAGAACTTCCCGGCTGTATCTTTGCCTGAACTGCCCGTATAAATTGGTTGGATTCAGTAAACTCACTTCCTCCGACAAGTGCGGTGATATAACCGGTACTGTTTTCCAGAGAAATCAGCGTTCCTTCGATAGTTGTCTTGCTGCTTTCCTGTGTCTGCCGGGCATTCGCCTTATTCACAATTCCGACTTTAAGGTCTTCTATACCGAACATCAGTGCCATGACGTCAATGACCGGATTCAGTGTTTTTGTGTATGTTGACATTGCCCGGTTTTGTATCTGCTGGTCAGACGTTTTTAGCTGGGGAATGTTAAACACAAGGGACAGCAGTTCTGTCATAGGAATGTAGACGTCTGTCGCCTCGGTCATGCGTGTGCTGCTGGTTTGCCGGTAGGAGTTGTTTGCAGATGCAATGTATTTATCCATTATGGATTGGGCCGCATACTGATTTTTGAGATTCAGTGTCGTATTGACCGTGTAACCGCTGGTATAAATGTCTGCGGAACCATAAAGCATATTGTTCAGTTCCCGGCGGACATATTCACTGAACCAGGGGGCCTTGTCATCCCTCATGTAATATGCGGATGAATTGATGCGGTTGTAGTCAAAATTAACCCAGTATTCATCGAAAGACTCATCGGCTTCTGCCTGTGTCAGGTAACCGGCATTTACCATTTCGTCCAGAACATTTTTTTGCCGGGACATTGCTTCGTTGGGATAGTTGAACGGGTTGAAATAAGTGGGGCTGGACAACTGTACTACCAGAATTGCGGCTTCTGCCGGCGTTATTTGTGTGGCGTCGTGTCCGAAATAATATTTTGATGCAGCATTGACACCGTACGTACCGCTCCCGAAAAATATTTTATTCAGATACAGCTCGAGGATTTCATCTTTTGAATACCGGCGCTCCATCTGGATTGCCCACCACAATTCTTTAAGTTTCCGGGTCAGGGATTTTTCTGTACGGTCACAGTACAGGGTTCCCGCAATCTGCTGGGTAAGGGTACTGCCGCCGCCCAATGACCGGCCGGTGATGACACCGACAAAAGCCCGGATGATTGATTTGAGACTGAATCCGTTGTGCTCATAAAAAATACGGTCTTCCCGGGTAAGAAGAGCGTCAATCATGTGTTGGGGAAGCGCCGTAAAACTGATGATTTCACGTTTTTCATCGGAAGCAAATTCTGTAATCAGCTCTCCGTTGATGTCCAACAGCCGGGTCGGCAGCGCAGTTGTGAATTCCGTAAAATTTTCTGTATTTATCGTATT
>CALXOI010000079.1 GCA_944389965.1 uncultured Treponema sp.
TGAAAAGAGAATATTGTCAGGCTGAAAAGATTATCCTGTTGGGCTGACAAGAGAATATTGTCAGGCTGAAAAGATTATCCTGTTGGGCTGACAAGAGAGTATTGTCAGGCTGAAAAGATTCTTCTGTTGGGCTGAAAAGATTATCCTGCTGGGCTGACAAAAGATTGCGCAGCCTTTTGCGGCACTCCCGCTCCCTGCTAACCCGTTCCGGTGAGTTCCGGAAAAGCCCGGCTCCCATAACAGAAATGGAGATCCTTCTGCCGGAAAAAAAGTGTGGAAAAAGGGGCAAAAAAACTGACATTCTGTCCCGGTGTGTTATACTTAATAACAGGAAGTCCGCCGGCGGGCGGAAATACCGGGACACCGGTATATGCCGGTTCAATGTTTTTTCGTATATCCAGTTCCCGGTTGTTGCCGCCGATATTGTAAATATGAAACATTTTGTCCAAACGTTCCTGGTGCTGGGCTTTCTTTTATGTCCGTTAAACGTATTCTGTGCAGATGCAGATATTCCGCCTTTGCTTGCAGGGGTATGGCAGAATTCCAGCCGGATGATAGTGTTTGATAACCGGGATTCTCCGCAAATTATATTGAAATTATTTTACGGTTGGTACTATGACCGGATACTGGATATGTCTGCTGATGCGCCGGCTCGTCCCCGTAATGCCGCAACGTCCCGGAATTCAGAACAGGTTTCCGTATCCTTTGAACCGCTGATTCCAGAGACAGAAACATCCGGTGCCTGGAATCTCCATTTGTATTATTCCGGGTTCAAGGAGGAAGCGGTTATCCCGGTTGCCGTGTTCGGCGGGAATTTGTACGTTGATTTTATGCTGAACCGCTCTGATGCAGACGGAACGGCGACTTTGATGGAGGCAGCTTCCAATATTTCAGGGATTACCGTAAGTTTCCCGCAACCGGCGGAAGAAGTGTACTCTTTTCTCCGGACGGATAATGCAGTGTACCGCATACGGTACTGGCAGACCGACATGGAATATGACGGGGAAACGGAAGCAGTATTGTCTGTGGAAGAAGGCAGTTTCCCGGTTCCCAAACACTTGTTAATCGGCAGCACTGTGTACACGTGTGTCCCCGGCAGGGGAACAGTCATCAGAAATATTGAACGGCTGCCGGAATCTGAACTGCCGGTTGTATCCAGTCCTGATAACCGTATTTGTGTGCTGGCTCCGCCGTATGTGACCGCTGCCGGTATTCCTGCTGATACCGTCCGGCAGGTTGTAACCGATGCCAATTCCCGGCAGCGTCCGCCCCGGGAACCGTTGATACCGCCGGGCGATTTGGATTTCCGCTATGATGTTATCTCTGAATTAAGAAAGTACACACCGAATTTTTCTGAACCATAATGTAACTGCCGCAGTTCTGTATACCCGGATGGCAACAGATCCCCGTGGAATTCCTGCGGTATTGCTTTATGCTGCCTGTATGTCCTGCGTCGTCACCGGTCTGCCGGCAAACCGGTGTCAGTCCGGTACCGGTTGGATACGGGCAGCCGGTTGCAGGGTTACAGCACAGGGCAGCTCTGCGCCCTCCTGTCCGGTTCAGCCGGCGGACTGTTGCCCTGCACCGGTGTTTCCTGCCGGAAGCCAGTATTTCCTGATGACAGATGCGGCCAGTGCCGCCCCCGCCGCTCCGGCAACTCCCCCGAGGGTATCGGCTGCCCAGTCAAACACAGACATATCTCTTCCCGGTACAAAGGACTGGTGAATTTCATCAATGCAGCCGTATGCAGAGACAATTACTGCTATTATCAGAATGTTCCGCAGCGTTTTATGGTGCCAGCTTTCAATGGAAAACCAGCTGCCCCAGCAGAACGCCAATCCTGCAAAACAGATAAAATGCACAACTTTATCCGCCCCGTTAAAATCAGGCATCGGGATAGTGCTGCGGGATGATAATACCCAGCTGATGATGATGACAACCGGAGCAGGCAGTTTGCACAGTATTCTGATGATATGTTTCATGGAACCTCGCACAGATTGCCGATTGTACCACAGAAAATATGTTACCGCAATGGTTCCGCCGTGTATTCTGTCCCGCTGCTAAATTGATTTTTTTTCAAACACATTGTATCATACGTACTATGTATGAGTCCGGTGAAAATTATCTTGAAACTATATTGATGCTGTCAAACGAAAACGGAACTGTCCGGTCAGTGGATGTTGCCCGCCGCTTAGATGTTTCCAAGCCAAGTGTCAGCCGGGCAATGGGGTTGCTCCAGGATGACGGTTATATTACGATGGCAGACAACGGCCCCATTACACTTACAGAAAAAGGGCGGCAAAAGGCGGAACAGATATATACCCGCCATCAGGTACTGACTGCGTTTCTGGAGAAAATTACCGGGGTTCCCCGGGAACAGGCGGAATCAAACGCCTGCAGGATAGAACACATTCTTGACGAAGCCGTGTTCCAAGGTATTCTGTCTTATATGCTGAAAGCCGACGCTCATTGAAAAAACTGTTCCTTTTAACTATACTGTTTCTGTGTTATCAGATTTTTTTACCCTGTTGGTTACCGTATTGATTGTTATGGATCCGGTAGGCATTGTTCCCCAATATCTGTCTGTTACTTCCCTGATGCCGGAGAACGTAAAGCGTTTTGTAATCCGGCGGGCAGTCTGCATAGCCGCTGTTGTTTTGGCTGTATTTATTGCTCTTGGCAGGCTGCTGCTGGTCTTTTTTGGCATCAGTCCCGGTGCATTTTATATTTCCGGGGGAATCCTTTTTTTTCTGATTGCATTTGAAATGATTTACAGCAAACCCCGCAGCAGACAAGTGCCGGAAACCGCCGGTAATACAGAAGAAACAGATCCGTCGTATGCGGCATTGTTTCCCTTGGCTGTTCCGCTGATTGCCGGACCCGGTTTGATAACAACAATTATGGTACAGACCGCATCAAGCCGGCCTTGGGGGGAATCTGCGCTGATGCTGGCGGGAGCAATCTGCATCGGACTGGTATGTGTATATATTTCCCTGCGGGCAGCAACCCTTCTGTTCCGTTTGCTGCGGACAACCGGGATGTTTGTGTTGGAAAAAATTATGGGGCTGATTCTGTCAGGAATGGCAGTCCAGCTGATATATGACGGATTGGTAAAACTTAATATATTTGGTGGTGTGTAATGGGCTGTGATGGAAAAGGTGCGATGGAAGGCGGTAATCATGCCGCATTGTGGCATGGCCGTTTTAAAGAAGGTCCTGATGCCCAGGCTGTAGCATTTGAAACTTCGATTCATGTGGATGAGCGGATGGCGTTGGATGATATCCGGGGAAGTAAAGCCCATGCTGCGATGCTGGCGGAAACAGGTATTATTCCCCGGGAAGAAGCAGATAGTATTATATCAGCGCTAGACGGTATTGCAGATGATTTGGAATCCGGCAGGCTGACCGTAGATTACAATGCAGAAGACATCCATTCTTTTGTAGAAGGGGTCTTGACAGACAGAGTTGGCGAGGCGGGAAAGAAAATCCACACCGGCCGCAGCCGCAACGATCAGATTGCGTTGGATGAACGGCTCTATTTGCGCCGGGTAGTCCCTGAATTACAGAACCGGATAGTAGTACTGATTTCTGTGCTGATAGATATTGCTGCCGGTCATACAGAAACACTTTTGAGCGGTTATACCCATATGCAGCGAGCCCAGCCGGTGACGCTTGCCCATCACCTGTGTGCCTGGTGCTGGATGCTCCGCCGGGATTACCGGCGGCTGGATGACGCATTGTCCCGGATTAACGAATCCCCGCTGGGTGCGGGAGCTTTGGCAGGTTCAGCCCTGCCCCTGAACCGCCAGTCAGTTGCCACGGCATTAGGTTTTGACGGGGTAACCCCCAATTCTTTGGATACCGTTGCAGACCGGGATTACTGCATAGAATTGACGGCGGCATTTTCTTTGCTCATGGCGCATTTGTCCCGTTTCTGCGAAGAAGTGGTTATCTGGTCAACAGAAGAATTCAAATTCATTGAACTGTCGGAAAAGTGGTCCACCGGTTCCAGCATCATGCCCCAGAAGAAGAATCCTGATTTTGCGGAATTAATCAGGGGCAGAACCGGCAAAGTATACGGGGATTTAATTGCGCTGCTGACAATGGTTAAAGGTTTGCCGCTGTCGTACAACCGGGATATGCAGGAAGATAAGGCGAGTCTTTTTGATGCTTACGATACCGTGTATTCCTGCGTTGAAATATTTACCCGGATGATAGGTACTGCTTCCTGGAATACTACCCGGATGGCAGTATCCTGTACCGGCGGATACGCCAATGCAACGGATGTGGCTGACTATCTGGTGCGCAGGGGAATGCCCTTCCGGACAGCCCATGGTGTTGCCGCCAAGATTGTCCGGCTCTGCATAGAACGGCACTGCAATATTGAAGACTTGCCCCTTGAAATGTTACAACAGTTTTCCCCGCTTATTGAAGCAGATATTTTTGACCGGATTACACCGGAAGCCTGTGTGCGGGGACGGTCTGTTACCGGCGGTCCCGCTCCGGAACAGGTTGCGCTGCAGATAGCCGCACTCCGGGAATTCTGCACTTCTGCAGGAACCGGACGGTAACCCGTTCTGAATCCGGCGGCGGGTAATGCAGGATAGGGGACTTGATAGTGGTTCAGGTGTTTGCCGCAAAATGGACGGAATCAGGTGCAAAAACTGTACCAAGGGGATAGGTGCGCTGTTTTCCGGAACGTTGCTGCGGTAGCCCCGCTTGTATTGAAACCCTCTGCTGCTTATGGAATTATTTTTCCGGCAGAATCCCAATATAAGGTGAAAACACGGTAAATTCCTTTTTACTTGTTGCCCGGCAGTTTCTTTACTTAGAGTAGTTTCAATCGTGTTTGCGGCAGGTAATGGTGATGCCGGTGCGCAGCTGTGCCGGGAACCCGCCGCCCGGTGTGGGACGTTATGCCTTTGCTGCCGCCCGGGTGGACGTACCGGATTCCGGCGTGTTCCGGATCCATTTTTTTGCAGATGCATTGTTCCCGTTAAAACAATACCGTTTGTTTGTATGCACACCCGTGTCCGGCTTGAAAAAAACAATTGTTTCGTGTACAGTGAGAGTAAAGTTTCTGCAGGCGGACGAGGGTTTTCCGCCGGAATGTAAGGAGTATAGTATGAAAAAAATCACTGCAGTGTTGCTGTTGTGTATTGTTGCTGCCGGAATTGTATGTGCCGGTGGAAAAAAAGATACCGGTGTAGATAACTCACTGGAAGATTTGAAAGCCCGGGGTGTATTTGTTCTGGGACTTGACGATTCCTTTCCCCCGATGGGATATCGGGATGAATCAAACAATATTGTCGGATATGACATTGATCTTGCGGCAGAAGTATGCAGCCGCCTGGGTGTAACGCTGAAATGCCAGCCGATTGACTGGGCTGCAAAGGAGCAGGAGTTAAATACCGGTAATATAGACTGCATTTGGAACGGTTTTACTATGACGCCGGAGCGGAAAGAAGCACTTGCTTTTACAGATGCATATCTTGACAATGCCCAGGTTGTTATTGTCCGCCGGGATTCCGGGTATAAAACACTGGCAGACCTTGCCGGAAAGACAATCGGTTTGCAGGCAGGTTCCAGTGCTTCTGATGCCGTAAATGCATCACCCGCATTTAAAGATTCCCTGAAGGAAATTGTTGAATTTAAGGATAATCTGACTGCGCTGATGGATTTGGAAATCAAAGGTGTTGATGCCGTTGTAATGGATATGGTTGTGGGTAACTACAGCATTAAGCAGACTGGAAAAGATTTTGTTGTACTGGATGAGCATTTGACGACAGAAGAATATGGTATCGGATTCCGTAAGGGTGATATAAAACTCCGGGATGAAGTACAGCGGATTCTCAATGAAATGGCAGCGGACGGAACTGTTGCTGCTATTTCCACTAAATGGTTCGGAACAGATATTTCCGTAATCGGTAAATAATTTACCGGGCGGCGTTGTATGGATAAGTTACTGCCGGTATTATTTGAAGGCACTGCTGTTTCCCTCAAAATATTTTTTCTAACACTGTTGTTTTCATTGCCGTTGGGACTGCCGTTTGCTGCCGCCCGTATGTCAAAGAATCCGTTCCTGTCTGTACCTGCGAAACTATTCATGCTCATCATCCGTGGTACACCTCTGATTCTTCAGCTTATTTTCGTGTATTTTGCCCCGTATTATCTATTTAAAGTATCGTACAACCGGTTTACAGCAGCCATTATTGCTATGTCTGTAAACTATGCGGCGTATTTTGCAGAGATTTACCGGGGTGGTATAGAATCAATTCCCCGGGGACAGTATGAAGCGGGCAAAGTGTTGGGGTTTACCCGTATGCAGACTTTTTTCCGGATTATTCTGCCTCAGGTTATCAAACGGATTCTGCCGGCAGCCGGTAATGAAGTCATTACGTTGGTAAAAGACACCGCGCTGGCACAGGTAATCGGAGTGGGTGAGTTGTTCCGGGCAGCACAAAACGCAGCCAGCAGGGAATTTTCCACAGTGCCGATTTTTATTGCCGGTATTTTTTATTTTGTTATGAACTGGATAGTGTCGACAGTTTTTGTCCGCATCGAAAGAAAACTTGATTATTACCGGTAATTGCAGGAAAAAACATGCCAGATGTTATTGTAAACGTTCAACATTTATCAAAATCTTTTGGGGATTTGGAAGTTATTCAGGATGTTTCTTTCTCTGTAGAAAGAGGACAGGTTCTAGGCATCATCGGTCCGTCCGGTTCCGGTAAATCTACACTAATGCGGTGTATTAACCAGCTGGAAACCGTCTCCGGTGGTACAATTGAAATCTGTGGTGATGTTCTTGTCCGGGATGGTGTATATGCAGATAAAAAACTGCTGCGTACAATCGGGCTTAAATCAGGTCTTGTGTTCCAGAATTTCAATTTGTTTCCTCATTTTAATGTCTTGCGGAATATTACGGAAGCCCAGACAGTAGTACTGGGGCGTTCTAAACCGGACGCAGAAGTAAAGGCCCGGGAGCTTCTGGCTCAAATGGGGCTCAGTGAGAAAGAAAACTCATATCCTTGTGAACTGTCCGGAGGTCAGCAGCAACGGGTTTCGATTGCCCGTGCACTTGCATTGAATCCTCAAATTCTGTTTTTTGACGAACCTACCAGTGCCCTTGACCCCGAGCTGACCGGTGAAATTCTGAAAGTTATCCGGGATTTGGCGGAAAAAAAGATGACGATGGTGGTGGTTACCCACGAAATGTCTTTTGCCCGGGATTTATGTGATCATATTATATTTATGGCGGGCGGCGTTATTGTGGAGCAGGGCAATGCAGACAGCGTCATCAATCATCCGCAAAATGAACGCACAAAAGCGTTTTTGAGCCGATTTTAATTACCACAAACTTCCCGGGCCCCGCTGTATCTTGAGTTGACTAAAAGCCCTAAAACTGGTATAAGTATAGTTCATACTGTATAGTGCAGTATTCTGTCAATATTAGGACTTTTCTACCGTTCCGCGGAACGCAGGGAAAAGTACTGTGGAGGAATAGAAGTGGTCAGAATCAGACTCAAGAAGTTCGGAACAAAAAAGCGTCCTTTCTACCGCATCGTAGTTATGGATTCCCGCAAACCCCGGGATGGTGAAACAATCGAGGAAATCGGTGTATATCATCCTATCGAAGTTGAAGACAAACAGATTGCATTCAACGAAGAGCGGGCCCGCTACTGGTTGAATGTAGGCGCACAGCCTTCAGACATTGTCCGTAAACTTTTCAACAAAAAGAACTTTACATTGTAAGGGACAGGAGAACGGGAAATGGAAAAAGACCTGATTGAATACATCGCAAAATCACTGGTCGATGATCCCGGTGCGGTCTCTGTAACTGAATCCGAAGGTGACAAGTCAACTATTTTGGAGTTGCGGGTTGCTGAGGATGATATCGGTAAAGTTATCGGAAAGTACGGACGTATTGCAAAAGCATTGCGGACTGTATTAAGTGCATCTGCCAGTAAAAGCGGGAAACGTTACAGCTTGGAAATACTGGACTGATGGAACAGTTTGTGGTAGGGATTATCCGCGGCTCGCACGGTCTGACGGGTAATTGTAAAGTGGAAAGCACATCCGGTGAATACGGACATTTTGCCGGTATGAAGGATGTGACTTTGCGGAAGAACGGTATCGAAAAATATTGCCGGATAGAATCGGTCAGTGGCGGTGCCGGGAAACTGTATATCAAATTTGCGGGAATCAATTCCCCGGAAGAAGCAGGTCGCTATTCCGGTTGGGAAATTGTAGTTCCGCGGGATAATGCCTGTCCTTGTGCGGAGGATGAGTATTATATAGAAGATTTAAAGCAGTGTGATTTGGTGTATACCGGAAACGCTGCGGACGGTCTGGCAGCAGGAGCTGCGCCTACTGTTGTAGGTACTATCACAGACGTATTGGAAGGCGGAGCAGGCAACCTGCTTGAGGTTGAACTCTCCGAGAGCTGCGAGCTTCTTTCCCGGGAAAATCGTACTACTGCTTCCGGCAGTATGCGAAAAGTTCTGGTTCCGTTTAAGAATGAATTTATCGGAACTGTTGATATTCCTGGAAAACAGGTTCAGCTGATGCACCTCTGGGTTCTGGAATAATTCCATGAAGTTTTATGTGCTGACCTTGTTTCCCGAGATACCCCGTGCTTTTTTTGAAAGCTCAATCATGGCAAAGGCGGTAGACCGGGGAATTATTGCCTACGATTTGGTGAATATCAGGGATTTTGCCTTTGATAAACACAAGACATGTGATGACAGTCCGTATGGGGGCGGTGCAGGAATGCTGATGTTGCCTGAACCGCTGGGCCGGGCTCTGGAGTCGGTACAGGCCCGCCGGAAACGGGTGATTTATGTTACCCCGTCCGGCAGACCGTTTACCCAGAAACTGGCACAGGAATTGAGCCGGGAGGATAATCTTGTTTTTATCTGCGGCCGGTACGAAGGTATTGACCAGCGGATTATTGATTCCTGGGTGGATGACGAAATCTCTATAGGGGATTACGTGTTATCCTCCGGGGAAATAGCGGCAACCGTTATTATAGATGCGGTGTACCGTTTAATAGACGGCGTTATTTCCAGTGAATCTTTGGAAGAAGAAAGTTATTCCGGCGGGCTTCTTGAGTATCCCCAGTATACGAGACCCGAAGTATACAACGGCATGAGTGTTCCCGACGTTCTGCGTTCTGGACATCATGAAAATATCAGGAAGTGGCGGCTTGAAAAGCGGATTGCAAAAACACTGGCAAACCGGCCTGATTTGATTTATTCAGCCCGGAACAACGGTTTGTTGTCTGCGGAAGCCGAAAAAATGATTGAGACAATTACAGGGCAGCATAAAAATAAAAAGAAACCTGCCCGAAGGAAGGAGTAATATTATGGATTTAATCCAGACTATTGAAGAATCCCAGAAAAAAACAGATGTCACTCCGTTTCATGTGGGTGATACGGTAAAAGTCCATTTTAAAATTATTGAAGGAAAAACAGAACGTATCCAGGTATACGAAGGATTGGTTATCTGTTTTAAAAATTCCGGTATCCGCCGGACGTTTACTGTCCGCAAAAATTCCTACGGTGTAGGTGTGGAACGGGTTTTCCCCGTAAATTCACCCCGTATTGCCAAAGTTGAAGTGGTGCGTCCCGGTAAAGTCCGCCGTGCCAAACTGTATTATATCCGTGATAAAGTTGGTAAAGCTGCAAAAATTAAAGAGCTTATCATTAAAAAGTCTGATATTCAGGCTGCAAAATAACTTTTTGTCTGCTGCATGATAAATGTCAGGCAGCAGACCGGTGCAGATATGGCTGCGCGTTCACAGACGCCGTTGCAACATATTTCAGCATCTCGTACAACCGCCGTTCCGGGGCAACAGATACTCCGGGAAGGCGGTTCTGTTTTTATCAGGGTTGTTTCCGGCAGTGGAAACGGTGTGTATACTGTGTCACTGGGAGGGCGGCAGTTTTCCGCCCGGTCGGAGCAGCCTCTTGAATCCGGTACTGTACTGAAAGTGCAAATTCAGCAGCAGGAAGGAAAAATCCTGTTGATACCGGAAACCTTTCCTGCGCCGGATACCGGTCTGCTGCGGTTTGACCGGGCGTTACTGGAAAATACCAGTCTGCCGGCACAGTTTTCCGCTCTGTTTTCTGCGTTGGGAATTCCTGCCGACCAGATTTCCGTACAATTATTGGTATTCCTGCAGCAGGCAGGAATGAAAGCAGACATCCGGAAGCTCAACCTCTGCCGAACCATAGCCCGGCAGTTTCCCGGTCATGAAGCAGAAGCTGCGGAGGCTGCCATTGCATTATGGGAAAAAGGCATAGAACCTGATGCAGACATTACCGCAGCGTTACTGAATATGCTGCTGCTCAATGGGCAGCAGCATGGAGCCGGTGTAGATGACGATGACGGCAGCCGGGAGCGTAGCGGTACCGGTTCTGAAGATACATCTGCCGCTCCTTTTGACGGATTATACAACTGCCGTTTATTATCCCTTGCCAGGGAACCGGGCTTGCTGACGTTGTTTAATCATATTTCCGGCGGAACCCGTCACTGGATTATCCTGCCGTTTACATTTCCATCCGAAACAGAAGAAATAGTTGGTAATATTAGAGTTTTACTTAACCGGGAGAAAAAAAATACAGAAAAAGTTGTTCTGTCTGCAGAAAGTTCCGTATTTAAAT
>CALXOI010000080.1 GCA_944389965.1 uncultured Treponema sp.
ATGAGGGCAATCTTTATTTATCGGTAATGGATAATAAAGCCAAAGCCGGTGCCGGAGCATTGTTCTTTTTTGATGTGTAATGAGTTTGATATAAAATTTCAAATTATAAATTATTCTTGAGAAAATCAGGATAAAAAAATGGTGAGTAATAGGTTATTTTTTTCATAGTAACAAGTCTCCTGATGTTTTTGATTTCATTAATCACTTTTTATCTAAAGTCGAATTTACACTAATTTATATCGGCTTAAATTTTACCCGCCATCAGGAAGGTTTTTTATTATTCCGTTAGATTTCCGTATCCCGGTTTTCTTACTATAATACTTATATTGACAAAACAACGTGATAATAGGAAAATTACTGGATGAGTAAATACATTCTTGTAACCAGCGGGGGGCGTTCCAGACTGGGAAAAGATGTGGCAGTTGCTTCTGTGGCAAGTCTGTTGAAATGCTGCGGATTGTCTGTAGCTATAGTAAAGTGTGTCCCGTACATCAATGTTGATGTAGCTAAGCTGAGTCCGTATTTTCACGGGGGAGTATTTGTCACCGATGACGGCTCCAAAGCAGACATGGATGTGGGGACATATTTGTTTACTCATATATCGTTAACCCATGTCCATTCTGCTACGACAGGTAAGATCTATAGTGAAGTGATAAAGAATGAGCAGGCCGGTCTCTACAATGTGCGGATTGTTCAGGTTGTACCCCGTATTACAGATGAAATTAAACGGCGAATTCTTGCAGTCGGGCTTCAAAGTGGTGCTGATGTCGTTGTTGTTGAAATCAGAGACATGGTCGGAGATATAGAGCTTATTCTTTTTTTGAAAGCTACCCGGCAGCTGATACGGGAACAGGGTAAATCAAATATTCTTTCTATATACATTACTTTGGTGCCGGAATTATCCGGTGGTGAATTAAAAACAAAGCCGACCAAGCATTCTGTTGAGCAGCCGCAGGAAACCGGTATTCAGCCGGATATTCTTTTACGCAGGGTGCCGCTCCCATTATCTAAAGAGCTCCGGCGGAAATTTGCATTGTTCTGCAATGTATCGCCTGACGCAGTGTTTACTTCTGTTGATGAGGAAAAAACTGTGTATGAGTTATCCGCTTTGTTCCACCGCTGGGATTTGGAACGGAAAATATTGGAAAAGCTCAGTAAAACTGGCTACAGTACAGATATTTCTTGCCGGAAGAAATTTTTGTGGGATTCCAATCATCCTGAACGAACCGTAACTGTCACAGTAATTTGCAGTCGGAATGTTAATGCTGACTGCTGGGAATCAGGTCGGGAGTCTTTTTTGCGTGCGTCTGTTTCGTCCTGCCAGGCAGAACTGGTGTTGCGGAAAATTGATGCGAAACTGTTGGAACCCGGAGAAAACGGATATGGATTATTTTCTGGTGCCGATGGTATTATCATTCCTGGCAGTACCGGTCAGCAGGGATTCCTTGGCATACTTGCTGCTATCAGGTATACCTGTGAACAACCTATACCTTTTTTGAGGATTGAGCTATGTATGCAGCTTATGGCGGTGGAAGCTGCCCGAACATTGCTTGGACAGCGGAACACTGATTCCACGGAATTTGTCCGGCATTCATTATATCCGGTAATCAGTTTTCTGGAAGAGCAGTTTTGCTCTGGCACAATCTGTGTCATAAATTCCGGAGCGGCTCTGGTAGCGGTAAAACGGGGAATGCTGTTGTCATATGTATATCATAGAGCCGGAACAATTTCTGAATGCCACGGAAGTAAATATTCTTTTAACCGGTGTTATACCACTGGTATGGAATCCCGTGGTTTGATTGTTTCTGTACAGAATATAGATGACTCTGCCGCTGCTTTTGAATGGGTGGAGTATTCTTGCGGTATCAGGATTCCGTATCATCCGGAATTTATTTCTCGGCTGAAATCACCACATTTGCTTTTTCCCGATTTTATTGCAGCGGCGGTTGCCTCATGATAAAGCATTGTTTCCTGTTATCTTTATTGTTTATTTGTATATCCTGTTCTCTCACGTACACACAGGAAGAACCTGAAGTTGATAATGTTCCGGAAATTATTTTTGATGACATACAATTCCGCCGGTACGAAAACGGACGGCAGACATCCGAGTTATCAGCTGACCGGTTGGAACAGTACCGAAATGATGATGCCCTGTACAGCCGTTCTTCCCGGTTCAAAACTTTTAATGATGATGGCTCTCTTTCAGCAGAAGGCAGTTGTAATTACTTATCAGCTGATACCGGTGCCGACCGGTACACATTAATTGGTAATATCCAGATAGTATCATATGATGAGCACCTGTCATTGTCTGCCGGCAATCTCAAGTGGAATGGAAAAACCGAGCAGTTGGTAACCGGTTCCGGCGATGAAGTTTCTGTGAGCCGGTATCAGGATTCCGGAGAAGGAAACAGTGTCCGGCTTTCCGGTTCAGGGTTTTCTGCCAGCGGCATCAGTCGTTCGTTTCAGTTTTCTGGTCCTGTTTCAGGAACGATTATTACCGGAAAATCGGAAAATTCAGGTGTAGTGGAGGTGTCCGGGGAAAATTCAGCCGTTCCCATGGACGGAAATCAAGGCGGTAAGCAGTGAAGCGGATTGTGTTCTTATTAGTTGTTATTTTGGGCTGTTTCGGAACAGCGTTTCCGGCAAACGCACCGTCGGCGGAAACGTCTTCCGCTCCGGTCCGTGCCGGGGAAGATACATCTCCTGAAACCATCGAATTCAGTGCAGACCGGATGTCAGGTTCAACCGGTGACCGCTCAGATTATACCCGTTTATCTGGTAATGCCCGGATTGCCACGGATACACTGGAAATAACTGCGGATGTGATAGAATTGAGCGGTACTGATTTCCGTTATATTACGGCATCGGGTAATGTATCCGGTATTCATCACGGAGAGCAGCTGGAATTTTCCTGTGGAACAATGGAATATGACCGGACGCTGAAACAGACTGTGTTCAGTGATTCCGTGCATTTGATTGATAAGGAAAACAGCGTCACAGCTGATGCCGGCAGAATTGAATACCGGGAAGATACCGGCACGGCATTGATGCAATTGAATATAAAACTGGTACAGAATGACAGCGTTTGTACTGCGGCGTTTGCCGTGTACCGGAAAAACCAACAGATGTTAGAGCTGTCCGGGAACCCCCGGGTCGAACGGGGTACTGATACATTTCGGGCGCAGGAAATTCAACTTAATTTGAAAACAGATGCCATTACCCTAGACGGGCGGGTCAGCGGCAGCATTACAGATTCGGGAGATAAGAATGCAGGCGGAAACAAGTAATATGCAGCCGGAGTCAGCGGAACACATTCTTCAAGTAAACAGTTTATACAAAGCGTTCGGCCGCAAACAGGTAGTCCGGGGTGTTGATTTTTCCATGCATACCGGTGAAGTTGTCGGTTTGCTGGGGCCTAATGGTGCCGGTAAAACGACAACTTTTTACATGATTGTTGGTTTTTACCGCCCTACGTCCGGGGAAGTGTTTCTGGACGGAATCCGCATCACCCGGCTACCCATGTACCGCAGGGCACGGATGGGTATTTCGTATCTGCCGCAGGAAGCTTCTGTGTTCAGAAAACTTACTGTGGAACAGAATATTCTTGCCGTGCTGGAAAGTCGGCGGGATTTATCTTTTAGCGAACGGAACCGTAAACTTGATGAACTGATTGAAGAATTCGACATCGGTAGGATCAGAAATCAACCGGCATATACTTTATCCGGCGGTGAACGAAGACGTACAGAAATAGCCCGGTCTCTGGCAATTGAACCAAAATTTCTGTTGCTGGATGAACCTTTTGCCGGTATCGATCCTATTGCAGTCAGTGATATTAAAAGCATGGTACGGCTGTTAGCAGACCGGGGAATCGGCGTACTGATTACTGACCACAATGTACGGGACACGCTGGAAATTACCGACCGGGCAATTATTATCAGTTCCGGTCAGATTGTTGCCCAGGGATGCAAAGAAGACATTCTGGAATCTCCCACCGCCCGAAAAATCTATCTGGGTGAAGAATTCAAAATGTAAAAAAGCAGTTGTGCAATTATTCTGGCTGTATACTGCGGACAGTCCCGAAAAGTATCTGTTCAGTCCTGCCGGAACACTGTATTGTTTTTCGATGGAATTGTACCGCTGTTGCTGGAGGGCTGTTTTTTTCGTGTTTTTCTCGCTTTCTGATTCTGTCCGTGTAAAATAACGGAATGGAATACTTCAATATGCTTCCATTTATACCGCAAAAACAGTATATTTATAGTGTGAATGTAACTGATTTACCGTTGCCGGAATCTGGCAGTGTTACTGTTGTAGGAATGTCCGGTGGTGTTGATTCCACATTGACTGCGCTTCTGCTGAAAGAACGGGGATGCCGGGTTATCGGTGTCACTATGTCCAGCTGGGGAAATGATTTGCCGCTGCCTCCCGCTGCGGACGGAATCCGGGCATCCTGTTATGGACCTGATGAGGAAATAGATATCGCTCAGTGCCGGAATTTTTGTGCTGCACAGGAGATTGAATATCATGTAGTGGATGTACGGGAAGCGTACCGGCGGGAAGTGCTTGATTATTTCAAATCAGAATACCGGGCGGGCAGGACTCCGAATCCCTGTGTCCGGTGTAATCCGGCGGTTAAGTTCGGAGCGCTTCTGGACGGCATTTCTGCAAAAGGTATTTCTTTTGATTATTTTTGTACCGGCCACTATGCCCGGTTGGTAAGACCGGATGGAGACCTGCGGCAGTGGTACAGGGAATTGGCTGCCGGTGAACAGAAAAATGAACCCGCTGCCGGGGATTTTGCCGTAACAGTGCCGGTTGCATCACTATCTGCCGGGAAAACAGAGAATGCGGCAGGTGACTCTTGCCGCCCGGTTATGATTGCCGGTGCATCCGATACGGCAAAAGACCAGACGTATTTTTTATGTCGGATTCCGTCACCGGTACTGGAAAAAGTCCGTTTCCCGCTGGCGTTGTATACAAAACAACAGGTGTTCAGTATGGCTCGGGAACGGAATTTGGCAGCCGCTGCCCGTACAGAAAGTCAGGATTTTATTCCCGAGAGCTATTTTGACATTCTGTTTGCTGACCGGCCGTCAGTGCCAGGAAACATTGTGGATATGGACGGCCGCAAACTGGGAATCCACCGGGGAATTGAACATTATACTATCGGCCAGCGCAGGGGATTGGGCGTCAGTTCTTCCCGACCTTTATATGTACAGTCAATTGATGCGTCTACAAATACTGTGGTACTTGCGGAAAATGATTGCTTGTTATGCAGCGGGTTGACGGCAGATGATTTGGTATGGGCCGGGGATTATGAACCGGATCAGCCGTTCCGGGCAATGGTAAAAATACGGTTGGCGTCAAAACCCGCTCCGGCACGTGTTTCCCCGCTGGGGAACGGTTCCTGGAAAATAGATTTTGAACAACCACAGCGGGCGGTTGCTCCCGGGCAGGCAGCGGTACTGTACGGTAACAATGTTATATTGGGAGGTGGAATTATTTCCCGGAGAATAGAAGTATGAACAGAATTTATTTGGATTACAATGCGACGACTCCGTTGTCGCCGGAAGTAAAAGAGTTTTATATCCAAGAATTGGAGCGGTATGCAAATGGTTCCAGTCTTCATGAAGACGGGCGGCTTGTTGCCCGGCATATTGAAAAAGCCCGGCAACAGGTTGCCGGTTTGATTCATGCGGAACCAGGGGAAATATTTTTTACTTCCGGCGGTTCAGAATCGAACAATACGGTATTCAATACTATGGCGCAGCTTGGCAGGCAGCGGAAGCGGAACGTGATAGTTACAACTGCCGTGGAACATCCCTGCGTTCTGGAAGCCTCTAAACGGCTTGCCGGTCAGTTCGGCATGGAAGTTATATATCTGCCGGTGGATGAATATGGGGTTGTAAAATCCAGAGATTTTGATGCTGCCATGGAAAAACAGCCGCTATTAGTTTCGGTTATGACAGCAAACAATGAAATCGGGACGGTACAGGATATTCCCGAATTGTGCCGTAAAGCCCACGCTGCCGGTGCTTTGTTCCATACAGACGCCGTGCAGGCCGCAGGAAAAATACCGGTGGATATGAAAGGCTGGGATGTGGATTATGCTACTTTTTCTGCCCACAAAATATACGGACCAAAAGGAATAGGAGCTCTTTTTGTAAAAAAAGGTGTTCCGGTTGAACCGCTCATCCGGGGTGGTCATCAGGAACACGGCGTCCGGGCCGGTACATACAATGGGCCGGCGATTGCCGGTTACGGATTTGCTGCGGAACGGGCTGCCGCGGAGCTTGACCAGTACGGTAGTCATACTTCAGTGTTACGGAACCGGCTCCGGGCCGGGCTGCTGGAACGGATTCCCGGCATAAAGATTAACGGACATCCGGAAAAAATCCTGCCTAATACGTTGAATGTGTCATTTCCCGGGGCTGAGGGGGAAGCCATTCTGCTGCATCTTGATATGCTAGGTGTAGATGCGTCAACCGGTTCTGCCTGTGCGTCGGCAAGTCTTGATCCCTCCCATGTCCTGCTTGCTACCGGGCTGGGACCTGAACTTGCCCATGGTTCCATCCGGTTCAGTTTTGGTAAATATAATACCGCGGAAGAAGTGGATTATATCTTAGAATATTTTCCGCCGGTAATCGAAAAGTTGCGGAAGATGTCCACGGTGTCATATAGAGAATAGGATCTGTACTGTGGAACAGTGATTCCTGAGTACGGTGGCTGATTTTGTGCCATACTGATTCCGCAAAACCGGCTTCCGGTAATTCCATGCGGAGCAGGGAACCTGCTGCTTCAGGGCAGGCTGATGTACGGTATTTGGAATTTTTCCTGGTGTTGTTATGTTGCAGATGATATGTCCGGCATACGGTATTCCGGGAAAAATATTTTTATGGAAAATTATGAAGTGTAGGCAGTTGTTTTTTTACATGAAGGCGACTGTGATATATGAGGAGTAAATATGAGTGACTGGTTGTATTCGGATGTTGTTAAGGAACATTTTATGGAGCCTAAGAATGTCTTGATGGAAGATGAATCAAAATGGCCCTGTGATGGACGGGGTATTGTAGGGAATATAAAATGTGGGGATCAGATGTTGATTCTGTTGAGAATAAAAGATGACGTGATCCAGGACATCCGCTGGAAAACCTATGGTTGTGCCAGTGCCATTGCGTCTACATCAATTTTATCAGAAGCAGTAAAAGGTATGCGGATTGAAGATGCCTATAAACTCCGTCCACAGGATATTGTGGCAAAGCTGGGGGGGCTTCCGGACAACAAAATCCATTGTTCCGTGCTGGGGGACAAAGCACTCCGGTCTGCAATTGATGATTATCTGACTAAGCAGGGTCGTCCTTCCCTTGCCGGTCAGGAACAGGTTGAAATTATCTGTAATTGTCTGAACGTTACCGATAAAGATTTGGAAGAGGCATATAAAGAAGGTGCCCGGACTTGGGAGGAGCTGCAGGCTCGGACAAAAATAGGCACCGGTTGCGGACAATGCAAACAGCGTGCACTGGAAAAAATGCACGAATTCGAACATCTGTACGGTGAGTGAATCTATGCCGGCTGCCACCGGTTCTGGACCGGAACAAATTTCCCGGTTCAGAATTCTGGTTTACTGGTTATTGCCGCCAGAAACGACGGTTTAGTTTTTCTAAGAAAGCCGGGTATCCATATCTGTTTTGTGTCGCATATTCTTTCTATTTATTTTTGCAGAATATTTTTTGTTTACCGTGCTTCTATTATGTATGAAATGGAATATTCCCCGCCGTTGAAATCAGCAGCGGTAATGTTCAGTGTGTTTCTTCCCGGAGAAAAAGTAACTTCTGCCAGTAATTGTTGATTTTCCCGCTTATAGACTGTTTCTGCCGGATATAGGTTTTTCCCTTCTACGACTAGTTGTCTGCCTGCAGGTTGTAGTGCATCAAAAGTGATTGTTTCCACTGCCGCTCCGTTTACAGATACAGTCGTTGTGTACGGCATTGCACTACCTCCACGGCTCCGGTACAACTGATACATTCCTGCCGGCAGGTTGCGTCTGGTCCGTAGTTCATATACTTCACCTGATCTGTTTACAGCGGTTATTCCTGACAGCCTGATAATCTGTTCTGAGTTCATGTGCGGCATCAGTAGCCGGGGATTGATGACGGTTTTTTCTTTTATATCAACCATTTGAAATTCAAGGCTGCTTTGTCCGTGTTGCCAGCCTGAACTACCACTGGTTCCCAGAATGGAATCCGGTGTAACCGTAGCGTTAGCACCGGTTATATCGACAGTTTCCAGATTCGCATATACACTCATGACATCATTTTCATGGGCAAGAATAACTGTGTTGCCAAGAGGTGACTCAAACCATCCGGTTTCACCGTCATTGCCGCCCAGTATTGCAAGTACGGTTCCTGCTTCTGCCGGATGTATTTCTGCCGGCTCTGCAAATACCAGTGAACTGTTGAATTTTGTACCCCGTAACTGTCCGAAAACTGAATAGAAAGAATCCTGGGTAACTGGTTCCTGAGGCCAGTTAAATGCGGTCAGCTGCAAGCCGCAAAATAATCCGATTCCCAACAGAATACATCCTGTGGCTACAATATGTTTCCGTGTCATGCCTGTGGTCACTCCTGTTATTTCCAGTTTATATCCATCCGGGAAATTGTATTGTTTTTCCCTACATATAATGCATTATCATGTACCGTTATAAATGCATTGTCCGCTTCAAATGAGAATGATCCTATCATGTTTCCGAATCCTTCAATAAAATAAACGGAATACGTATCCTCTGATTTTGTCAGTGTACAGAAGATGTTTTTATCCGCATATTCTTCTACTGCGAGAATCCGGCCGGTAACCGGCAGTTGTTTATGTTGCAGGGATGAACAGTCTACCATACCCAAACCGCCGCTGAAACCATAAAATACATACTGTTCATCAGCTGAAAAGTGGACAAGCGTCGGTTCCCTCAGGTTGTTGTCTAAGTATGTGTGAAATACAACTTTATTCAAACCGTTTTTTTCCTGGGTCAGGACGAACCGCTGGTCATTGATTCCTGAAACACACGCCAGTTGTGTGCCAGAATCGGACAGAGCCGTGCCTAAAATAATGGAATATTCACTGCCGCCTGGTACAAATGTCTGGGTGACAGAACCTTCCGGGGAAAATACAATGACGGAACCGTCGGCAAATCCCGCTGCTGTTCCTGCCGGTGATGAGGAAAAGCAAATTAACGGAACGTAGTAGTCAAACTGCCATTTTATGGAACCATCAGTATTGCATTGTGCCAGTCCGTATCCACCGGGCGGAAACAGGTAGATACGGTCATCCTGAAAAAACGGAAAGCCGGTTCCGTCAATAGTTCCGGCAGGATTTTCTTGGGCAGGATCCACTGCCGGGGAGGTGTAAAAAGGAATGGAAGATGCATCCTGCCCGAAAGAAGCCCGGTATGTACCGGAGATTGTTGCTTTAAAAGGGAATGTTTCCAGTAATGCGATTTTTCCGTTGGTGGTAAAATATCCCATATTCTGCCCCAGTTCAAAGGGAAGCAGCGTATCTTGACCGGAACTGTCCGTCCCGGTATGTATATTCCTATCTGTAACGGAAATTGACCAAACTGGTGTAAGTTGAAGCTCCCGCCCCAGCGGATGTACTGCAATAAGTGTGTATATCAATATAAAAACGCAGCCGATAACGGCAAAAAGGCGGATATTTTCTTTTATTTTCATATTCTAGTATGGTATAATAATAGCAGGTATTTGTAAAGATATAAGGGGGTCTTATGGACGATATGCGTATGATGGAGTTGTTCCGGGCCGCAATGGCTGCTGCGGAAAAATCCTATTCCCCGTATTCCCATTTTCCGGTGGGAGCGGCATTGATGATGGAAGACGGTTCAATTATACAGGGAACTAATGTGGAAAACAGATCATTCGGCTTGACAAACTGTGCCGAACGCAGTGCCGTTTTTGCAGCAGTAACGGCAGGATACCGGACTTTTACCGCTATTGCTATAGCTACGCCGTCTGGTTCTTATCCCGTTGGCCCCTGCGGTGCCTGCCGTCAGGTTTTGTCGGAATTTGCCCCGCCGGAAACACCTGTCTGGTTCGGTTGCCGGGAAGACACGCTGGTAAAAACAACGGTGGGTGAGTTGTATCCTTATGATTCCCTCCATGACCTTGCTGATAGTGAATAAATTTGTATAAATTTTTGATGCAAGCCTTGACATAAAAGCGCAAACAATGCAAAATAACGTCAAATTATAGTAAATAATACCGTAAAGAGGTGTGCATCGTGACAGATGATATATTGACGATAGAAGAGGTTGCAAAATATCTGCGTGTGTCAGAGCGGACTGTGTATGACTGGGCTCAAAAAGGTGAAATCCCGTCCGGCAAAATCGGGACAGTCTGGCGGTTTAAGAAGTCAGAAATCGAAAAATGGGTAAATGACCGTTTGTCCTCCGGTTCCCGTCCGGTTGTTCCGACAAATACAATTCAAGTAAAAAACATTCTGTCACCGGATCGGATTTTATTTT
>CALXOI010000081.1 GCA_944389965.1 uncultured Treponema sp.
CTATCAAATATTATTTTTTTACCGGCAGTTCCTGATTTATTACTTATTACAGTATTATTCATTTCAATTCATAACGGTTCTTTGTCTGGAGAAACAAGTGGTTTTTTTTCCGGTTTAATCCTTGATTTTTTAAGTGCAGCTCCATTAGGACTAAACTGTCTGCTACGGACTGTTATTGGGTTCTGTACCGGATTATTTAGGAATATCTTAAACATTGAAGGTATTCTTATACCGGCTGTCATGGGTTTTTCTGCAACGTTACTTAAAGCCGTTCTGTTGGTTCTGATTTCTTTTTTTTATCCGGCTGGAATCATTACATATGATTTATTTTCTGTTGCCTTTATTACAGAATTGATTCTTAATACAATCCTGACCCCCGTGCTATTTTCTTTGCTGGATTTATTTTCATCGTTTTTAATCATTTCACCGGAAAAGGTCTATAAATGAAAGTCGATGATTTAAAAGCAAAAAACGGTGTATCCTTGGAAAAAAACAGAAAACTGGTTATTCTGGCTGTAATCATATCAATGTCATTTCTGATTTATAGCTTGAAATTATTTTCTATGCAGGTTTTAGAAGGAGCCGTATACCGGAAACAATCGGAAGATATATCAAGTAGGGTAAAAACTATTCCTGCACAACGGGGTGAAATATATGACCGCAACGCAGAAACCCCGATGGTGGTAAACACAGATTCCTTTGCGGTTGATATTATTCCGGGAGAAATTCCAGCAGGAAAATATGATACTGTTGCATCCCGGCTTGCAGCTCTTTTATCTATCGATAAAAAAACTATCGATATGAAAATTCCGGCAGGGATCAGAAGTTCATATACAGCTGTAGAAATAAAATCCAATGTGCCATTCACGGTTATTTCTGATATTGCTGAAAATAAACCGGATCTGCCTGGAGTATCTTGGCGGTCGAAACCAATCAGAAATTATATTGCAACCGGTTCCATTTCGCATATCATCGGATATGTCGGTGACATAACAAAAGAAGAACTGAAAGTTATGTATAACCAGGGATATACAAATACCAGCATTGTCGGCAAAACAGGTATAGAGAAACAATATGATTATTTATTGCAAGGAACACCTGGACAGGAATCAACAACTGTTGATGTCCGGGGACGGTTATTATCCGACGCATATACAACAATCGCTCCTGAAATGGGTAAAAATCTTGTCCTGACAATTGATTCAAAAATACAAACCCTGGTTGAAAAAGCTCTTGGCAACCGGGTCGGAGCAGCGGTTGTTCTTAAACCAACAACAGGCGAAGTGCTTGCCATGGTATCATATCCATACTTTGACTCAAATCTTTTCAGTTCGGAAAATTCATCTACTGAATATGCCCGGGTTGTTTCTGATCCTAATAACCCGCTCTTAAACAGAGCCATCAATGCAGCTTATCCGCCGGCTTCTACCTTTAAGGTAATTATGGCAGCGGCAATACTTGCCGAAGGTTCTTTTCCTCCCGATAAAACTGTAGAGTGTAGCGGATCCATTAGATATGGTGACCGAACGTTCCGGTGTCATATAGGACCTCCAGGACATGGATATATGGATTTAAAAAACGGATTGGCTCAATCATGCAATGTATATTTCTGGACTGTAGGTCGAGATTATATTGGTATTGACCTGATTTCATCATATGCAAAAGAATTTGGCCTAGGTCAACCCTTGGGTATTGATTTACCCAGTCAGGCAACAGGTTTTGTTCCTACTGCCCAATGGAAAGAACGGCGGTATCATGAAAAATGGCTGGGAGGGGATACCATGAGTACTTCTATCGGACAGGGATATACAACGACAACTCCGCTTCATATGGCAAATGCAGTTGCAATGGTTGTAAATGAAGGAATAATTTACAAACCTCATATTTTAAAAGAAATACGAGATCCGGCTACAGGTGACATCATTTCAACGGTGAAACCAGAAGTATTGCATGAATCAACCATAAACAACGAGGTTTGGAAAGTTCTAAAAGAAGATATGCGGTATACCGTAACGGACGGAACGGTTCAATTTCCGTTAAAAAATAAAGTTGTTCAAATTGCCGGAAAGTCCGGAACCGGTGAAGTCGCTCAGTACAAAGATCAATGGCATTCTTGGTTTGTTGCATACGCTCCCTATGATGCACCGCCTGAAGATGCTATTGTTACAGCAGTGCTTGTCGAAGCGGTGAATGTATGGGAGTGGTGGGCTCCATATGCAACCAATATTATTATGCAGGGAATTTTTGCAAATCAGACATACGATGAAGCCATTGATGCTTTGGGCTTCCGGTATCTAGCCAGACCTGTCGGTAGACAAGAGTAGGTAAGGGCAGGGGAATGAAACTTCGTATTTTTGAGTTATTTGATATTACGCTTTTGGTTTGTATTCTGATACTAATCTCTTTTGGGGTCGTATTTATTTATTCCTCTGGTATTAATTCTTCGGGTATTTCTGTTTCAAATGAATATATAAAACAGATTGTATTTGCCGGCACCGGACTCGTGTTGATGGCGGCCGCAGTTATTTTAGATTACAGAAAAATTGCCCGACAGTCACCGAAACTTTTTACAGGACTTGTTTTTGTACTTTTGTACACCTGTTTGTTCGGTAGATATGTTAACGGAGCACGAAGCTGGCTGGGAATCGGTGATTTAGGGGTTCAACCATCCGAATTCGGCAAGATAATTTATATTTTCTTTCTTGCATGGTATTTGGAACGGTCTGATATGGTATCTCCTCGCAAACGTTTTTTTACAGCAACAGGAATTATGCTGGTTCCTCTCCTGCTGATTTTGTTACAGCCGGATTTAGGAACCGCAAGTGTATATATTCCTATTTATTTAATTATGTGCTTCATGGCAGGGATTCCGATACGTTATTTACTGATGGTTTTCTCAGCCGGAATGCTGACAATAATCTGTACAGTTCTACCTGTTTGGGAAACGGAAATTCTTCAGCGGACATTACCGTGGATGCGATTGTTTACAGATAACCGACTCCGTTTTATTATGATTGCGTCTGTTGGAACAATAGCCCTCATAGGAACACTAGGATATACAATTTTTAAAAACAAATATTACTACTGGATTGCATATTGTTTTGGAATCATTACTTTTGCCCTGTTAGCCTCAATTGCAGCATCCAAAGTACTCAAACAGTATCAAATTGAGCGGTTGATTATTTTTATTGACCCAAACTGTGATCCATTAGGTGCCGGTTGGAATATCATACAATCACAAATTGCAATCGGATCAGGAAATCTGTTTGGACAAGGATTCCTCAATGGAACACAAAGTCATTACCGTTTCCTACCACAACAGAGTACTGATTTTATTTTCAGTATTCTGTCAGAAGAAACCGGTTTTATTGGCGGCATGGTTGTCTTTACTCTGTACATACTTATTTTATTTAGAATAATAATTATTATTAAAAATACCAAAAATCTATATGGATATTATATATCATCAGGTATCCTTGCCATGCTGTTTTTCCATTTTATAGTCAATGTTGGTATGGTAATGGGTATTATGCCGATTACTGGTATTCCGTTGATATTTCTTTCTTATGGAGGGTCATCATTGTGGACTGGTATGATCTGTATCGGTGTATTGATGAGTATAAATTTCCGCCAGATGGATTTCTCCTATTGAGTATTGTACCAACCAACCCCTGAACGGAACTACTAAAAAAATTATTTAGTAGACAGAATATACATTATAGGAAGTGAACAAAGTGATTTTACCATAAAAAAAATATCCATACTCTTTTTTTATACACTGCCAAAACATCGGATAAAATTATCCAATGCGTTCCGAGCATTTTCCAATCCGGTCCATAAACAGGCATGTATTCCAAGATTGCAAGCGGCATCAATGTTAACCTGCATATCATCGTAGAACACAGCTTCTTCCGGCCGGACACCCAGCCCATCCAACACAATGTTGTAAATTTCCGGCTCCGGTTTAATCACATGAACCTCACATGAAAAACACGCATAATCAGCATGAACAAACAATGGTATTTCATTACGGTAATATTGCAGAAATTCTGTCGGCATATTTGAAAGAATGCCCAGTTTAAAACCCTGCTTTTGTAGTGACAAACCCCAGTCCGTTACGTCTTGGCGGAATTTCCGCCAACTCTGCATATCAAGCAGAGCAATCTTTTTCATTAAATCCATATCTAAAGCAAGAGAGTGATACCCTTCCGAATCTAACAATCGGGCGTACATTTCTGCTCCAGTAATTAGCCCCCTGTCAAAATCAAACCGGAACCGGTCATACACGCTGCGGAATACAGCAGCCGGCACTCCTGTCATCAGTTCCATTTCATTAGCACAGTCGCCGGTCTGGACTTCCGAGATAACATTACCATAGTCAAAAATAATAGACTTAATCATAAAAGGCCTCTTATAAATTCACCTATATAAAGGGTGGGATGTATAAAATATAATACATATTAATATATTTATTTACTATTCTGCCAGCATTTCTAGTTTTTCTCTTATAAATTCACTCTTTTCTTTCAAACCGATTTTACCGGTTTCTAAAATCAACCGATTTGGATGCTGGGAATCAAGCTTGATTCTGCCGGAATTTTCCCTGATAAGCCGGAGAACTTTGTCGACTGAAATATCCGATACCTTGCTGAATTCTATCGAAACTTTTCCCTGCCGTTCCCTAAGCGTCGAGATATGCAGCCGTTTACAAAAAATTTTGATCTCCGCCAGCGCCAGCAAACTGGATACTTCATCCGGAACGGGTCCGAATCTATCCAGCAATTCACTGTGGATTCTATCAAGTACATCCTTGTCCGATACAGCGGCAATTTTTTTATACACTTCCATTTTTGTTTGGGAATTTGTGATATAAGAATCAGGAATGAATCCTGTATAATCTAATTCCAAAAGAACTTCATTTTCTCCTTCGTAATGTTCATCCGTCAGTTTTTGTACCGCTTCATCCAAAAGGCGCAAATACAAATCAAATCCGACCGAAAAGATTTCTCCGGATTGATCTTTTCCCAGAAGATTACCAGCACCTCGTATTTCCATATCTTTCATAGCGATTTTAAATCCTGAACCAAGTTCCGTAAAATCACTGATAACCTGAAGCCGTTTCATCGCAATTTCTGACAGGGCTTTATTTTCGGGATAAAAAAGATATGCATATGCTTTCCGGTCACTGCGTCCGACACGTCCCCGCAGTTGATACAATTGGGAAACTCCATACATATCCGCCCGGTCAATGATAATTGTATTGACATTCGGAATATCAATTCCGTTTTCAATAATTGTCGTAGAAACCAGTACATGGAAACCACCCATTTTAAACCTCCGGAAAATATCATCCAACTCATTTGATGACATTTGCCCATGTGCGGTATCAATAAGCATTTCCGGTACAAGTTTTTCCAACTTTAATCTGGTTTCTTCAAGCGTTTCAATCCGGTTGTGCAGATAAAATACCTGACCGCCCCGCTCTGCTTCACGCCTGATTGCCATGGCAACCCGGTCATCATTATAACTGTCAATAACTGTTTCAATCGGCTGCCGGTTATGGGGAGGCGTTGTAAGCAAACTCATATCCCTGATTTTTAAAAGGCTCATATGCAAGGTACGAGGAATCGGGGTTGCACTCATCGCAAGACAATCAATATTTGTTTTCAACTCTTTAAGCCGTTCCTTGTCTTTTACCCCGAACCGTTGTTCTTCATCAATAATCATCAGTCCTAAATCTTTGAATACAATATCTTTCTGTATAATCCGATGGGTTCCCACAAGTATATCAATTTCACCAGACAGAACTTTGTCAAGAATCTTCTTCTGATCCTGCCGGGATACAAAGCGGGACAGATGGGCAATCCGTACCGGAAAATTTTCGAACCGTTCGCAGCAAGTTTCATAATGTTGTTCAGCAAGAATTGTTGTCGGTGCAAGAAATGCTACCTGTTTCCCTCCCATCACAGCTTTGAAAGCCGCCCGCATTGCAATCTCAGTCTTTCCGTATCCCACGTCTCCGCATATCAACCGGTCCATAGGTACCGGTTTTTCCATATCCTGTTTTACTTCTGCACTGACTGTCAGCTGGTCATCGGTTTCTGTATATGGGAATGCGGCTTCAAATGCTGTCTGCCATTCTGTATCCTTTGGAAACGGGAAGCCACGGGCAGCTTTTCTGCGGGAATACAAATCAATCAGTTTCCGGGCAATATCTTCTGCGGCTTTTTTTGCCTTATTTTTACGGTTTTCCCAACTTTTTGAACCAAGCCGGTCAAGCCGGGGTGCGATTCCTTCATTACCGATATACCGTTGAACGAGATTCACCTGTTCTATGGGAATGAATACAATTTCTTCCTCAGCATATTCCAGCTTGATGTAGTCCCGTTCATTTCCCATAGCTTTGACCCGTTCAATTCCTTTGAACAGTCCGATACCGTAGTTTACATGAACAACATAATCCCCGGGATTCAATTCCACAAAGGTATCAATAACAGCACTCTTAACATGCTTAACAGATTTCGGTATGTATTTACGTCTGCCAAATATTTCATTTTCCTGAATAACAAGAATTTTCAATTCAGGAATACCGAAACCGGATGATAGAGATTCAGGAATAATATACAGTGACTCTGTCACAAAATCCCGCAATAGTTCATGAATGCGGAGACCTTGATTTTCGCTGTCTGCATAAATATAAATTTTCCAGTCGTCCGAAACCAATGCATCGACAGATTCTTTTAAATACTGAATATTACCAAAAAAACTCCGGGGGGGATCGGTCTCAAATTTAAGGTGTGTATACCCGCTTTGATCTTCCCGCAATTTAGTATGCAATGTTCTGAACAACAAACTGTACGTATGGGACATTGCCAATGTATTAAATTTGTACAGGATTTTATCCGGAGCCGGTACCGGCTGGATTCCCCTGCTTTTACGGTACAACCCGATATACTCACGGTCAAAACTTTCCTGCGCATTAATGAGCCGGTCATAATCAATATAAAAAACAGGCGTTTCTGGAGAAATATAATCCAGGAGACTATATGACCGGTCAAATAACTCGTGATAAAAGAGCTCTTCCCCTTCACTTTCGTGTTGAATCAAGAGTTCTTCCAGCAGTTTGTCTATAGCTGCAGCATACCGGGATGCAGCGCTTTCATTCCCCTCATCCAAGGCATTTGTTTTTACCGGTTGATATTCCGGAAGAGAACGGAGTTTTGTTTCCAGCAGATGTACGGCATCCTCTGTCCAGATAATTTCTTTCATCGGGTATACCAGCAGCTTTTCACAGGTGCCAACAGAATTTTGGGTTTCCGCATCAAAAATTTTAATTTGTTCTACAGCATCAAAATCGAACACCACCCGGTGGGCATAGGTTTCCCCTGGTAAAAAAATATCTAAAACTTCCCCCCGCAGGGTAAATTCCCCGTGAACGGTAACCCGGGGTACACGGATGTATCCCAAAGCTGCCAGTTTCGCCGCAACTTCAGCCGGATTAAAGGAAGTTCTCGTCTGAATTGTAAAAATATGTTCCAGAATATATTCCGGGGGAGGAACAGGCGTCAGAAATGCACGCTGTGTAACGATATAAATATTTTTTACAGAATCCGCCGTTGGCCTGCCGCGGGATTTTTGAGCAGTACCGGATGCATATCCACTGTGTTTTTCCCTGTTTCCATTTTCTCCGGAATCCGGAATAACCGGCTTCCGCATTCGTTTTTCCGCCATTTTTGCAAGAACAGCTGCCCGTTCACCGAATACAGCAGCTCCCCGGGGAACGGACCGGTATGGAACAATCCCCCACCACGGAAAAACAGTAACACACACATCAGGGAAAAATGTTTTTAAATTAATCTGCATATCCTGTACATCCCGCTCATTCTGAACAACACAGAGTGCGTCAGCATCAGGATTTCCACAGGAAAAGAAATATGCTCCGGCAAAAAAAGATACAAGACTGCCGGACAGTCCTTCAATCTCCACCGGATAAGCAGCTTTATCTTCCAGGACCTCAGCACTTTTTTTTAATACCGGCCAGTTACGAATCAGTTGATGAAAAGAATTTGATGGTAAGGTATTCATGTTTTTTGTCCGATAATATAATGTATACTTGTATAATTAAACATATTGTACAGTAGTAATCCGTATTCAGGAGTATTAAAGTGAAACGTATTCTGACAGCTATTATAGCGGGTTTTGCCTTGTTTGCACAGTCCTATGCACAGGATATGGAGGTAACAGCCCAATATTACAATAGAACAATGTATTACCCCTCCTCTGCATCAGATAATCCAATCTATGTTCATATTACGGTTGCCAACAGGGGTACAGAAACCCTCCGGTTCAAGCTGGCGGATGACCGTATGTTCAGTCTTGATTTTTCTGTAGTTGATGTAAAAAACAAGGAACTTCCCCTTACGGATTCTATCATCCGGAAAAGAACGACTCAGCAAACTGTATATTTCCGGGAAATATCATTGGAAGCAGGAGAAGAATATTCGTTTACAGAAAACCTCAAGGATTATGTTACTATAACAGATCCTGCTGTGTATTACATGAATGTTGTATTTTATCCTGAGCTTTATAAATCAAAATTTTCCGACGCTATTGAATCAAATAGTATTATTTTGGAAATAAGACCGTCACCAAGTGCTGCAGCGTCCAGCATAATACCAGTAGCACCGGTAACAGCTGAAATTCTTCAACCGGAAACAATTCCCCCTGATCAAGTCGTTGAACAAACCATCATTGCCCGCCAAAGAGGATTATGGGATCAGTTTTTTCTCTATATGAATATAGAAGAAATGTTACTAAGGGATCCGGTACGGAACAGAAAATACAGAACCGCTTCTGCGTCGGAACGGAACCGGATGATAGAAACATATAAAGCTGATTTAATGCAAGCCCGCATTGATACAGACGTTGTTGCTATTCCGGAACGTTTTACTATTGATAAAACAGTATATTCACAAACGGAAGGTTCTGTAACCACAACCCAATGGTTTAAATACAATACTTTTTACGAGAAGAAACGTTATACATACTATGTACAGCAACGGGATGGTATCTGGCAGATATATGATTATGCTGTAGAAAATTTGGGGACAGAATGAAAGCGTTGATTGTGTCTGAATCTCCCCACGAGACGGTCTTACTGGAAACAGAAGTACGGCAGGCCGGATTTGAAACAGTGACATACCGGTGGGTTTTAAAAGCTATTGATAATTATGATGAAATCAACCCAGATTTAGTGGTTATCAATGCAATTGATTTTCCCCGGCACTGGAAAATACTGGCACAATTTATTATCGGGTTTTGCACAGAAACACCGCTTATAGTACTTCTTGTGCCGGAGTCTTTTGAAAACCAGGATTTATGCCGGCTGCATATATCATGTTGTATTAACGGATTTTACCCGTCAGAATTGCAGAAATTATCAGAAACCATTACTAACCATGATATGCAGGCCTCACCTGCATCACCGGAAATGGTAAAGCTTTTGTTTACACATCCCCGTACCGGAACAATCTGTACCGGAGTTGCAGAACAACAGACACCGAAAATATTACGGTTTCATCCGGATCGGATTCTGACTGATATTACAAAAGGCGATTTGATTGATGATGCAGCTCTTAAAACAAAAAATGGAATTAAAAGTGTCCGTCTTGAAGTGACTGGTACCGATACATCATTGCTGCTGGCATTTAAAGATACAGAATTAAAGAAACAATAACAATAAGCAGAACTGTTATTGTCATAATATAAATCCACAATGGAAGCCGGTCATCTTTTTCGACCGGCTTTTTATTATACAACTGTTCAGCCGGTTGTTTCTGCGGTACAGTATCTGATCCCATTGCATATCCGCATTGCGGACATCCATTTTTAAACTCGGATGCACTACCGGTTTTGCCACACACAGGGCAGCGGACTGATGCAAAAAAATGTCCGCATTTCGAACAGAATTTTGCGTCGCGCTTTACTTCAGCATTACAATTTTCACAGAAAAAACGCGGCTTTTGATTTTTCATGGCATCTTTATGAATGGGAATGGACACAGTTGGAACATGATTGTCCACAGCCTGAAGCAGGACTTGAATCATTTACATAAAACCCAGAACCTTGAAAAGAAATACCAATTCCAGCACTCAAAATCCTGCGTACTTTTTCACCACAATCAGGACATTTGGACACAGGCTCTTCTGACATTTTTTGAAAAACTTCAAATCTTTTTCCACACGAATTACATTCATATTCATACGTTGGCATATACACACCCCGCTTCCATACTTTTCATATATTCAAAACCGCTGTGTAAGAACAGCGGTTCTGCCCGGAACAAGACTTGAACTTGCACACCCTTTCGAGCTCTAGTACCTGAAACTAGCGTGTCTACCAATTCCACC
>CALXOI010000082.1 GCA_944389965.1 uncultured Treponema sp.
CTCCTGCTGCAAATTTACATTATATTGTTTTAACACACATATAATGCAATAGTATCATTCCACGCAGTTTTTTTTTTTTTTATTTATAAAAAATTAATTTTTTATAATTTTTTGTTTTAACCGTTACAAAGTTATTCCCAAACAGGCATTTGTGTGTAAACTGACAGTATGAAATCAAAGATACTGATTGTGGAAGATGTTCCGGAAATGTCAGCACTTATTTCTCTGTATTTGTCGAAAGAAGGTATGGAAACGGTGCAATGCGAGACTGCAGAAGACGCACTAAAACAGTACGAAGCGGTGCAGCCTGATTTGTTGATTCTTGATTTGAATCTTCCCGGGATGGATGGCTTTGAATTTTTAAGCTACCTGCGGAAAAAGAGTAATATTCCCGTTATTATTGTTTCTGCGAGAGATGCAGATGAAGATATTATCACTGGCTTGGGGTACGGGGCAGATGAGTTTGTTACAAAACCGTTTTCACCTAGAGTTCTCACTGCCCGGGTTCGGGCTCTGATGAGACGGGTAAAAGATTCACCGGAATCAGACAGCAGTGCGAATTCTGTCGTATTTGGTCCGTTCCGGCTGGATTACAATAGCTGTACATTAGTCCGCGCGGAGAACGGGAAAAAAATACGGATTCCGCTTTCTGCAAAGGAATACGGAGTATTGGAATACCTGGTGAAAAATGCAGGCAAACCTTTATCGCCTGATGTGATTTACCGGGATGTCTGGGGGCGGCAGTATGGCGATTTTACAGCCGTGGCGGTGTATATCCAACGGCTGAGAAAAAAAATAGAAGAAGACTGTGCATCACCCCGATATATTGAAACTATTTTTGGAATGGGATACAAATTCAACATACCGCAATGAAAATCAAAAGTCAGGTTTATTTTTTATTATCAGGTATTTTAGGAATACCGGTTCTCTTTTTTATTTTTATAGGTTTAGTCCGGTATTTTGATGCACCGGAACGGATGTTTGCTCCGGGATATGATGAACTTTTTTCCAAGGAACATATCTCCGAGCAGGATTGGTTGAAAGTACAGGCATACATAGAGCATTCGCCAAAAAATCTCCGTTGTGCAGTTATTGACAGAAACAACAATGTTGTTTTTTCAGCTATACCGGAAATTCCTCCCGGCAGTATTTTGTCAGGGGAAGATTTAATCCATCTGATTTTGACTGGTCAGGGTAATTATGTATATCAGATTGATTTTCCTATCAATGATATGGAGTCGTCATTGGTGGTAGTAACCCGTTTCGCCCAAGTACAGAAAAAGAAGCCGTCTTTTTATAAGGATATATTTTGGGGCGGTGGCGTCATTTTATTTTTGATATTCACGTTTTGTGCTGTTATGGTATTCCTTATCCTCCGCTCAATTACAAAATCAGTACTGGCACTAGAATCAGGAACGAGACGTATTGCAGACGGGGAATTTGATTTAGAACTTGATTTGAAAGGCAGTAATGAAATTACCTCCCTAAGTTCTTCTATCAATAAAATGCGTAAAGCGCTGAGAGATGATCAGTTCAGGAAATCCCGTTTTATTATGGGAATCAGCCATGATTTACGGACACCTATTGCCCTTATCAAAGGTTATGCAGAAGCTATTTCCGATGGAATGATTGATAACACAGAACTGATGAATTCTTCCTTGGAGATTATCTGTCAAAAGTCCCAGCAGCTTGACGGAATGATAGAAGATTTGATTAACTTTGTTAAACTGAACACTCAGGAATGGAATAAACAGGTTAAGCTGATAAATATATATCATCTGCTGACTGATTGTTACCACCGGTTGCAATCGGACGGAATTCTTCTGCAGAAAAATGTCACCGGTTTTATTGATATTCCGACTGGTACGCAGATAGAAGCAGATGAAAAACTGTTGGTTCGTGTTCTGGAAAATCTGTCCGGTAATGCATTGCGGTATACGGGACAAAACGGATTTATAGATTTTGCTGCTTTTATATATGAAAAAGAATTGTGTATATCGGTTTCAGATACGGGTATCGGTATTGCTCAGGATGATCTGCCGTATATTTTTGATTTATTTTTCAAAGGCAGCAATTCTCGCCGGGAAGAAGGTAGCGGTTTAGGATTGACGGTAGTAAAAAGCATTCTTGATTCTTTCGGATGGAATATTGATGTTTTTTCCCAGAAGGGGAGTGGGTCCTGTTTTGTTGTCAGGATTCCGGTTGCAGGATATTCAAACTGATTGTCAGGCAGATAACATCCGGCAAACCGGATACCGGGAATTCAGGGATATTTCCTGCTTGTTTGCAGATTCACCGGATGCAGGAAACGGCTCGCCTGGTATGGCGGGAAGAACTTGTCTAATCCGGTTGAATATTGTACACTACTTGCATTCATGTGTTATTATTTCCGCTTTTTGAAGCGGTTATCGAGGAGTTACTATGAAAGCTGTATCCCCATTACAGAAAGCACGCTATGCGTACAAACCAAAACTGCCGTCTGTTCTTGCAGATAATGAACCGGGCAGTATCGCTGTTGAATTCGGAAAACCGACATCTGCCGTAGCAGATCAGGCAGAACTTGAATCCCTGTTTAAAAATACGTACGGGAAACCGGAAGCCGTATTCAAAAAAGGTGTCAATGCGGACGCGGGGAAAAAGCTCCGGGTAGGAATTATTCTTTCCGGCGGACAGGCACCCGGTGGCCACAATGTTATTGCCGGACTATATGACGGTATTAAGAAAGGCAACAAGGATTCCGTTGTATTCGGTTTTACCGGTGGACCGTCCGGTTTGATTGACGGTGAATATGTAGAAATTACCGATGCGTTCATGGATGAGTACCGCAATACCGGTGGTTTTGATATGATTGGTTCCGGCCGGACAAAAATTGAAACTCCGGAACAGTATGCCGCTTCCGTGGCGACTGCGGAAAAGCTCGATCTGGATGCAATCGTTATTATTGGCGGGGATGATTCAAATACAAACGCGGCATTGCTTGCAGAACGTTTTTCCCAGCTGGGAAAAAAGACACGGGTCATCGGTGTTCCTAAAACTATTGACGGTGACTTGAAAAATGAACAGATTGAAACAAGTTTCGGTTTTGACACAGCTTGTAAAACATATTCCGAACTGATTGGAAATATCGGACGGGATGCAAACAGTGCGAAAAAGTACTGGCATTTTATCAAACTCATGGGACGCTCTGCCAGCCACATTGCACTGGAGTGTGCTCTCCAGACCCAGCCTAATATCTGCCTGATTTCAGAAGAAGTGGAAGCAAAGAAAATGACATTGCGCCAGATTACTGATTCAATCTGTTCTGTGATTGCAAAACGGGCTGCAAACAAAGAAAATTTCGGATTGGTGCTGATTCCCGAAGGACTGGTAGAATTTATCCCTGAAATGAAATCTTTGATTGCAGAATTGAATGATACAATGGCAAAAAATGAAGCTGCATTTAATGCCCTTTCTGATTTTGCTGCAAAAAAATCATGGCTCAAATCAAATTTAACCGCTGCCTCTTATGACACGTTTGATTCCCTTCCAGATACTATTGCCGCCCAGTTCCTGGCAGACCGGGATCCCCATGGAAATGTTCAGGTTTCACGTATTGAAACTGAAAAACTATTAGTTTCAATGGTTGAATCCCGTTTGGCTGCAATGAAAAAAGACGGTTCCTATACCGGTAAATTCAGTGCCTACACTCACTTCTTTGGTTATGAAGGACGTTGTGCATTCCCGTCCAATTTTGATGCAGACTATTGCTATGCGCTTGGCTACACCGCATTTCTGTTGATTGCCAGTGGTGTTACCGGTTACCTGTCTTCTGTCCGTAATCTGACGGCTCCTGCCGCTGAATGGACTGCCGGTGGTATCCCGCTTACCATGATGATGAACATGGAACAGCGGCATGGTACAAAGAAACCGGTTATCCGGAAAGCTCTTGTGGAACTAGATGGGAAACCATTCCGGGAATTTGCTGCACACCGGGACGAATGGGCAGTGCAGACTTCCTATTTGTTCCCTGGTGCAATCCAGTACTATGGACCAGCAGAAGTTTGTGATCTGACAACAAAAACATTAAAGTTAGAGCGTTGTTGATTTTCTTGGGGGGCTGCATAACTGGTGCTGCACCCCCGAAGGTTTGTTGACGACGCTTGACTAAGTCAACACGGTTTGGTAACATGATTATATTGTAAATAAAAAATTTACAATATAAAATAATATATATGGATGTTTTGGGGGTTCCTTTTGGCTGTAAAAAAATCATCTGCAGAAAAAAGACATAAGCAGAGTGAAGTACGCCGTCTGCGCAACAAAGCAGCAAAAAGTTCTGCACGTACCAGTGCCAGAAAATATGTAGAAGCTGTTCAGGCTAAAGATGCCACCCGTGCTGCAGAGCTTTTAAAAGCACTGGTTAAAGAACTGGACACTGCTGCCGGTAAGGGTATTTTATCAAAGAATTCTGTTTCGCGCAAAAAATCCCGGATGATGAAACTGTATAATGTTTCATTCGGAACGGCTGCTGCAAAATAAGTTGTTTGGTATGGGATGCTGCTGTCAGTAGTGTCCCTTATCTTGTTTTCTAATTATATAAGTGATTAGTTGGAAACAAGGGATTTTTTATGCAATCGAAAAAAGTTACAAAGTATGATATTATAGATGCTATCCGTAATGAGACTGGCTATGAGAAGCGTGCAATACAAAATGTATTTGAATCAATGTTGGATCAATTAAAAACGTCTTTGAAATCAGGGGCGACAATAGAACTCCGCGGATTCGGAACTTTCGAACTGAGACTGCGAAAAGAGCGGAAAAAAGCAAGAAATCCTAAAACCGGTGAAAAATTGTCTGTTCCTCCGCATTTCATTGTAGCATTCCGTTCCGGACAGGAACTGAAGAAAGCTGTCTGGGATTTACCGGTAACAGACAAGACATAGGTTTCCTGCGGATCTGTAGCTCCTCATTTTGTGGTAATGTTTTATCCGGTATAGTTGTGCATAATTATTGAAAGGAGAAGCAGTATTATGGTACGGGATTCTAAATTACCAGGATTTTCACTTTTTCAGCGTTTTTATCTTTGTCTTTTACTTCTGGGAGTTTCTGTTTTCTTCTTTGCGTTACCACAGCCAAATTTATTTACCGTAAACGGGTTGCCGGTTCTTGCATACATTGCATTTTTGCCGGTTTTTTTACTGGTTCGGTTTGTGTCATGGAAAACTGTATGGCTGTGCGGACTGTTTTACGGCATCGGTTCCTACTGTTTGTTTACTTATTGGCTGGCAACGTTCCATCCCCTCGGTATATTTGTAATTTCTGCAATGTACGGGTTATATTTAATGCTGACATTTCCCCTGTTGAAAGCCGCCGCTTCACTGTTTCCGAAGTACGGCTGGCTGGTTCAGTGGATTGTATGGTGTGCATACGATTACATAAAAACCTTGGGATTCTCAGGATTCCATTACGGAGTTATGGCTTATTCCCACTGGCGTTGGTTGCCGATGATTCAGTCTGCGGATATTGTAGGGGTATGGGGCATAAATGCACTGATTACGTTTCCGTCTGCATGGATTACAGCCGTGCTGGTTGATGTATGGCGTGTGACTGGAAAAACAACGTTCCGTCGTTTTTTTGCGGCGGTTCCCGGAGCATTCTGCCGGCATATTGTATCGGCAGGTATCTGGGCAGCAGTACTGGTTGCAAATCTGGTATACGGGTTTGTTGCCCCGGTTGATTATTCCGCTGACAAAAAAGTAACGGTCGCTTTGATACAACAGAATTCCGATCCTTGGGTCGGTGGTACTGCTGCATACCGCCGGGATTTGAATACATTGATCCGGCTTTCTGATGAGGCATTGGCTGCCCGTCCTGACATTGATTTCGTTGTATGGCCGGAAACTGCATTTGTTCCCCGGATAACCTGGCATCACCGGCACCGGTATGAACGGGATAAGTATGAACTGGTCGATAAACTGCTGCAATATCTTGATTCTGCGCCTGTTCCGTTTGTAATCGGTAACGATCATGGCGTTGACGGTTTTACCCGGGAAGGATCTTATGGTGTTGTAGATTATAATGCTGTGCTTCTGTTCCGGCCGGGAGAAAATGTTATTCCGCCGGAACCGGAAGTTTACGCAAAAATGAAACTGGTTCCTTTTACAGAATATTTTCCTTTTGATAAGCAGTTTCCTACCCTTTATCAGATGTTGTTGAACGGTGATACCCATATGTGGGAACCGGGAACCGAACCGGTTGTATTTGATATTGAAGGGCTCAGATTCAGTACTCCCATTTGTTTTGAAGATACGTTTGGTTTTGTAGGCCGGCGGTTTGTAAATGCAGGTGCGAATGCTTTTGTGAACCTTTCCAATGATGCGTGGTCAAAAAGTCTAGCCTGTCAGTACCAGCATTTATCTATGGCTGTTTTCCGTACTATTGAAAACCGGGTTCCGGCAGTCCGGGCTACAGCAACCGGGCAGACGTGTGTGATCGATCCCAACGGACGGATTGTTGCTATGGCAGAACCGTTTTCAGAGACCTATCTGGTGGAATCTGTTCCGGTACGTGAGGATTTTCAGGCAACAGTATACACAGTACTCGGTGATTACACCGGAATCCTTTTTGCGGCGGCAGCGGGTATTCTGATTCTGCTGGGTATTATCATCCGTATTTGTAGAAAAAAATAACGATTGTGCTGACATACACCGCATATTGTGGTAAAATACGGTTGCTTTTTGAGAGGTGACAGATACATGTATTCATTTACCATGAAAGAAGGAAATATTACTGTTCTTGGACAGGAAACAGAATTTTCCGGTATGATTGAATTTACAGACAATCTTGTTATTACCGGTAAATTTGACGGTACAATCAAAGCTTCAGGGAATCTGAAAATAGACAAAAACGGTGTCTGTAACGTCAGTTCAATGTCTGCGGATTCTATTCTGATTGCCGGTGCTGTTACCGGCAATGTAACAGCGGCATCAAAAGTAGAACTGTGTTCCGGAAGTAAAATCACGGGTGATATTACAACCGCCCGGCTGCGGATCGATGACAATGTAAATTTTCACGGTCAGGTTACTATGCTGGAAGCTTCGCCTGATGTAGACTTATTTTCCGTTACTGCTGCGGAATACAAACAGGCATGTGCAGCCCGCAACGCTGAGTAGTAATGCATATGGAATCTCAATATATTTTTTCTGATTTTGGTGAAAAGCTGGCAGGAAAATCCGGTATTCTTCAGCTGATGGATGATCTTGGACGGCCGTTGCCAGCTGGCGTGACTCCATACCGGTTGGGAGGAGGGAATCCGGCCCGTGTTCCAGAAACTGAAGCATTGTACCGCCGTGAAATGGAACGGATTATGGCTGATGGGGATTTATTTGAGCAGTTAATATCCCAGTATGATGCGCCGCAGGGACGGATTCAGTTTATTGAAGCTGTAGCAGAATTTTTATCCCGGACATACGGCTGGAATGTCCGGCCAGAAAATATTGCGGTAACAAACGGCAGCCAGTCTGCTTTTTTCTACCTGTTCAATTTGTTTTCAGGAACTTTTTCTTCCGGAGGAAAAATCTGCCGGAAAAAAATACTACTTCCGCTTGTTCCTGAGTATATCGGCTATGCAGATCAAGGCTTGGAACCGGATATTTTTGCCGCTATACCTGCCCGGTGTGATTTTTTTGAAGATCATACGTTTAAGTATCACATTGATTTTGAACGTCTGGAATCATACCTTGCTGCCCATACTGATACCGGCGCTCTGTGCGTATCCCGCCCGACAAATCCTTCCGGTAATGTTTTGACGGATGCCGAAATCAAGCGGCTTGCCGGTCTTGCTGCTCAGTATAATATTCCTCTGTTTGTGGATAATGCATATGGTCTTCCGTTTCCGGATATTGTTTTTATTGACGATGCTGCCCCTTACTGGGATGATCACGTAGTATTGTCTATGAGCCTGTCAAAAATCGGTTTGCCGTCATTGAGGACAGGTATTATTATCGCAGATCCGCAGATAGTTAAGGCGTTGTCAAATTTGAATGCTGTTGTTGCTTTGGCGTCCGGTTCATTGGGGCAAGCTATTGCAGAACGGTGTATTTTATCGGGAGAAATCGTAAAAACGGCTAGAGAATATGTACGGCCGTTCTATCAGCAGCGATCTGTCCGGGCACAGGCATGGATTCATGAATTCTTTCATGGCAGCGAGTATGCAGTGCACCGGAGTGAAGGGGCTATTTTCCTCTGGCTTATGTTGAAAGACTGTGCTATCCCTTCCCGGGAATTGTACCGGTTGCTGAAAGACCGGGGTGTGGTTACTGTTCCCGGAGAACAATTCTTTTTTGGTGTGGAGAATCCTGCCCGGGAATGTGCCGGTCATTTTGACAAATGCCTGAGACTTAATTACTCCGGTGATCCGGAGGAAGTCCGCAGGGGTTTACAGATTATTTCAGAAGTTTACAAAGAAAATAGATTGTGATTTCAGGAGGAATATCATGTGGTTTAAACATAAATTACTTTCAGTGTGTTTTGTATTAATGTTGATTACTGCCGGTTCTGCAGTTGCCGGAGGAAAAAAAGACGCGGAGTCTGTTCCGCCGGATTCTGCTGTACAGGTAATCTCCGTCCAGCCGGTTGAAGAATCCGTAGATACATCTGTGCCGGAATCGGAGGAACCGGGACTACCCTATGAAGGTGTATCAGTCCGGGCGGCTGCGTTGAACGGTCCTAGTGGCATTCCGATGGCATATTTGTTTGAAAATCCGCCAGCCTTAGCAGGGGCTTCAATTTCTTTTGAAATAGCGGCTGCAGCTGATGTTTTGTTGCCCAAGTTATTGAAAGGCGAAGTTGATATTGGTATTCTGCCGCCGAATGTTGCAGCCAAAGTGTACACAAAAAATAATGGTGCCATCGTTGTCGGTGCCGTTGTCGGCAATGGAATGTTGAGCCTCATAACCCGGGATACCGGAATAAGAACCTTGGAAGATTTAAAAGGAAAAACAGTTTCCATAGCAGGGCAGGGGGCTACCCCCGAGTATATGTTCCGGTATCTGTTGGCTGCATGGGGCATTTCTGTTGCACCTGCCGGTACGGTACCTGACGAAGAAAGTGTCGCACTGGATTTTTCCATCCCTACTGCGGAAATTCCTGCCGCAATAATATCCGGTAAAATAAACTATGCGGTTGTTCCGGAACCGTTTTCCACGGTTGCTGCTTCTAAGGATTCTTCAATTTTCCGGGCAATTGATATACAGCAGGAATTTGCTGCGGTGGAAGCTGCAGAAGGTACAGAAAATTATCCTATGACGGTTGTTGTTATCAGGGCAGAATTTGCCCGGCAGTATCCGGAACTGGTACGCTGGTATCTTGATTCATACCGGGCTGCGGTGGACTGGACAAATGCAAATCCTGAAAAAGCAGGGGTTCTGGTTCAGAAACACACCCTGGGACTGCTGGCTCCAGTTGCCGCCCGGGTGATTCCCAATGCGGCGTATGTATATCAGCCGGCACGGGAGGCAAAACCCGCACTGGAAAATCTGTTTACCATATTCTTGAATTTTGCGCCGGATGCGGTAGGCGGCAGTCTGCCGGATGACGGTTTTTACTTTGACTGATGAAGCGGGACTCTGTTTTTTCCGGTCTGGCAGCAGGTCTGTTTTCCTGCGGATTACTGTTGTTTATCTGGTATATTGCGGCGGAACAGATTGATGCTCCGCTGATTCTGCCAACTCCGGGAGAAACAGGGACTGCCTTAATCCGCAATATTGTTGATCCGGTATTTTGGCAGCATATTGGTGCCACTTCGTTACGCAGTATATCGGCATTTGCGGTTACCGTACTTGTCGGAACGTTGACCGGTGCTGCCTGCGGAATAAACCGTACGGTCAAAGCTCTTCTGGATTTTCCTTTGGCAGTTGTCAGGGCAACTCCGGTGGTTTCGTTCATTTTACTGGCACTATTTTGGTTTGGTACATCATTGGTTCCGGTATTTGTTTCTGTCCTGATGGGACTTCCTGTTATGGTTTCATCTGTTGAAGCAGGTATCGCTCATGTTGACCAGAAACTCCGGGATTGTGCGGTAGTATACGGGTTTTCCCGGAGTCAGGTAGTGTTCCGGGTATATGTTCCTTCTTGTATTCCGTATTTTTTATCGGGTGCGGTTTCTGCATTTGGAATGAGCTG
>CALXOI010000083.1 GCA_944389965.1 uncultured Treponema sp.
ATAATACTCCTTTTTCATTATATTTGAGTGTACCGGAAAGTGTTGTATATCAAACAGCTACAGTTCTGCTTATGCAAACTATTATTCTTATTGTAGTTGTCTCAATAGTATTATTTATCGGTGCGTTAATCATCGGTGCCAGTATTGCAAAGCCGGTATCCCGGACAGCGGCTTCACTTCATGATATTGCAAACGGAAATGGGGATTTGACAGTTCGTCTGGAAGTGCGTGGAAAAGATGAAGTTGCCGATTTAGGCAGATACTTTAACCAATTTGTGGAGAATCTACACGGCATTATGCAGAATATCAGCAACCGGTCAACGGCAATGCAGGAAATATCAAATAAACTGGAAGAACATACAGTTCATATTCAGGAAGATGTTTCTTCTATCGGGAATAATATTTCTGATTTGAATTTCCAGACGGAGGAGCAAAGTGCTTCTGTTACAGAAACATCTGCGACGGTGCAGGAAATTACCCGCAATATCGGGTCATTAACAGATCAGATTGAAAACCAGTCTGCAGCACTAACCGAATCTTCTGCTGCAATCCAGCAGATGGTATCGAATATTAATTCGATTTCTGCAAACTTGAAAAAGGCAACAGACAGTTTTAAAAATCTGAAAGATTCTTCTGTTGAAGGGAACCAGAATATTAATACAGTTGAGGAACTTGTTACATCGGTTGCCGGTATGTCTTCCCATCTGCTTGAAGCAAATGAAGTTATCAATTCAATTGCAAGTCAGACAAATCTTTTGGCTATGAATGCAGCAATTGAGGCTGCCCATGCTGGTGATGCAGGCCGGGGATTTTCAGTTGTAGCAGATGAAATCAGGAAACTTGCAGAAGATTCATCCCAGCAGTCAAAAGCTATTGCCAGTGAATTGCAGGGTATCGTGTCTGCTATTGATAATATTGTTACTGCATCCAAAAAAGCCGGTTCTTCATTCGACATTGTGGTATCACAAATTGATGATGTTGGTATGTTGACTGATCAGATTTCTTTAGCAATGCAGGAACAGAACGAAGGTAGTAAACAGGTTCTGGAAGCACTGCAGAGCATCTCGGATATTACAGTTCGTGTACGGGATAGTGCTACAGAAATGAACAGCGGATCTGAAACAATTCTTCAGGAAATGAACCGGGTCGCGCGGATCTCTCAACAAGTACAGGAAATGTCCCGTCAGGTTTCCCGTGCAGTAGAAGATATCAATAACTCGGTGGAAAATATTTCCCACGAATCAAATGATAACAAGTCTGCAATCAGTATTCTGCATAATATTACCGCAGGTTTCAAATTATAAATTTTTTCAGACTAAAAAAGACCGGTTAAATGAGTTGTTTAACCGGTCTTTTTTTGATGAAACCAACTGCTTTCTGTCTGTGTTTATCTTTTCTGGACTTTTTATATTTGCGTACTGACTGTTGACTGAATATCTTTTAAGGGTAAGATCATTTTTTTGATTGACGTTCAACGTCAAGTTTGTATAATTCCGGCATTATGTTGTAATTACGTATTGGTCACTGTGTTCCGTCATCTGAATTATATGAACTGCGACCAAAAGCCGGCATGAAAATCCTGCCATAATAATCCAATAGCCGCTTCTTATGGTATGTGCATATAACTATCCCATGCACATGATTGAATCGGGATGACAGGATTTGAACCTGCGACATCCTGCTCCCAAAGCAGGCGCGCTACCAGCTGCGCTACATCCCGTGCTGAGCGGGTCCAGAGGGACTCGAACCCCCTACCTACTGCTTAGAAGGCAGTTGCTCTATCCAGATGAGCTATGAACCCTTAGCTAAAAGTGTTATTAGTATAACACAAATAATGTTTTGTTTCAAGTTATATATCTGTTTCCGGTTCAGATAATCCGCACCGGTCCGGTGAGTTGAAATGTCCGGTTGTTTTCTTTATACTGCTCTTATGGAAACTCGTAATATTTTTTTGAATATATCGCCGGTAGATCACCGGTATTCATTATCGGAAGCGTCTGTTTTTGATGCTTTGTCATCTCATATTTCTGAACAGGCTGCGGTTTTATCCTGTGCCCGGGCAGAGACAGCATTGATAAAGGCCCATCTTTCCATCCGCGGAGAATTGACCCCGCAATTGGAAAAAGAGCTGGATGCTGTTGCGGATTCCATTGATCCGGCTGCCGTTTATGCTGAAGAAGAAAAGACACATCATAATATCCGCGCATTAGTAAATGTTATGAAAACTATGGTTCCTGCACCGGTGGCACCGCTGGTTCATCTGGGTGCTACTAGTGTGGATATTCTGGATACTGCGTTATCAGTGCGGGTACGGGATTGCATCCGGCAGGTGATACTGCCTTTGCTACGGGAACTTGAAACAAAATTATGTGATATTGCTGCTGCGGAAGCGGAAACGCCCCAGGTTGGGCGTACTCACGGCCAGCATGCCGTTCCGATTACGTTCGGTTTTGCTGTTGCTGAATATGTATCCCGATTGGGAAAGTCCATTCTGGAAATAGAAAACCGCTCAAAAATGTTGAAGGGTAAACTTGCCGGTCCGGTGGGAGCCTATAATGGTCCTTCAATGATTGTTAAAGATCCCGAAGAACTGGAGCGCCGGTATTTGTCATACCTAGGGCTGGAACCGTCGGAGCATTCTACACAGCTGGTTGAACCGGAATATCTCCTGCGGTTGCTGCTGGAATGCAATGTGGCATTCGGGGTGATTGCGAACCTTGCCGATGACTTGAGGAACCTTCAACGTTCTGAGATTGGAGAAGTATTCGAATATTTTAGTTCCACGCAGGTCGGTTCTTCTACTATGCCTCAAAAGCGGAATCCTTGGAACAGCGAGCATGTAAAATCGTTGTGGAAAGCATTTGCTCCCCGGGTGATGACTTTCTTTATGGATCAAATTTCGGAACACCAGCGGGATTTAACCAATTCTGCCAGCCAGCGGTTTGTTGCAGATTACCTTGCCGGATTTGCCCTTGCGGTTGCCCGCATGAAAAGTGTGGTTACCGGTTTACAGGCTGACCGGAACAACATGGCACATAATCTTGCAGTTGCCGGAGGTAAGGTTAAAGGAGGGGTTCTTGCAGAGCCGGCATATATCCTTCTTGCCGAAGCCGGGGTTTCTGACGGACACGAAGTTATCCGGAAAATCACTCTGGAAGCGGAGCAGACAGGCGCATCCTTTTATGAAATATTGGTGAAACATACCGATGTGTTTGAAAAGATTACCGCACAACTGGAAAAACTCGGTGTTGCAGATCCCGCAGGATTTTTTGCAGATCCTGCCCGTTACCGGGGACTTGCTGCGGAAAAAGCCCGGAAGCTGGCAGAAAAATACGCCCGGCTGATGGCATCCTGTTAAACCGCATCAGTGTTTCCGGAATAACCGGTCAAAAATCAGCCGTTCCCTGAAAACCGGCTCCATTGCCGGTGCGGGGCGGTGGTATTACGGGAACACCACCGGCATCCAGTTTTCTGTCACCGCTATATCTTCGGCAACCAAGCCCGGCTCAACGGATGCAGTTGTTTCAGACAGCAGGTAATCGGTACCGTTCACCGCTATGCGGGCTCCCTTCATTCCGTTTGCTGCGACTCCCAGCAATGCATGACTGTATACGGGTGAAATAAACAGCACCGTGTCAAAATTCATCTGTTTCAGTAGGATTGCAAGTAGCAGTGCCCGGCTGTCACAGTCAGAGCCGCTTTGTCCGGTAAGCACTGCCGGTAACGGGGCAAAATCACCCGTTTCGGTGCTCCGTTCATAGGGCATTTGTTGTGTCCAGTGCAGTAAGGTACTGAGCAGGGCTTTGCGCTTGTCGGCGGTTGTTTCTCCCTGAAGCTGTCCGTACAGGGCCGCATAAATGTCAAACGCCGGTTTTTTCAATCTACCGTATGAATCCCGGTAAATCTGCCGGTAATACCGTTGCCAGGCTTCTGCCCAAAGCGGTGTATCTGCAAACAGCTTTAACACAAAAAATTCCCGTTCAATAAGAAATTGCGCAGCTTCCGTATCTGATGCGCAGATTGTTGTTTCTATCGGTACGGAATTGATGTCCAATGTAACCGGAATTTCATCATCGGAAGGAAAGGCAAAAGTAGTAACCGGGCCGCTAGAATAAAAACTGCCCCGGTCAATGTGCACGGCATCCAAAGCGGATAGTATCAACGGTTCATACAGAAAAAACGGACTGTCAGGGGCATTGCCTCTGTCTTCGGCGTATGCCAGCATGGTAAAAAAGCCTTTTTCTTCCGGCAGCGGAATGCAAATTCCCCATCCCTTGCACGGGATATAGGTTCCGGGAATCGTCATGGAAAACAAGCTGATAACGGACTCTGTATTGCGCCATGATACGGTTGATGTTTCTGCGGAGGCTGATAATTTAATCAGGGTGCTGTTCATTGCCTTTTCTGCAGATTCGTAGGTTGCCGCATCGTAAATCCGTAACACTATATCGACTGGATAGAAAGTATGTTCCAGCTGGTAGCCGCTGCCGTTTCCCGAAGACGCTGTCAGAACAAAACCTTCCGGCAGATCCAATGTATATCCGTAGGTTTCTGACCCGACGTATTCTCCGTAAACCGGCGGGCACGGCAGCACCCAGAAAAAAATACCCAAGGTGATGCAGCATATAATTTTGATATTTTTTGTTATGACAGTCATATTGCCTCCCGGAATACGATTGTATATTAACGTCTTGCTGTATTATATAGAACAGTTTATACTCTTCTGCATGAAAGTGCTACCGGTATTATATGAAAATAGTGAAATTTTAGTGGTGAATAAACCTGCCGGTCTTGCGGTACAAGGTGGGGAACAGGTAAAGCATCCACTGGATGAGATTCTTGCGGTACAGACCGGCTGTAAAGTTTATCCGGTACACCGGCTTGATAAAGACACTGCCGGTATCCTTATTGTTGCAAAAAATTCCCGGGCTGCCGGAAAATGGACAGGGGTGATTTCTTCTGGTGCTGCGGTCAAACAGTATACAGCTGTTTGTGTTGGCATCCCACCCGGAATCACGGGATGGAAACCGGGTTTTTCCGGTATTTTTTCTGAGCCGGTGGGAAAGGGCAGCAACAGGAAACCGGCGTTGACAAAATACCATGTCATAAAGACCGCTCGGATTCCATGCGGTGCTGTTCCACCGGATGGAATACAGTCTGCAGTATTAAAGACCGCGTCAGGGGCATCCGGTATACCGGGGAACGGTCATGAATTGACAGTTTCCCTGTTGGAATTGACTCTCGGTACCGGCCGGATGCATCAGATAAGGATTCATCTTGCTGGTGCGGGGTGTCCTATTGTTGCTGATGATAAATATGGCTGTTTCCCCTGGAACCGGTTGCTGAAGCGGTGTTTTGGAATCAGGCAGTTGCAGCTTGCCGCCGTCAGGCTTACTGTGCCGGTTAACGGTAAGAACAGGACATTCAGCATTGCGTTACCGGACCACATGATCCGGGCTGAGCAAGTATTGTTTCAGACAGCCGCTCGACAGGTATAGGAAGCGTTATTTTTTTCTGCTGAAATTTGACGTCTCCAGGTGTTTTCTGTATAATGACTTCATAAAATGCAGTAAACAGGAATGTCTGCTGTTATCTGCTGAAATATAGAATCAAATGTGAAAATGTATACACCGGAGGTTACTGTGTCTGATTGTTTTGAAAATCTCATAGTACAAAAACTGGCACTGCTGACAGAATTAAATGACCCGATAAATCCGTCTTTGTATCAGACCTATGATGTAAAACGAGGCTTGCGGTATGCTGATGGACGGGGTGTTCTTGTTGGATTGACCCAGATCGGTGACGTTATCGGTTACGATGTTATAAACGGTGAAAAAATAGCAGTACCCGGTAAGCTGATATACCGGGGATATGACGTGGAAGATTTAATAAAGGATACGGCGACCCACAAGGAATTCGGATTTGAACAGACGGTATATCTTCTTCTGTTCGGTGAACTGCCGAACCGCCGCCAGTTGGATGAATTTAAGTCTTATTTAGGTTCCCGCCGGGTTCTGCCGGAGAATTTCACAGAAGATATGATTATGAAGGCTCCGTCTCCGGATATTATGAACAAACTTGCCCGGAGTGTGCTTGCCAGTTATTCCTATGATTCCCAGGCAGAAGAACCCGGCGTGGCAAATATTTTGCGGCAGTGTATTGATTTGATAGCCCGCTTTTCCACATTTGCTGCATATGCGTACCAGGCAAAGCGCCGTTATTATGATGGGAAAAGTATGTATATCCATAATCCTGTACCGGAGTTATCTACAGCAGAGAATTTCCTGCGGTTAATCCGTCCTGATAAGCAATATTCTCTGCTGGAAGCAGAAGTGCTGGATCTGGCACTGATTCTCCATGCGGAACATGGGGGAGGAAATAACTCAACGTTTTCAATACATGTTGTATCATCCACAGATACGGATACCTATTCGGCTATTGCGGCTGCAGTGGGATCTCTGAAAGGACGCCGGCACGGAGGCGCCAATATGAAGGTTATGGAAATGATGGATGATATAAAAGCAAATGTCCGTCATTGGGATGACCGGGACGAAATCCGGCAGTATTTGCGTCGGATTGTCCGCAAGGAAGTATTTGATCACACCGGACTGATTTACGGACAGGGACACGCTGTTTATACTATTTCCGATCCCCGTGCCATTCTGTTACGGGACAAAGCTGCAGAACTTGCACAGGAAAAAGGTATGATGGTGGAATATAACCTCTACCGGGCTATCGAAGAACTTGCTCCGGAAGTTCTTGCCGAAGAGAAAAAAGGCGATAAGAAAATCTGTACGAATGTGGATTTTTACTCTGGATTTGTGTATACCATGCTGAATATTCCGCGGGAATTATATACGCCAATTTTTGCTATATCCCGTATTGCCGGATGGACCGCACACCGGGTAGAAGAAGTTATCAGTGGTGGTAGAATTTACCGTCCTGCATATAAAAATGTTCTGGAGCCCCGGGTTTTTGTTCCGATTGAGCAGCGAAAATAACTGATGAAAACAGAGCGGATTGATAAAATACTGTCTAACCACGGGTACGGAACCCGTAAAGAAGTGCGCAAATTATTGCATTCCGGAGTTGTTGTTGTGGATGGAGATGTATGCTGCAGTCCCGATACGCACATTGATCCGGAATTTTCAATAATATCTGTTGATGGGGAAACTGTTCCGTTGCGGCAGTATGTTTATTTGATGCTGAATAAGCCTGCCGGTGTTGTCTGTTCTTCCCGGGACGGTTTTCGTAACACCGTGTTTGATTTGCTGGACAGCCGGTACCGGGCACATCTGCCCGGCGGTGAACTTCATATGGTAGGAAGGCTGGATCTTGATACAGAAGGATTGTTGCTGCTGACTACTGACGGAGCTTTGACACACCGGCTTACATCTCCAAAAACTCATGTTCCTAAGACGTATTATGTGCGGCTCAGGGATGAAGTACCTGTGGAATCCCAGTTGCTTATTACCCGGCGGTTTTCTGACGGTGTGCATATTGACGCTGACGGTGATGATGGAGAGTACGACTGTAAACCGGCCGGATTAACATGGCTTGATGGTTGTACTGCCCAGCTGGTTATTACAGAAGGTCGGTATCATCAGGTTAAACGGATGTTCGCGGCTGCCGGCAACGAAGTTTCATACTTGCGGCGTACTGCAATAGGAAATCTGGAGCTGGATCCATCCCTTGAAACCGGGCAATACCGGGAGTTGTCTTCCAGTGAGCTTGATTTGTTGAAATAACCTTCGGCTGCAGTTATACGGAAATATGGGTTCCTCCGGAAAGGTAGTGTATTGAATTGCCCATGATTTCCTGCAGTAGTTTGAAATGTTCTGTTCCCGTGCAGTGTCCGGTGTAGAACTGTGTATGATAGCTGCATAATTTTTTTGCAGCCTGTTGTATATTCCAGATCCCGGCTTTATTAAGCGGTGTTTTCATAAAATGAAATCCGCCGATCATGATGTCGGGTTTAAAATATTCCATTATATTTATAATTCCTTTGTGGGCACACCCGGATAACAGTATCCGCTTTGTATTTTCCTGTATTAACAGATACTGCTCATGACGGAATGAATCAGGAATAAGGGACCCGTTGTATACTGTGTACAATCTGTTATCTGTCTGACTATGGACTGGCTCTGAAATATCCGGCATTGTGCATAGAGTGATTTTTTTGCTGAGGTGCATATTTCCGGGTACCAGTATTATTCTGTCTGTTTGCAGGAGTTCCTGATCTAGACCGATATATTTTTCTGTTCCGGAAAAACACGGCTGGAATCCGTATTCATTGATATAAACCGGAGCTGTTGTATTTTCCGACAGGAAACGTCGGATGCCGCCTCCATGATCATAGTGTCCGTGGGAAATAATGCAGATATCAATTGTTGTCAAATCAATATCCATTTTCCGGGCGTTGTCTGCAAAAGCCCCAGATTGTCCGGTATCGAACAAAATGTGGCAGTTTCCGGTTTCCAGATAAAGACTCAAGCCGTGTTCGGCTTTTATATCCTGCCGGGAGGACGTGTTTTCAATTAATGTATATAATTCCATACAGTTTTATATATCACGTATAAATACCCCGTGCAATGGATATTCCGGACTTATTATATATCCCGGTAGATATGCTTGCACTAATTTGTTTAAATCAGTTATACTGAATTAATAGGAGTTAAGCTATGAGACAATATTATATTGCCGGTAACTGGAAAATGAACAAAGTGAAGGGTGAAGCGGTTGCCCTTGCAGAAGGTCTGGTGGCTGCGTTGAAAGACGGAAAAAATAAATACATGATTGCACCGTCTTTTACTAATCTTGATGCTGTCGCACAAGTCATCAAAGGCTCCAATATTCTGCTCGGTGCCCAGAATATGTCGACAGAATTGTCAGGTGCCCACACCGGGGAAGTTTCTGTTTTGATGCTGAAGGATCTGGGAGTTCAGGTTGTTATTCTTGGACATTCAGAACGCCGCCACATCTATAAAGAAGATGACGCCATGATTAACAAAAAGGTTAAACTGGCGCTGGAACAGGGTCTTGAAGTTGTCCTGTGTATCGGTGAATTGCTGGAAGAGCGGGAAGCCGGTCGGGCAGAAGCTGTCTGTGAAGAACAGACCCGGAAAGGTCTGGAAGGTGTGACCGCCGAGCAGATGAAGCATGTTACAATTGCATATGAGCCGGTATGGGCCATTGGAACCGGAAAAACAGCAACACCGGAAGATGCCCAGGCAATCCATAAGTTTACCCGGGGTGTGCTTGCTGATATGTTTGGTTCTGCAGTTGCGGAGGAAACAATCATTCAGTATGGTGGTTCTATGAAAGCAGAAAATGCTGCTGCATTGCTTGCCCAGCCAGATGTTGACGGAGGTCTGATAGGCGGTGCTTCATTGAAAGTTGAAACTTTCGAACCCATCTGCAAAACCTATTAAGCTGCGGTTTTGATCCCGGAACGCATCCTCGCCAGAGAAAAGCAGGACTTGAAAAAAAAATGCGTTTCGGGTATCATCATAAACCGTATTTTATAAATTAAATGGAGAAATCTGTCATGGGTGTTATTGGCATCATTCTTTTGGTTGCATTCGTAATTATTTGTATATTATTGGTTTGTCTTGTGCTAATCCAGAATGAGGAAGGCGGTGGATTAGGCGGTTTGCTGGGAGGCGGTAATTCTGTCGCTTTCGGTTCCCGGTCCGGCAATGTTTTGACAAAAACCACATACATTTTAGTTACGTTGTTTTTTCTGGCAACATTTGGTCTTGCCTTTTTGAATAAAACCCCGGCAGTAAAATCTTTGGATGCTGCGGCGGAGCAGGAAGCTGCTGAAACATCCGGCGGTTTCTGGGAAGAAGATACTGCTACGGAACCTGCGGCAATAGATTTATCTGTATCTGAATAATCAATATACAGAGGTGATTCATGATTCTGGGACAAGTTTTTAGTCCAAACGCAATCAATATTAATCTGGAAAGTTCAGAAAAAGACGAAGTATTTGAAGAATTAATTGAAGAATTTGTTGCTGTTCATCCGGAAGTAAGCCGTTCTGCTGTATTAACAGCATTAATAGATCGGGAGCAAAAATTAAGTACAGGTATTGGACGTGGTGTTGCGGTTCCCCATGGTATATGTGGTGGTTTTTC
>CALXOI010000084.1 GCA_944389965.1 uncultured Treponema sp.
CTGGCCTTGCCGCTTCTGCCCTTTGCCGCAAATTAAAAATCCCGCCGGTTTCCGGAATGTTACTTACGGGAATTGTTCTGGGCCCCTATGTACTGAACCTGCTTTCCCCTTCAATTCTTGCCGTTTCCACGGATTTGCGGCAGCTGGCACTGATTATCATTCTTTTAAAGGCGGGGCTTTCCCTGAATCTCCGGGACTTAAAGAAAGTCGGCCGCCCTGCCCTCCTTATGTCCTGTGTCCCTGCAACCTTTGAAATCACCGCCACAACTTTTTTTGCCCCGGTTTTTCTGGGGCTTTCCGGAATAGAAGGGGCTGTCATGGGGGCGGTACTGGGAGCCGTTTCCCCGGCGATTGTGGTGCCCCGGATGGTTCACCTTTTGGAACAGGGAAAAGTATTCCCCAGCTTATTATGGCAGGGGCTTCCTGCGATGATGTTTTTGTGATAGTGCTGTTTTCCACCTTTACCGGAATGGCCCAAGGGGGAAGCGCCGGGTTAAAGGATTTTGCGTCCATCCCGGTTTCAATTATTTTGGGAACCGGGCTTGGGGCTTTTACCGGCTTTATTCTGGGGCTGTTTTTTGAAGAAGCCCACAAGCGGGGGCACAGCATAAGGAACAGCGTCAAGATTATCGTAATCCTGGGGGCGGCTTTTCTGCTGGTTTCCCTGGAAACAAGGCTGAAAAACCGGATTCCCCTTTCCGGTCTTTTGGCGGTTGTAAGTACAGCCGCAGTCCATAAAATGAAAAGCCGGGATTTTGTTTCAAAGCGGCTTTCCGAAAAATTCGGGAAACTCTGGCTGGCTGCGGAGGTAATCCTTTTTGTGCTGGTGGGGGCTGCGGTGGACATCAGGTACACTGCCGAAGCAGGAGGCGGAGCGGTTGCCCTGATTTTTACGGTTCTGGTTTTCCGGTCTTTAGGGGTGCTGGTATGCCTTTTGGGAACAGCCTTAAACCGGCGGGAAAGGCTCTTCTGCCTTATAGCCTATCTTCCCAAGGCAACGGTGCAGGCTGCAATCGGCTCGGTACCTTTGAGCCTGGGGCTGCCTTGCGGCAAGACCGTGCTTTCCGTGGCAGTACTGGCAATCCTCATTACCGCACCCCTGGGAGCCTGGGGAATGGACGCCACATACAAAAGGCTTTTAACGAGAAGGGAAAACACTGGTGAGAAAAATAATCCCGGGGAACGGGACAATGTATTCTATCAGGAATGATAACGCACTAAAACAGGAAAGTCTTTATGTGAATGAATTCATCTTGATTTATGGAACCGCCCCCAGGATATCTCCACTCACTTTGTTCGGTCGACATGACCGTTTTGGCATCGAAATACTCATGCTTTGTGCAAACGCCCTGTGCCAAAACTTAAGATAGTTTGCCGGTTGACGCATTGGAACTCGGCACGCTGTTTCCGAATTCAGCGCAAGCTGAATTCGGGGCTTTGGCTCACGGCTTTTGATAAGTAACGGCTTTTTAGATGCCAAAGCACCTTTGCGACCCCGGTTTGCCAAAGAAACAGCGTTTTTCTCTGTAAAGGCACAAAAGCTGCAAAAAGCAACGCTTTTTGCGATTATCTGCCAGTTTATTATTTTGACCGTTTTGGTTGCTTTTGCAAAGTTTTAAACAATACTTTCTTATTTACCTGTTCATATAGTATAATACGTAAAGGTATATTTATATACTCCTATTGCAGTTTATGTGCATAATTTATGTACCGGGGCAAGAAAACCATAATGACACAGCAGGAACAACAAAAAAACGCAAAAGAATTTGCGGCAATGTGGGCAAATCGTGGCGATGAAAAATCTGAAACCCACAATTTCTGGATTGGACTTTTACATTCAGTGTTTGGTATTGAAAACGCAGAAAACATAATCGAGTTTGAGAAGCGGGTTTCTTTGGAGCACACTTCTTTTATTGACGCTTATATAGAAAACACCAGCGTCTTAATCGAGCAAAAAAGCATAGACATAGATTTACGCAAAGCTTACAAACAGTCAGACGGCGAAATGCTTACTCCTTTTCAGCAAGCCCGCCGGTACGCTTCCAACCTTCCCCGTTCCCTGTCTCCCCGCTGGATAATTGCCTGCAACTTTAAAAGTTTTTTAGTTTACGATATGGAACGCCCCAACAGCGAACCGCAAGAAATTCTTCTTAAAAACCTGGAAAAAGAATATTACCGGCTTTCATTCATTGCGGAAAAAACCAATATCCACCTGCAAAAAGAAATGGAGCTTTCTATTAAAGCCGGTGATATTGTAGGAGAAATTTACGATAAACTTCTAAAGCAGTATAAAAATCCTGACAGCGAAAAAACACTGAAAAGCCTTAATATGCTCTGTGTCCGCCTTGTTTTTTGTCTTTATGCCGAAGATGCCGGAATATTTAAAACAAAAAGCCAATTCCACGACTTTCTGCAAAGCTATTCTGCGGAAAATCTCCGTGGCGGTATGATTGCCCTTTTTAAAATCCTTGATACAAAAGAAGAAGACAGAGATCCAGAATCAGCCCAAAAACTTTTGGATTTCCCCTATGTAAACGGCGGACTTTTTACCGAAGAAGACCTGTCAATTCCCCAGTTTAACCAGGAAATAAAAGACCTGCTTTTGGAACAGGCCAGCGCGGATTTTGACTGGTCGGACATAAGCCCCACAATTTTTGGTGCGGTTTTTGAATCAACATTAAACCCGGAAACCCGCAGAAGCGGCGGAATGCACTATACAAGTATTGAGAACATTCACAAAGTAATTGACCCGCTCTTTATGGAAGATTTACAAAAAGAGTTTGATGAGATATGTAAAATAAAAGTAAAAGCAAACCGCAATAATTCCCTCCGTGATTTTCAGAAAAAACTGGGAAGCCTTACATTTTTGGACCCGGCTTGCGGTTCGGGAAATTTTCTTACGGAAACATATTTAAGTCTGAGAAAACTTGAAAACAAGTGTATAAAACTCCGGCTCGGTATTGAAGGCGGTGCCCTTGACGTTTTTGGTGACGAATTTGCCATTCAGGTAAACATAAGCCAGTTTTACGGAATTGAAATAAATGACTTTGCCGTTGTTGTTGCAAAAACCGCTCTCTGGATTGCCGAAAGCCAGATGATGAAAGAAACCGCCAACATTCTTCAGCGTAATCTGGATTTTTTACCCCTTAAAAGTTACACAAACATCATAGAAGATAATGCCCTGAGAATTGACTGGGAAACGGTTGTTCCTAAACAGGAATTGAATTACATAATGGGTAACCCGCCATTTGTGGGTGCAAGATTGATGGCTCAGGGAAGTGTACAAAAACGGGAAATTGAAAATTTATTCGGGAATATTAAAGATGTGCAAGATTTGGATTATGTCTGTGGTTGGTATTATAAGGCTGCAAAACTCATTCAAAATACAAATATACAATGTGCATTTGTTTCTACAAATTCAATTTCTCAAGGTTCACAAGTTCCAATCCTTTGGGATATTTTATTTAATACTTTTAATATAAAAATTCATTTTGCTTATCAAACATTCAAATGGAATAGTGAAAGTAACTCAAAAGCCGCTGTTCACTGTGTGATTATCGGTTTCAATTACGAAAATAAAAATTCTCTTTCTGATAAACCTGTGCCGACACCTCCTAAAAAAATATATCTCAATGATCAACAGGTGATAGAAGTTAAAAATATAAGTCCATACCTTTTTGAAGGTGAGGATAGTTTTATTGTAGCTCAAAAAGAAGCCCTGTGTGCTGTCCCCAAAATGTGTTTTGGAAATCAACCAAGAGATGGAGGTCATTTTATTCTTTCAACAGAAGAAAAAAATGAGCTGGTAAGAAAAGATCCTTCCATAGAAAAATATATTCATCCCTACATTGGAGCTGAAGAATTTATCAACAAAAAGGAGCGCTGGTGTTTTTGGCTTAAAAATATCAGTCCTGCTGAATTGAAAAAAAGCAAAATTCTTTATGAACGGGTTGAGGCTGTAAAAAACTTTCGATTAGCTTCTAAGGCAAAAACAACAAATGGTTATGCAAAAGTTCCTCATCTCTTTGCTCAAATTACTCAGCCAGATAATACGAATTACTTAATTATTCCTCGTGTTTCATCAGAGAGAAGAAAATATATCCCCATTGGATTTATGAGTCCAACATCATTAGCAAGTGATTCTGTTCAAATTATTCCCAACGCCACTTTGTTTCACTTTGGAGTTCTTACTTCAAACGTACACATGGCATGGATGCGTGCCGTGTGTGGTCGCCTTGAAATGAGTTATCGTTATTCAAAGGAAATTGTCTACAATACGTTTCCCTGGCCTGCGCCCACAGAAGCCCAAAAGGCAAAAATCGAAGAGACTGCCCAGGGTATTTTAGATGCCCGTTCAAAGTATCCTGATTCAAGTCTTGCCGATTTATACGACGAAACAGTCATGCCCGCATCCTTGCGGAAGGCCCATCAGGAAAACGACAAAGCTGTCATGACCGCTTACGGCTTTGACTGGAAAACCATGTCAGAGTCAGAGTGTGTGGCTGAGTTGTTCAAAATGTATCAAAAGCTGACACAGGGTTAACGGAAAGTTTCCGCCGTTTGGCAGGAAGTACAAACAGACTTTGCAGATTACCCGGTACCGGGAACTGCCATCCTTCCTGGGTAACTCTATGAATTAAAGTAAGGGGAAAGAGCTTTGCTTACCTTTCCTCTATCACGCCAAGCAAAGCCGGCAGTCCGCATCCCCATTCTTAATAATCAGATAGTTTTCTTCTATTATTATAATGTGCCGTTTTCAAAACTAAAAAGATTCAGCCCAATCTTATCGCTGAATTCCCTTTCCACTGTACCGTTGATTATTCTGACGACAATTTCCGCAGTGGCGCTTATATTCGCCCGGTTCAAGTGGCCGCCAACCACCTGTCCCTGTTCATTACCGGCAGCAAAATGGATATGAAGATAGGGCTTGCCATCTTTTGTTGAAAGGGTTCCTGTCAGAGAAACGATTTCATAGATACCGCTGAAAGTGTTGGAGCGGTACTCTTTCGTTTCCGTGTTAAAGGCTCCCACGGTGAATTCATTCACCGCACCAAGCCCGCTGATTTCTGCAAGGGTAATATGTTCCGACTCTGCAAGAGCCAAAAGCCTTCCGCAAATTTCCTCTTTGGGATCAAGCCGCAGAACGAATGTGTCTCCGAATTTCCTGTATTCCATGTGGTATCCTCTGTGTAATTAAAAATTATCGCTAGCGTATCGTATGATTATTATATAGCATATTGTGGTTTTAAGAACAATAAAATAAGGTTTTGCAATTGTGGGTTTCTCCGCTACTTTCAACTTTTTGAGTTTTTGATATTGGATAACCCTAAAAATAGTCTACAATACGTTTATAGATAAAGTCTCCAAACGCCTACCCCCTTTTTCTGTAAATCCCCTTGATCCCTATGCAGCCAGTCATTTTGTATGATAAAATTACACCATGGAATTGAAAAAACCTGCACGTTATCTGCTGTGTCAGAATGATACCTGTAAAAATGCCGCAAACTGCCTGCATTATATCTGTTGGAAACAACTTTGTCCCGGTGAACGATATATTATGGTGCTTAATCCCCAGGTGTATCCTTTGTCAGATGCAGAGTGTCCTGACTTTAAAAGCGCCGAAAAAATACGTCTGGCATGGGGAATCAAAAATATGCTTGCTGATGTTCCCTACGCAAAGGCAGAAAAAATCAAAACGAAAATGATTGCCTATTTTGGCAAGACAAAATACTACCGCATATACCGTGAAGAAAAGCCTGTATTCCCTAAAGAACAAAAGGCTGTCAAGGAAATTTTTATTAACAATGGCGTAGAATCGGAACCTGCATATGCCCGTTTTACAGAAGAATATGACTGGTAACATAAAACGGTGTTTTGTTTTTCTGAACAAAACACTGTGATCGCATTTGTAAAACTCTTAGTTCTACACCATGAAACCACAGTTCCGTACAATAAAACTGTAGTTTTATACTGTGAAACCACGGGTTCTCACTGGAAAACACATAGTTTCTTACTATGAAACAATAAGTTTCTTGCTGGGAAACACTTTGTTTTATACTGTGAAACTTTTGTTTCATAGTGTAAAAATAAAGTGAAAATGATTTTATGTACCGACCTGCCGACTGTGTTTTCATAGTAATGCATCAACAATTCTATACAGCAAAGTTGAGACAATTCATCTCTTATTTTCAAGATAAGTAGTGAAAATACTTTCAATTTTTTCGCCCACTTCAAGAAGAATTTCATTTTTTAATTTTAAAAAATCCATAAACGAAGATGTTTCGCAAAATTCCGACGGCATTAAAAGTTCTGACGGACTTGAATGTAATACTTCTGCAAGCTTTACCAGTGTTTTGTCACTGACCCACGTTCTGCATCCTTCAATATCGTTTATCGTTTGAGCTGAAAGTTCTGCCTTTTCTGCCAAAGTTTCTTGAGTAAGCCCCAGAAACCTTCTTTTTATTTTTATGTTTGCAGAAAGAATTTTTCGTAATTCGGTTTTGTCCATACTGGAATTTTACGGTAAAAGTTTTACTTGACCACTTGATATTACCATGTTATTATATTGGTAATATCAAGTATTTATACTTGCTTTTATCTATTTTTGTAGAGGATTGCTGAAATGAAAAAGAATATTTTATTATCAATTTGTATGTTGTTGTGTTTTAATACCTTTGCTCAGACAGATTGGGGAGAAAGTATAGATTGGAAAAAAGGATTTTATATTTATGCAGCAGGAACAAATCTTGAGTTAAATGAAAATCAAGAAATATTTCTAATTTATAACTATTTTTATGATGATTGGAAACAGTTTCATAATGATGAATTTGAATGGAAAGACCGAAAAGCCCAAAACCTGCGGATAATCAATGAGGAAATTGAAAGTAATAAAAATTATAGAGATAGAAATTACTATATTGTTACATCAAAAGAATTTGGAACTTATGATTTTGAAAAACAAGGATATCCTGTTACCATATCCAGCGGAGCTTATTTTCCTTTTGATCAGCCATTTAAGTATGATGAATTTGTTCATTATAATTCTGTTCCAAAGATAGCACTGTGGTTAACTGATTTTTCTAAGTATAATTTCTTCCCAATGGAAGAAAAGGAGGCAAGAACATTTCAGGCAAACCGGAAGGATAGATATGGAAATATCGACAGAGAAATAATGTTAGTTGTTCACTATAAAATTGAAGAGTTTTCAAGTACAAATTACGAAAATATTAAATCCCGGTTTTCTAATACAGGATATCAACCTATTGTCGGAAATATAACGTTTATTGAAGTTTTTGATACCGAAGGAAATAAACTTGGAGAATTAATACAAAGCTAACTCTTGGAGATTGTTTTGCCCCCGCCCGTAGGCTAGGGGCTCTTGTGTGAGGGACAGACTCTACCGATTGGTTACTGTCCCTTTAGTCCAACATTTTATTTTACGGAAGTGATATCTATTCCTAAAGAGATGTGTCTTCCGTCGAATTATCCGGATTTTTATCATAATCCCGGACAGCTTTTGCCACTGTTCCGGAAAGAAACAGTAAAGCTACAAGGTTGGGAAAGACCATCAAGCCGTTAAATAAGTCGGAAAGGTTCCATACCACATCAATTTTGAGCAGGGAACCAATTATAATACAGGCTACAACAATTGCAGCATACACTTTGGTTGCCTTTGAACCAAACAGAGCTTTTACGTTGACTTCGCCGAAAAAATACCAGCCGAGAATCGTGGAAAAGGCAAAGAAAAGCATACAGATTGCAATAAACACATTTCCGAAAGAACCGAAGGTTACGCAAAACGAAGCTTGTGCCAAAGCAGAACCTTCCAAGGCACCTTTTACTCCTGATTGAAGCTGTCCGGAAGTAAGTATTACCAAAGCCGTCAGTGTTAACACCACAAAAGAATCAAAGAAAACACCCTGCATGGCTATCATGCCCTGATCTTGAGGTCGGTTGACTTTTGCCAAAGCGTGGGCATGGGGAGTAGAGCCCATCCCCGCTTCATTAGAAAACAAACCTCGGGCTACCCCAAAGCGCATGGCTTCCCGGATTCCGATACCAACTGCACCACCAAGAACGGCAGAAGGATTGAAGGCACCCACAAAAATAGAACGGAATGCTTCTATTATATGAGCATGCTGGATAATAAGGATTAGGAGGCAGCCTGCCACATAAATCACAGCCATCACGGGAACCAGTTTTTCAGTAACAGAGGCGAGCCTCTTTACTCCGCCCAAGAAAATGAAGGCTGCCACAATGGCAATGCACACACCCACAATCCACCGGGGCACGCCAAAAGCTGTATAAAAGGAATCGCTGATGGAGTTTGCCTGAACCATATTCCCGGCAAATCCCAACGCAAAGATAATGGCAATGGCAAAGAATCCGGCAAGGAAATGTCCAAATCTGTTAGGAAAGCGGGCTTTGATATAATAAATGGGACCGCCGGTTACGTGCCCGTCCTTATCTTTTGTTTTGTATATCTGGGCAAGAACCGCTTCTCCGTAGATTGTAGCCATTCCCAAAAAGGCAGAGAGCCACATCCAAAAAATTGCTCCGGGACCGCCGGCATACAGAGCCGTGGCGCATCCTACTATGTTACCTGTTCCTACCTGAGCTGCAATAGACGTTGCAAGAGCCTGAAAAGAAGACATACCGTGACGGTCGGCTTTCTTTCCGTTGAGAGAGAATGACCCAAAGGCAATACGTAACCCGGTTCCGAATTTTCTGACTTGAACGAATTTAGTCCGCAGGGAAAAAATAAGACCGGTTCCCACCAGTAAATACAGCAACAGGTTGTTCCATACAAAACCGCTGACAGAACTAATAATCTGTGACAGTTTTTCCATTTCTTAATTCTCCTTCCTGTAAATATGCAATACCGATTGACAAAGAAAAAGCCAAATCATGGGGCATGATTTGACTCTGCAAAGGAAAAACAGGAAACACCGGAAAATTTCTCCGGTACTCAGCGGGATAGTTTTCTTACGCACTCTGTCCTTTTGCCTGAGAGATTCGTCCGCCGCATTTTATAACGGGGATTTTGCACCTTCGGCACTACCCTTCAGCATAGCTGGAGGGAGATTCTCCAGAGCCACATCCATTCATAGTCTTTACCCATAGGCACCTGAGAGTTTTACTCCTTCGGCAGAATGCGGAGCATCCTTTTTCCTACGAACTTCGTTTGTCGGTATGGGCTACAGCCCTAAGTTATGTTATTGGTATCATCCTACTATGAACTGGAACAAGTGTCAAATATTATCATAACTAGATATTTAGTACCTATATTGTTACCGGTACAATTAACCTGGCCTAGTCCGCATACACACCAAGAAAATATAATTTTGAACCGGATTCAGCCGCAAAACTTTTGCCGGCAGGAGGAAACACGCCCCATACCTGCCGCAAAAATAATGCCCCTAAATTATGGAAGAAAACGGGGAATATGGTACAATACAGAACAATGAAAAAAATCATTACAGGGCGGACTTACCAAAATCAGCTTTGAAAAAACGCGGGGTAAAATCATGGCTGATTTATATCAAAAAGTCAGGGAAAGCAATTCAGGATGCTGCTGATTTGATTAGGCAGCCGTAAAGAATCAGGTATTCAATAAAATGCGTTCACTTCAAACGGAATATATTTTATCCGTACATAAAATAACGGAACCGGAATTTCCCGTATTGACCGGAAATAACATAATGACAGTTGAAGCAAGTCAACGTGAGGTGTATAAAAATATAAAACTGCGCTGAATAAAACAGAACAAAAGCAGGAACAGATACTTTAGCATGAAGAAGATATATGAATATAACCGGTTATGACAAAATTTGTTTGGGAGATTCCCGATAAAACGGCGATTATACCCGGGGCTTATGCTGCTCATTTGTGTTTGCACATTGTTCCTTAACGTTCTCATTTCCGTCGCTGCCGCCGTTGTCATCCTCTTTCTTCCGCAGGATTTTTTCCGTATTTTCACAAAAGAAGCGGTTCTGGGTTCCGTCTC
>CALXOI010000085.1 GCA_944389965.1 uncultured Treponema sp.
CGACAGCGTACGCTGTTAACTTGAATTTGCCGTCAGTGGTTCCGCTCATGACGTGCTTTTTCCATGTTATTTATTTGATTTATGGAATAAACTCAGTTAAATGAAAAATAAGTATTGTACTAACTGTAACAGAACTCAGTATCTCTGTCAAGTAGTAAATTTTTGAGATTTTTCTAAAATCTCTTATTGACTTTTCTAGAATTATTCTGCATAGTATAGATATGGAACATGAGAAACGACGTCATCCTCGTTTCAGTACAGTTGGACGAGTAGAAGCCCCTGAAATTTGTATTTTTCCCGGTACATTGCAGGATGTCGGATCTGGTGGTTGCCGTGTAAAATTTCCGATCCATGTTACCATCGATATGGAGCAAGAATACGAATTAAAAATCCTGTTCAGTCAAAACACTATGACAAAAGAAATGGTGCTTATCGGTCAGCCGGTTTACAATAATGGTGAGACAACATCGGAAATTGGATTCAAATTATTGCGGAGTCCGGATTCCCGGATTTTTGATGCGTATATCCAAAGCCGCATGGCAGAATCTACAGAAAATGATTTTATAGAAGCCGCTGCCTATACCGATTCCCACTTAGCATTTGCCCGGTAAAATATGCCGGTACAAACAACTGCCTATCCTACAGGCACAATAGGATTTTTAGCATTTCCTGACCAGTTTCATTTTTTAAAAACAGAACTTATTAACCGTTTCAATTTTTCTGAAAAAAAAATTCTGAACGCAGAACGTTATAACGACCTGATTATTTTTTTACCTGAACAACTCCCTGAAAAAATCCGACAAGATAACTTTATTCATATAATACCCTATTGGGCACGGGCAGTATTGACTGAACTCTTTACGGCAAAATTTGAATCAATCAGCGAAGCCGCCTCCCTGTTAAAGCAAATCCGGAGAAATTGGACTCCATACACAACTACGTTATTCCGTAGAACAGCACTGATTCAAGAAAAATTACCATATATTAATTTTTCTCCCCGACGATTTCCTACACCAATTCCTAAGGATACAACCGGTATTTATTCCCTGTTGGATAACACCCATCTGATTGCTGCCCCGGAAACAACAGCTGTATTTCCTTCCGGAATTCTTGAATTTCAAGAAGACCATGAAAACCCACCAAGTAGAGCGTATTTGAAACTGCAGGAAGCATTGACATATACCCGGATGTTTTTTAACCGTATGCCGGAACCCGGTAACCGGTGTTTTGATGCCGGAGCATGCCCCGGCGGCTGGACTTGGGTACTAAGCAGATTGGGATGTTCTGTTTTTGCTGTTGACCGGGCAGAATTATCACCGGAACTAATGACTCATCCATCTGTAACTTTTACAAAACATGACGCTTTTACCCTATCCCCTGAAGAATTGGGGGCTTTCGACTGGATTTTTTCAGATGTAATTTGTTACCCGGAACGACTTTTAGACTGGATAAAACGGTGGAACAAAAGCGGTTTATGTAAAAACATTGTCTGTACAATCAAAATGCAAGGTAATATCAACTGGAATTTAATTGAACAATTTGCAACTATACCTTACAGTAAAGTTCTTCATTTAAACTATAACAAACATGAACTTACCTGGCTTCATTGCGAACCAGAGTAAACAATTAGTAATAACCAGCTGATTCTGATTTCATTTTTAGGAACTCACGATAGTATTTCTATGCCCTACAATAAATTGCTTAATACAGACACAGCCGGACCGGTGCCACTACTATGAATGGCAACAAGATATTCCCCTCTCTGTCATCATTTTATATCTGTCAGATTATACGGAGTCTCCTGATAAACGTAATAATTCAACCAATTGGAATAAAACAGATGGGCTGTACTCCGCCACGTGGAAACAGGCCTGCGGGAACAGTCATTATCAGGGAAATAGCTGAACGGCATCTCTATAGACAATCCTTTATCCACATCCCGGAGATACTCCTTTTCCAATGTATCTGTATCATATTCCAGATGTCCAGTCATAAAAATTTCCCGGTTCGTATCCGATTTTACCAATAAAACGCCAGCTTCATCTGATTCTGCCAAAAGTTGCAACCGGGAATCTGCAAGTATATCTTCTTTTCGTACTGTCGTATGGCGTGACTGGGGAACCGGAAATTCATCATCAAACCCCCGGAGTAAAGGTTCAGCAGGAGTCGTCCGGTGATGATTATAAATACCAAACAATTTTTTTTCCAGCGGATGTTTTACAATACCAAAATGATGGTATAATCCTGCCTGGGCTCCCCAACAGATATATAAAGTACTGAATACATGTTCCCGGGCATAATCCATAATGGCACATAGATCATCCCAATAATCAATCTGTTCAAACGGCAATTGCTCTACAGGGGCACCAGTTATAATCATTCCATCATACCGGGAATTCAATACCTCCCGGGAAGTAATATAAAACCGTTCCAAGTGCTCGGAACGGGTATGCCGGGAAACATGACTTTCCATATGCACTAAAGAAATTTCCACCTGCAACGGAGTATTTCCCAGCAACCGGAGCAACTGGGTTTCCGTTGCAATTTTTGTAGGCATTAAATTAACAATTGCGATTTTCAAGGGGCGGATGTCCTGCCGGGAAGCCCGCTGTTCGGTCATAACAAAGATATTTTCCTGTTCAAGAACAGACCGGGCGGGTAAATCAGACTGTATTTTTATCGGCATAACAGAAAGAGTATAGCATATTCCGGTATTATTTGCTATACTTATACCCATGAAATTTTCTGCCTACAGTAAAGAATCCGGCGGTGGAGCAGGAAAACCGGATATACGGAAAGCAGTAAAAAAAATCCGCGATCTGGTTCTTTACGCAAAAGAAGAACCTGAACCATTCCGCATTAAACTGGAAAAAACATTTTCATCACTTTTTGTTCCGGCAAAAGTTGACTGTTCTACGGAAAATATTGCAGATATTCCCTGTGATATATTTTTACCGGAAATTTCATCGGCAACCAGGCTGATATTATATATTCACGGGGGATCTTTCGTGGGTGGATCACGCCGGTCTTGGCGCAGTTTTTGTGCTTCGTTTGCAACAGAAAGTACGTCCCGGTTGATTCTACCGGAATACCGGCTTGCCCCCCAACATGCATATCCGGCTGCATTGGAAGATATCCAAACAGTATTCCGCACAATATTTGACCGGATTACGGAATCAGGAATCAACTCACCGGAAATTATCGTTGCAGCAGACGGTTCCGGGGCATCCATTGCGCTTGCATTTGTACAGACACTGAAAATGCCGTTCCGGCAGTTCATAAAAAACATAGTACTTTTTTCTCCTTGGCTGGATATTTCAACATCATCACCAAATATTTCAAATAAGAAAGCAAGTGATGGTATTATTACTGCTGACAGTCTGCGGAGAAGTGCTGATTTGTATACCTATGAATCAAACCTGTGTAATCCATTAGTGTCGCCACTGTACATCGCATCTGAAAAGCTCAATGATTTTCCCCCCGTATTCATCCAATGCGGCGGATCGGAACTGTTACTGGAAGATGCCCGGAAATTCCACCGGAAACTGACGGCAAACGGTTGTATCTGTACACTTGATATTTGGCCGGACATGATATTTATGTTCCAGATGGCGCATGAATATTTGCCGCAAGCACACTTTGCCGTGCAAAGGGCAGGAAAATATATTCAGACATACTATATGAAACAGGATGAATAAAATGGAACTAGTTGCTCCGGCGGGAAATTTTGATAAACTATTATATGCTTATACATACGGGGCTGATGCTGCATACATCGGCCTGAAACATTTTTCACTCCGGGTTAAAGCAGACAATTTTTATGCTGATGAATACAAGAAAATTGTTGATTTAAAATCACAATTTCCCGGGAAAAAATTATTTTGTGCACTGAATATCAGTTTTCACAATCAGGATATAGATCAATTTCTTGCTGATCTCGATTATTTCCGGGCATATCCCATTGATTCCTTCATAATACAGGATATAGGCATGGTTCCTGTTATCCAAAAGTATTTTCCCTATGCAGACCTGCATTTAAGCACCCAGGCAAACTGTATCAACCGTGAAGCAGTGAAAATGTACCAGAAACTCGGATTCAAACGAGTGGTTTTGGGCAGGGAAGCATCCCTTGGGGAAATCCGGGAAATAAAAGATTCAGTTCCGGAAATGGAACTGGAAGTTTTTGCCCATGGAGCTATGTGTATCGCGTACTCCGGCAGATGTCTCATGAGTGCATATCTGACAGGACGAAGTGCGAATTCCGGATTCTGTTCCCATTCATGCCGGTGGGAGTACAAAGTGCTGACAGACTTACCCCGGAGCGGAAAACTTGTTCTTGAGGAAAAAGAACGCCCGGGCGAATATTATCCCATCTTTGAGGGGGATGATTATACGGCTGTGTTGTCATCAAAAGATTTATGCATGATCAACCATCTGAAAAAAAAAAAAAAAGCCGGCGTTGATGCCCTCAAAATTGAAGGCAGAATGAAAAGCATTTATTACGTTGCACTGATTACCCGTGCATACCGGAAAGGAATTGATGTGCAGTCCGGACTTATTACACAGCAGGAAGCACAGCCGTTTATTGATGAATTGTTTAAAACCAGTCACCGGGAATTTACCACAGGATTTTTTTATCGGCGGGAAGATGCAGATACAACGACAAACGGCGCAACCGACAGTCCTTGGGAACTATGCGCCGCCATAGGTGATGAACTTCCCCATAATACACAGCAAGACCTGTCCGTAACAGAAAAAGACGGCAAAAGCTACCCTGAAAGTGAAGAACAACTTTTTACACGGGCAAAAATAACCGAAGCAACACGGCAACAGGAATTAGAGGCAATGCATCCATCAGCACGACACGCCAGACTGGCAGATTATGCAGCTCATCCTGAAAAATGTCCCCCTGTTATCCAAAAAAAAGATGGCTGGAAATTTTTTATTTATGATGCTATGAATAAAATTGACTGCACATCTCCCGGCCAGACTAACACAAGCATTCCCATAGAATTCATCGCACCTGACAAAGCGTTCATTACAGCTGATAATTCTGATTATCTGCTGATCAATCCAGACACAGGGGAAATAATGAATTGGGTTTGTCACGGGCATCCCTGTCTCATTTATACATCATTGCCGTTGGAAAAAGGAATGCTGGTACGGACGATAAATCCCCGTTACGGAGAAGAAAAGTACCGTTAGTACCGGGATACGGTTTTATCCGTATATGCAACATAAACTTGCGTCCTTCCAACTTCAAAGTACGGGTGACAATATTTTTTAGAGCACAATCTATATTCCACACAGGTTGTTTTCCGGCAGCCTGTGGATCAGCGAACAAAATAATCATAATACACTATTACAAATACAAAAAACGGGCACAGGAAAAATCAGCAGAAAACTGGCAGTTTTTCATCACCTGTTTTCAAAATAATCCATACAAACTTTTATGTGCTGCATGAGATTATTTTCTTACAAATTTTTTGCGGACAACCTGCTTCTTATCCGGACAAAGTACTATTGATTTTTTTCGACTGCCATCTTGTACACCTTTTCTCCGGAACATTTTGTGTGCTTAATGCGATTATATTCTGCAAAATCTGCTATACCATGGAGACACACATTTTATCCGGCAACACCAGCCTCTGCCCGCCGTCTGTCACGAATCAATGCAAACTGCACGTATTCCAAATACGGATTAAATAATTGATGAAACATAAAGATTTCGATTTAAAAATAAAAAATTCCTGCATTAAACACCTCTGTATTCTGCGGCATTTGCTCAACAGGATTTTAAAATCACAAAAAAAGGCATTCTGAATAGAATACCGGACACAGATACTGGTTCTTATCCTGATTTCATACACCACAATAAGATGGTTCCGATTCATATCATCTACAACTGCAGCCTGTTCATGCCCCGGGGTATGATACCTGATTGAATCGCCCCAGACAGAAGTTACTTTATTTTTTCCTCTGCCACATCCCACTCCACAGCAAGCGATTGGGCAGCACAGTTCGGAATCCGGGCAAAAACAGGACAATCTGCCCGATGAATAATAATTCCCCGTCCTCGAGAAACATATCCGATGATTTCATCTCCGATCTGTGGATTGCAGCACCCGGCTTTCTTTACAAGAAAATTTGTCGTTTTTCCGATTCTGATTTTACCGGTACCGGAATGTACCGGTGTAACCGCACCACTCCCTTTTTTATGAGCATGAATCTGCGACGACGGAATATCTCCTTCACTTGTGTTCCGTCCGGTACCAGCGGAATGTTCGGCAGCCGTTTCATGCTGTTGTAACCAAGCTCGTATTTTGCTCCGGGCCCTTGCAGTTCTTACAAATTGAAGCTGATTCCGGGTAGGATGCGCCTGCGGTGACGTCAATACATCAACAATCTGTGTGTTTTTCAGCGGGCGGGACAACGGAATAATCTGCCCATCAGCTTTCGCGCCTGTTATTTTTTCTCCTACAGCAGAATGAATCTGATACGCAAAATCAACCGCAGTAGATCCAGCCGGCAGCTCAACTACATCACCTTTTGGTGTAAACACATAAATTGAATCACCCAATAAATCTTCTTTTATCTCAGAAAAAAAAGCTTCATCCTGAAACTGCTCATTCCGGAGAGCTTTTAATTGATTGATAATCGACAGGTTATCTACACTTACCATATCATGGTTCATACCTTTTTTGTACAACCAGTGGCTTGCCACACCATATTCGGCAACTTCATGCATTTCCCGGGTTCTAATCTGAATTTCCAGCGGCTGCCCGTCACATAATACTGTGGTATGCAGACTTTGGTATCCGTTCGCTTTAGGCATTGCAATATAGTCTTTGAATCGGCCTTCCAACGGCTTCCACAAACCGTGCACCAAACCAATAAGCGTATAACATTCTGCCGTCGTTTTACAGATAACCCGCAGCGCCAGTAAATCAAACAATTCATCTGCACCTTTATTCCGTTTACGCATTTTCTGATAAATTGAATAAAAATGCTTTGCCCTGCTGGTAATAGAAATCTCTATACCGGCACGGGCCGCAGAACGGTATATCTCTTTTTCGGCTTTTTCCAGATACTCAGCCCGTTCATTTTTTTTCAATGATACAATTTTTTTTAACTGGGCATAAACATCCGGATGCGTAAATTTCAAACTCAAATCTTCCATTTCTGATTTTACCGATGACATACCCAACCGGTTTGCTAGCGGCGCCCAAATATCAATAACTTCCGTTGCAATCTGTTTTTGCATCGCTGCCGGTACAGCAGACAAATTGCGCATCCGGTCTAATCTATCCGCAAGTTTTACCAGAATCACCCGTATATCATCAATCATTGCAAACAGCATTTTCCGGATGGCATCTGATTGATGAAGTGTTTTATTTTGTATTTTTAAACCGGTTATTTTGGCAGTTCCACTGATAATACACAATACTTGAGTTCCAAATAATTCTTCGATTTCCAGAGGGTTGATACCATCTACAGACAGGAGATTATGAAAAAAACCGGCAATAATACTGTCAACATCAAAATTACTTTCCGCAAGAATACATGCAACCCGAAATGGATGTAAATGATACGGCTCACCGCACGAACGGAACACTCCGGATGTTTTTTCACACAGATAATTCCAGGCCTTTGTTATCCGACAAGATTTTTCTTCCTGATAATCCGGAAATGTAATAAAAAACAAATGTAACAGTTCCACAGGATCCGTAATTTCACGTTGTGTTGTTAGAGAATGCACGGCCATACTATCCATACTATTTTTTTGCCTGAAGCAGTCGCGGCAAACCTCCTAAATCCCGATGAATTACTATATCAGTAAAACCCGCACTTGATAAATACCCGGCAACTGTTTCGACATTGTATTCTCCGGCTTCCAGAAGAAAACATCCTCCCTGCTGCAAAAGACAAAACACTTGAGGAATCAATCTGCGGATAATACCGGTTCCATCAGCCGATCCATCCCGATCTCCATTCAATGCTTGTTCCGGCTCACACCGGCCATCACTCAGAAGCTGCCGGACTATATGTTCTGGAACATATGGGGGATTTGCAACAACACAATCAAACAACCGGTTCCGGTCAGCACTATCCGGATGAATGAATATATCCAGCAAATCACTTTGATAAAATGAAATACAACATCGCTGGCGCCGGGCATTTTCTGCAGCAACAGCAAGCGCAGCTGCAGATATATCAGTACCAGTCACATGGACAGGAAGCGGAAGGGAACGGTTTTCCAATGCTTTTGCCAATGATACCGCAATGCATCCGCTGCCGGTACATACATCCAGCACTTGAAATAGCCGTTTATTTGAATACGCAGGAATACATGTTCCGCTACAATCCACCGGAATGCTGTCATGATAGACAGCCGTATCCATTGTTGTGATACTAGCAGTTATCACAGCAATGGCTGTTTCTACCAATAATTCTGTATCCGGCTTAGGTATCAGTACATCAGGGGTCACAAAAAAATCTATTCCAAAAAATTCTTTTGAACTGACTATATATGCAACTGGAAATCCGGTTCGCCGCTTCATAACAGCCGACAGAAAATGTTGATATTGGTCAATAGAGACAGGATATTCCGGATGAGCCAAAATATAACTTCGGGAAACAGACAATATATACGCAAGAATGCAATCACAATCAAGCCCAGGCGTCCCTGTAGCAACAAAGGCTCCCGGCACAGCTTCTTCATGTGTCAGCAACCAGATACCGTTTTTTCGGACTTCTCCCAGTGAAATTGTATCCATATTATTCTGCGGAAGCAGTATTTTTCAGTGCCGCTTCTTTCGCAAAAATATTCAAAGCTTCAATCATTTCGTCAAGATTCCCCTGCATAAATTGATCCAACTTGTAGAGTGTCAGATTGATCCTATGATCTGTGACCCGGTTTTGGGGAAAATTATATGTCCGAATACGTTCAGATCTATCACCGGAGCCAACCATATTTTTACGAGCAGCCGACCGCTCTGCCTGCTTTTTTGATTCTTCCAAATCGAATAATCTGGCACGCAGAACCCGCAATGCTTTTGCCTTATTTTTTATCTGACTTTTTTCATCCTGTTGAATCACAACTAATCCAGTAGGAATATGGGTTATGCGGACTGCGGAATCTGTCGTATTGACACACTGTCCACCGGGTCCGCCGGCACGCATTACATCTATCCGTAAATCTTCCTGTTTTATTTCAATTTCAGTTTCCTCTGCTTCCGGGAGAACCGCAACAGTAACAGCACTTGTATGAATACGCCCCTGTGCTTCAGTCTCAGGCACCCGCTGCACACGATGTACCCCTGCTTCCCAGCGGAGACTTCCGTATACAAATTTTCCACTGATTGAAAAAGAAATCTCTTTATATCCACCCACTTCCGTTTCACTGGCATCCATTACTTCATATTTCCAACCTTTATTTTCTGCATACCGGGTATACATTCGGAACAAATCAGCAGCAAATAATGAAGCCTCATCACCTCCTGTGCCCCCACGTATTTCCATAATAATATTTTTTTCTTCCAAAGGATCCGGTGGAATTAATAACATTTTCAAATGGGACTCCATTTCCGGCTGACGTGCTTCTAAAGATTTCAACTCTTCCCGAGCCATCTCTTTCATTTCATGATCATTTTCTTCTGTCACTAAATGCTGTGCATCAGTAATATCATGTAACAATTTTTTATAAGCCGCATATGCATCCATAACTTGAGACAAATGGGCGTGTTCCCGCATTACATCTTTATATTTCTTTGGATCTTTCACCAGCCCGGGATCCTGTATTTGCTCATTTAATTCACTAAATCGGACAGCAAGTTCTTCTAATTTCTTTAACATGGTTTTATCAGAATATCAAATTCAACAAGAAAAAGCAATGCGACGGGACACTTTAGAACAGATTCATATTCTGACGGGTTATGATGAGGCAGGATACGGCACAAGGAAGAAACGGCAAAAAAGGAAGCAAAGAATGGGT
>CALXOI010000086.1 GCA_944389965.1 uncultured Treponema sp.
AAAAGAAATCAGTGTAAAATTCAAAAAAAATTACAAAGACAAGTCGGTAGACTTTTTAGGGGCAGATGCAGACCTAAAAAGTCTACCGACTTGTCTTTGTAATTTTTTTTGAATTTTACACTGATTTCTTTTAATCGTTTTTTCTGATTTGACAACTCATTCAGTTTTTTTTGTTCTGCCTCAAGATTTTCAAACCGCCAAGGAACACCATTTTTTGCTTCTTCAGCGATACTATCATCACTTCTAAAGGCTACATCAATTTGTTTGTGTAATACTTCAATAAGCTGGCCATACATTTTTTGATCACTCTTATTCTTTTCTACAAACTCCAAAACTTGCAAATCAGCCCGTTTATTGGGGTCTTTAATAAGTGCAAACTTTAACTCTTCCGGATTGATATCCTGGGCATTCATCGCATCGCCTTTGTATGAATAAATATCATCTGTTCGGCTACTTTTTTCATCATGCTTTTGGTATATCATTGGGTCAAGAGAATCATGCATAAGAGGAGTTACACAATGAACTATGCCCTGTTTATTACCCTGTCGCCAACCTCTTCCCCAAAGTTGTTGAACATCTGTAGGATTCCATTCCAGCTGGGCACAATAGATAGTAGTTGTATTACCGTTCAGTGTTACACCTTCTTTTATATCTTGACCACCTATAATAATCTTACATTTACCATCAACGTTATTGAAATCATTTTTAATTTCTTCCCGCTTATCCAACAATTTACCGGTACTGCCTTTAGGCATTATTTCGATGGCTTCCTTGGGTATTCCGTGTTTTATTAAATAATTTTTCACCTGAGGATGTTGCTCAACACCTAATGGCATATACATAATTTGTCCGTTTTTAGGATTTTTTTTGTATTGTGCTATGATAGAATCACAAATAAACTTCAATTTTGGAGAAGAATCAACTATTTCACTCATCTTCGGCATTTTATACTCCGATGAAGCAAAAGTGGGATCTACAAGAACCGGACTCAAAGCACAATTTCTCATAGCATTCATTGCTCGGAACATATAACCGTCATCTCTTTTCTCTTTCGGTAATTGTTCCTGATTTTCAATGTACTCCGTACATGTATCCATAATAGATTTTTGAAGAGGCGATAACTCTAGTTCAGGTGCATGCATACGTTTGTAAGGACGAATAACCCCTGCTTCCTCTCCGTCAACTTTATCCATGTAAGCAGTTAAAAGTCCTTGTAATTCTCCCAAGTTTTCAAACCCTTTTACAACAGGTGCTTCTGTTACGCGGTTTGCCTTTACTACATATTCACGCTGAACTTTACAGAAGTTTGAAATAAACTGTTCCAAAGAATAATACCCCATTTCTTTGAGCTTATCCCGGGCCATATAAGACAAGATAGAATATATCTCTGTAGGTGAATTTTGAAATGGAGTAGCCGACAACAGAAAAGTATTTCTTCCGTCATTATGACGCTGTATCAATTGAGTAATAGCAAATAATTTCTTGGCACGATTTGACGGTTCTCCCCCACTTCCTAAACCATCAAACTCATTAGACTCTACACCATCATTCTCCCCGCTTTTATTTATGTGCCTTGGCATCTTAAAAAGATTTCTGAAATTATGTACTTCATCAACAGTAATATGGTCAAAACCAAGATCAGAAAATTGTACCCCTTCGTCTCGTGTTTTTCCCATTTCCCCAACAAGTTCGGCATTTTTTTCGCTTCGGCTAGCTCTCGCTCTTTTGGATTTTTTTTCATTATCACTTTCCATTGCCCCGAACTCTATGTCTTCTCGTATTTCCGCTTCCTCAGCTTTATTAAATCCTATATTTTCAAGACCTTCATAAGTACAAACAGAAATACTTCCATCCTCTATTTTCATCCCCTCTTTCCAATACTCTTTTGACAGATTTCCTAATTCATTCACCGTAATATTGGGGAATAATTGGTGAATAGACTTTATCCAGTTTTTGTATACAGGTTTAGGAACGCAAATTAAAGGCTTTTTTGAACGTCCAGTTTGAATTTGATTTACAGTTGCAACTATACCACAAGCAGTTTTCCCGACACCAACATCATAAGCAAGTAATCCTGTACCTTTATTTATAAGCATGGAAATACCTTTGAGCTGCTGTTCCAATAAATCAAACTGTTTCTTTCCCTTATGAGAACTCATTCCATCTACAAAAATAGGAATCTTTGTGTAATCGGGATTTACGAAGGAATTACTTTTCTCATTCCAGGCAGCTATAAGGTCTTTTTGATCTTCAACGCTTAATCCTTCATTAAGATACCGGTTAAAAAGTTTTATAGCAGTATCACGCCTAAGTTGTTTTTTCCGTTCACGATATCTTACCTTTTCTTTTTTGTCATCTGTTCCGGCTTCATTTCGGTCAACTCTAAGCGGTACTTTCTCAATAAAATCCCGTATATCATGCCATATCAATTCAGCAGGAATTTCTTCTCGCGTAATCGGTGAATCACCACTTCCACCAAATCCAGCCCAGTCAAAAAAACCTTTTATAAGACTCACACCGTCTTTTGTCATATACTCCCGAGCCCAATCTGTAATTGGAGATAGTATAAAACCATCTGTTTTTTCTACCTCATTGCCATTTTCATCTATCTCTTTCCAACTTTTAAAAAGTCCTTTTTCTTTTGGACAAACTTCTTCAAGTAGTGATTTTTTAAATGCATATTGTGGGTCTTTGGGATCAAGTTCGCGTAATTTTTTACGGATATTACCACTTGCATAGTTTACCACATTCACATAGACATCGCCTTCTTTTACAAAATGGTCTGATTGTTTTACATAATTCTTTTCACTTTCAGAAAGTTTTGTCATGTCGATATTCCCGAATTTATCTGTAACTTTCCAAATTGGTAGGTCTTTTGGGTCAATGTTTTTTCCGTATTTACTGTTGAACTCTGCCGCATCAATCAGATGGGCCTCTGGACTTATGGGATAGGTGTGTTCCCCTTCTGCATTCCGATTCCCTTTCATGGATTCAGAACGATTTTGTTTTGAAAACTGTTCATCGGTAAATAAAACTTTCTCATTTTTACCATCAATGTTTATATTGACGCCAATTGTCTTACGGTTTCTCTGAACATATCCCGTTACTTTTCCTACTCTGCCATCTTTAGTTTTTACAATGTCACCAAAAATAGTTTTAGATGTAATAGATTTTGGTTCTACTTTTTCTTTTCGAACAGCTACCTTTTCAGAGGCTTTAATAATAGCTTTATCAATTTCAGATTTCCCTACATTGATATTTTTTATAGCACTTTCAAAAGTTTCCCCATCTTTCGGCTTGATATATGTTTCTTCGCCAAACCGTCCTATCCGTGTAGCAATTTCACCGGCTATGTGATCAGGATTGTTTGCGAAATAGTTTTTTAGCGCATCTACCGTTGTACCTTTACCCTTGCGGAACACGACGATATCAGTACCTACATCAGTACTTTCAAAGGTTCCATTGGGAAGTCTCCATGCTTCCAGCAACTCCGCTTTCTCGGCAATTTTTTCCAAGTCTTTTCCGTATGAGCTACCACCATTAAGAAATCCACTTGGAACTACCATAGCCATAATTCCGCCATCCTTGAGAGTATCAAGAGTACGAGACATAAAGTACGTTTCATAACGTTTATAGTCTTTACCTTCGCCAAGTCCCTTATATTTACCGGTATATGCACCATAAGGCGGATTCCCCACCGCTACATCAAACTTTTCATAATCTTTTGTGAAACGACCTTTTTTGTTTTTAAGGAAATTCTCTTGAAAAGCTCCCTGAACAACTTCTGCCTCCGGATGAAGCAGTTTGGCTATTCTGGCAGAGTCCTCTTCCAATTCAAACATTGTAAACCGTTCATTTCTTCCTTCAGCAAACCTACCGATACCACTAGAAGGTTCAATAACAGTTTTATCCTGTCGTGGGTTGTATTTATCTACAAGTTCCCAAACTTTAGAAATCACATTACGGGGCGTATAAAACTCATAGAGAACGCCACTATTTGAACTACCTTCTTCATCTGTGCCACCAGCTCCCACATATTGGGCAAGTATCTCTTTGTCTGCTTGTGTTATTTGAGAATCCGGTTTTTGAAGGATTTCCCGGCACTGCTCACGTATTTTTCTGGCTTGTCCTTTGGTTATTCTTCCTCGTCCAACATCAACGCTGCCTGATTCTCCAAATCGTCCTCCAAGTTCGTTAAAACTGAGTAAAGATTCGTTTCTGTCAGTTCCAAGCCCTGTGTTATGCACATTCTTACTGCCTGTATTTTTGCTCCCTCTAAACCGTAACGTTTCAGGATTATTGGATAATCCATTTCGCTCAATGTCAGTACTATCTTCTCCATTTATGTTACCCCCGGTCATTTTATCGGTGAATACACCGTTTTTCTCAGCGTTTTTGTTTCCCTTCATAGCGTTTGAACGATTAGCATATTTTTCAGCTTCACTTTCCAAGAGTTCTGCCCGTTGTCCTTCAACACTATAAATACTCCATACCTTGCGCATTAAAGAACGGTTTATAACCATTTTGTCTTCAATCGGGTTTTGAGTTTCTTTTTTTTCTGAAAAAGCTTTTGTACGTCCTTGAACATCCTCTTGCTTAACAGGATTTCTATACTTTTCTCTGACTTCTTTTTTTGAAAATAGATTGTCCCATTTAATTTTATTTGTAAAATATTCAAGAACGTGGGCCGCAAAAGTCTTTTTATCAGCTCCGTATTTTGTTTTTATTTCGTTTGAATAGGTATCGTCAATCCTTTTACTTGTTATACCGAAACATTCAAGCAATGCCTTAAAGGGATGTTTCCAACTGTTTTTATATACATAGTTCCAGCCCTTGCCGCTTGTCTTTGGATAACGTCGTATATATTTTACCGGGCGTGATTTCTGAATGGCAACCCATTCTTGATGCGCCCTGTACTGCTCCAAAAAACCAATTTTAAACATATTCAATACCCCCATAAGCATCGCCCTGAATATGTTTATTTCAAAGGCTTTTTGATTTATATATGGTAACTACAACCATACTGTTATTACAATTAAGTCAAGTTGCTTAACTTTTTCCCATGCCATTTTTTTGAAAGTATATTTTCCTTAAATACACTAAATGGAACTGTTGAAACACCTCCAAAAAATCCCGGTTTGTCATATTGTCTTAAATATGCTGCTTTAGCGTCTGCAAGTGTATCAAAACCAAGCATACACTTGTCTTCATCATATTTGTTTGTCCCCGGTATTTTCTGATGAATTATATACACATTTTTCGCATTTTCGTTGTCACCTAAATAACAGTCTACATGATCTCCATCAACACCTTCTGTACCACGTATGTATCCGTAGTCATAGTGCATTCTGATAGCCCATTTATGGCCATCTGAATCGGTTCCCCGCCGTATGCTGCCTTTTTTATTCTCAATACTTATGTTCAATCCTCGGAACTTGATTCTTCCCTGTAATTTATGTCCACTGTAAGTGAGTGATTTTTGAACATCTTCACCGTAAATCGCTTGTATTCTCTCTATATATCCCCGTGTCGAATCATCCGGATTTTCTATCCCTTGTGACTTGTATTCTGCCTTAGCCTGTCTTACCGCATCATTCCATTTCTTAGCCCGGTTGCTATTCTCTGCCACCATTGCATCAATATTTACATTATCCAAATCAGGATAATAACGAGTCCATGTCCCACGGCAAAACGGATGGAAAACTCCCGTACAAACATCGTCTTTCTGTCCACTCCACTCTTTACCTTCCCAAATAACAAAGTCAGCAACACTATCTTTTGATTTTTGGTCTTTTAACGGCTTATCACTCCATACTGCAATTTTACCGTTCATTCTTTTACAAAACGGGCATGTGTTATCATCTACAACTTCAATTCTTTGAAAATAAACTTTTTCACTTTCTTTGCTGTTATAAACTTCTTCCCGGATGAAAGCATTGTTCACTGAATTCTGAATTTCAGTATCCGCCAATCTCTGAAAATCCCGGTTATCCCCCACCATTTTATCAAATAAATCCTGTGATACTTGCCCTTTACTTTTACGAGCCTTTATCCCGTCTACAAGAATCTGCTTAATTTCACCTCTCATTTTTTCAGTAACATTCGTTACCTTAATTGCAGCCGATTGTGTAAGCATTTCAATTCTGGAAAGTTCTTTCCTATCGAGGGCATCACCAAAAATAGTTTTCATATTTTTTATGTTGTCGCTTATCCAGTCAAAATCTTTACCGTGATACTTCAGGTTATCCAGCTGGGTTTTCTTTACTGCTTCCAAAGTATTATATTTGAGCATACGGTTCAGGATTTTTCCTAAACTACTTGATTCAAGAATAATTTTCTTTTCAGCATCTTGGATATTGCGGTTAAGAAATTTCTCAAGATTCTTTACAAACTTATCCCAATCAGCCTTTTTAATCGGTTCGCCGGTTTCGGGATAATAAAGAATCTTCCCCTTGTAGGAAAGACTTTCCGATTTAGACATCACAGTTCTTTTAGGAAGTCCAAAATAGTCAGTAACAAAGTTGTAAGTATTTCTTACAACTTCAGCAAAAAAGGCATACCATTTGTTAGTTAGCTCTTCTTGTACTTTGTAATAAAATACTTCCCCTTTTGCCTTTTCCGGTACTCCCAAACTCATAGACATAATACGTAATGCCTTTTCTATTCGTTCCTTACTCAAATCTTTGAGTTTAATATTTATCATTGGTAATTTCTCAGTATTATCTGCCGGAACATATTCAGGCACTTCTCCGTGTAAACATTTTTCAAGCTGTTCAAACTTTGCCTGTCTGTTACCCTCCGTTATGCCGGTTATTTTGATATTGATTTTTTCATTGCTAGACCAACGTTTTACATATTTATGAGACTTTATGAATGTTTCCAACTCTTTTTGTTCGACCATTCTTCCACCTCTTTACAACACAAAAGTCAAAGACTTTTCAACATTTTGGTTCCCTGCATCTTCGTTTTCATCACTTCCAAAGTCTCCTTCGGTAGCATCAATTTCTTCATCACCGGAATCTCCATCGTTATTCTCTCCGTCAAAGGCTGCTTCTTCGGAACCATCTTCGTATTCCATGTCTTCCATTTCACCACTCATTTGTAATGCCTGATACATCTGAACAAACTGCGGATTTGCCGGGCATTCATCAGCCCATTTTGCTGTAAGAGGTGGCAATCCTTTCTCTTTACGGACTTCATTCAGTGTTTTGTATGATTCAAGTTCCTGCTTTGCGATGGAAAGAACTTGTTGAGGGTCATCCCTTTCATATCCGACAAACTCAATTTCATAACCGGGAAAAACTTTTTTAATGATTCTGTTAATAAACTGCTGTAAAAAAGCCAGCATATCACCCAAAACAAGGCTCTTTGACGCTTCAATTTCAGGGGCCGTGTTCCTTTCAAATACCGGCTGTGACTTGGACGAATGTAACCCCAGTTCTTCCATACTGCACCCAAACAAAGACACAATGCCGCTTACCAGAAAATCAAGCCATCCTTGGAATTCCATTTCCCGGTTTGTGCCACCTAACGGCACCCATTTAATGGAATTGGATTCACCGCCATTTCCGTTACCAGCAGGAATTATAGGAACACGCCACTGATTAGCTGTTGTTCCACTCATTATGTCTGCTAAGTAATCTTCCATCTGCTCGACGGTTTCTTGACTTGCATTTCCATCAAGAAGAAGCATTCCACGGGGAAGTTTGTTTTCTGTGAAGAATCCGGCGTTATACGTAAACGCATTGATACTACTTGTGATAAGGTCTATAGCCTGTTCCACATAGGAATAACCATAAAAAGGATGTTCTACGTCTGTCCTCGGATTTTGGTAGTCAAATATCAACGTACCTTCCGGATAGTAGGCTGTCGGGATATTATCAATAAGCTGTACAAACTTTATGTTATACGGATTATCCTGATCAGGCATAATCTTTTCGATTGTTGCCCCATCGACGGCGCAAAATGCATACGGCTTACCGGCTCTTGTATAAAGTATTTCTGTTGCCACTTGGTCAATTTCCAGTACATCCCGTATAATTTTTGTGCAAAAACGATTAAAATTATCCCGGTCAGAAGATTCTTCAAAACCACAATTGAGCAGAAACTTTTCAATTGTTTCACGTTCTGTAGACTTTTGGCCTGCAGCTTTTATAACATCTTCCCCGATTTTTTTAACGACAAAGCCACGCAGATTCCGATTTGTTGACGGTTTTAAAAACGGTCTTATTTTCTTTTGGACATTCGTAATGCAAAGATTTATTATCCAAGCTTTTTTAGATACACGACGAAGCGTTTGACAATCAACTTCTCTACTAAACGCTCTGTCCGCCGTTTTGAGGTTGCCGTAAATATTTTCTGTTATAGTGTATTTATTAAAAAAAGATGACTGAGCACCCGAAGCAGAAGGCTTAAAATAATTACTGCCCCGGAAACGCCGGGATATACGCAGCATTTTTCCTATTTCTTTTTTTACATCAACCGGCTTTACATTAAAGCCGCTCGGAATGATAAATTTTTTATCTTCTGATGTTGCCATTGCGAACTCTCCTTAACACTGATGAGAGAGATTTACCGGTTCTTATGGTCAGGTTTGAACCGGTATCGGAGAGTTCTTTATTTTCTGATTCTACCACACCTTTGTGTTTCTTTCTAGCATAATCCCGGTAAAATGCATCGGCGTTATTCGCTTCGCCCGCCGCATGATTCGCCAAAGCCCAAGCCCAAAAACTATCAGCGTGCCCATTCTCGTTTCTTTCCGCATCATACCGGAAACTCCCTCCACTGGAAGGCGTTCTTTTAATTGAATGAATCTGAGCATGAAAATCCCTGTCATTCTCAAGTTCAAATTCCCGTCTTTCAAGTCCGGTTTTCACTTCCATGGCAAGAATTTCTTTCGATTGCAAATCGAAATGATACAGCTCCACCCTCTCACCGTATTTTTTCTTGGCATTTTCCGCCAGGTTCCTGCCGATACCCCCGTCATCAATGCAGCTCCGGTAAATTGGCAGGTTTTCCATAAGTCTGTCAAAAACACCGGCTTGACTGTCAAACTCGGCATTTCTCATCTCGTGCCGCAATACACTTCTTTTTTTCCCGTTCACGATTCCTATTATATAAAATACAGTTGCGTCTTTAGTTCTTCCAATATCAAGTCCCATGTAAAGCGGAGAGCCGTTTTTATCGGGATCATAATTCAAAATCAGTTCATCTGCATTCCTAAAGTTCTTTATTTCTATATCTCTTTTGAGATTAAAATATTCCTCATCGTTTTCAATGTTTGCCGGTATATCGTCTTCACGCCTCCCGGGAGTGTTTGCATAAATCAATTAAAGTGAAATATAACTGGCACTTGAATCAATAAAAGTACATTCACATTCCTGCTGGAAATCTTCAAGAGTTGAGTTATTAAAAAGTGATATAAGACGGTCTGTACCATATTTTTTAACACGGTCCTCTGTCGTCATTTCTTTAGCAAATTGTACAGCTCCCCTTACATCTTTACACATAACGCCGGCATACCACCATGGTATAAAATAACGGTCAAAATTAGGATATTTGTCCCTATCTGAACAAATCTCATAAAATTTCCCGATTGTTCCTAAAGGTGTACTGCCTACTTCTATACAACCTTTACGGAGGGTACAAAATGAAGCTGCTGTGTATATTTCTTTTGACAATCGGGGCAAGTAGATAGCAAACTCATCAAGGCACACATCACCGTTTTTACCTCGTGGCGGTCTACAGGGTAATGAAATTAAACGACTGGTTGTTTTCCCGCCTATATCCTCAAATTCTAGCATGGTGGCTGTTT
>CALXOI010000087.1 GCA_944389965.1 uncultured Treponema sp.
TACAGCTTATCTTCTATAAAATTTTCTTCTTCTTTATCTTTCCGGTAGACCGGCTTCTTACCTTTAAAAGTCTTCTTAGCGGGAACCTTTTTAACTTCCTCGATAGGAGCCGGTGCAGATCCCATACCGGGTCTGCCGGAAAAACCAGGTCTGCCAGAAAAGCCACCGCGGTTAAAACCGCCGGTATTTCCACTGGGACGGGAACCGGAAAAATTACCGCCAGATCCCCGGTTATTCTGACCCTGCCGGGTACCGGCATTGCGGTTATATCCGCCCTGGCCTTGGCCACCCTGCCGGTTATTAAAGCCGCCGTCACGTCCGCTGCCTGTATTCCGGCCAGGCCCATTGTGATTTCTTGACTGATAACCTTCCCGTGCCTGTGCACCGGAAAAACCGCCGTTATCCCGTCGCTGGTTATATCCACCTTCCCGATTATTGCGGTTATATCCACCCCGGGGCTTGTCAGAAAGATTGCCGGCTTTTACATTGGGCCGCGACGGGCTGAGTTCAAACGTCGTTTTTGTACGGGGTTTCTGATCCCCAACAGGAATTTGTGCGACAGATTTATCGCTGCGTTCTTTTTCCGGGGCGGATGCCGGGGCAGACACAGCAGATGCAGACACCGGCTCCGGACGGGTTTCCGGTTTTTCCACATCAGTTTTTTCAGAAACGGACGGGGTGCTTTTCTTTTTTACAACCACCACTTTCTTTTTTTCCGAACCGTTTCCGGGTACAGCAGCAGATGTCTTATGGACAATAACTTTCTGAGCCGGTCGTCCTGATTCCGGCTGAGATACCGGAGCATCGTTCTTCTGCTTGTTTAATATAAATTTCGGTTTGTTTTCTACTTCATCCGCCATATACTATCCTATTCTTCGTCCTCTTCTTCAAAACTCAGACCGATACCACAGTTTGGACATTCTGTCATATCGATCGTTATTTTTGCACCACATTCAGGGCAGACGTATTCATCTTCCCCGTCTTCAACAGATTCCGGTACATCAGATTCTGATGTACCATCAGGTTCGTCTTCCACAAACTCAACAGTATCATTGATTAATTTTTCAACACCGGTTATATCATCCGGTTCCAGCCCAGCAACCCGGGCAATAGATCCGTCTTCCACAGCCAGCAGAAACTGTTCAATATCATTGATTCCATTTTCTTTCAATACAGCTGCAACATGCCCGTCAATACCCGGTATATCAGCCAGTTCGCTGATTGTCTGAGGTTCATCGGCAAACAACTCCTGTGCAGCTTTCCGGGAAGCAGCAACCAGTTCATCCAATTCTTCATATTGGTCTTCTGTTTTCACATCTATATTCCAATCAACGAGCCGATCCGCGAGCCGCACATTCAATCCTTGTTTTCCGATTGCCAGTGAAAACTGGGATTCTGAAACAACAGCCAGTGCCTGCCGTTTTTCTTCATCAAGAATGACAACTCCTGTTACTTCTGCCGGAGACAGAGCATTTTTAATGAATTCACAAGGATCTGCATCATATTTCAGAATATCAATTTTTTCACCTTCCAACTCCCGGATGACCGATTGGATACGCACACCTTTTAACCCCACACAGGCACCTACCGGATCTATGTCTTCCCGGCGGGAATACACCGCTATTTTTGTCCTATATCCCGGTTCCCGTACAATCTTATAGATTTCTACTGTCTTATCATAAACTTCCGGAACTTCCAGTTCGACGATTTTCCGCACAAATTCAGGGTCGGTACGGGACAAGACCAACTGGAGGCCGGAATTTGTCTTTTTAATATCCGTTACTAAAGCTTTGATCCGGTCATTTTTGTGGTACACTTCCCGGGGAGACTGGTTCTTTGCAGGAAGGATTCCCTCTACTTTGCCAAGGTCAACATAAATTGTTCCATTACGTTCCCGCTGGTAATAACCAATAATAATTTCACCTACTTTATCTTTAAATTCAGAATACAAACTATCTTTCTGAATTTCAGACAACGACTGGTGGGCAGACTGTTTCCCGGTCTGAATTGCTGAAAAATTCAATTCTTTGGGATCAATGAGAATATCAATTTCATCTCCTACTTCACATTCGGGACTTAATTCCAAGGCATCTTCCAGTTCAATATGAAGGGCAGGATTAAAATCTTTTGCCTTGATTTCATAACCATCTACAATAACCCTGCGGGAATAGACAGAAACATCAGATAAATCATCCGAAAACTGTACGATTGCATTATCACAAGTACCAAATTTCCGTTTGTATGCAGCTTTCAGCATATTTTCAATTGTACGCAATACTGCGTCTTCCGAAATACCCTTATCTTGAGTCAACTGGCGTATTGCTTCCACCATTTGAGAGGACATTTCAAGCCTCCTTATATTTGTAATAATTTCGCTTTTGCGATACGAGCAAACGGAATACTCCGGATTTCAGGCTGATCCTGCCCTGTTTTTTCCGTTTGCATAATTTCCAATGTCAGAGATTCACTGTCAGAACTCTTTATTCTGCCGGGAACCCAGTCCGTCACGCTGCTGTCCCATACCCGGACAAACCGTCCGGTAAAAAGGGCAAATTCTGCAGCATTTTTTATAAGCCGTTCCATACCAGGCGATGTTACTTCCATATAAATATCTTGGGAATTCAATAATGCTTCCATCCGCGGCAGTAAAACCCGGTGTACTTTAGCGCAGTCGTTCACACCAATTGGAGGGCAGGAACCGTCAGAGACAGGACATGCAATAACTGCGGTAACACGGATGATGCCATGCTGCGGAACAACCCGCAGTTCCACCAGCACATATCCGAGTCCCGCCACCAACGGACTACAGTCCGGATAATAAGGAACAGAATCAAGAGATGTATACTCCACAGACACCCCATAAACGGTAACACAACCGTTAAATATAAAAAAAGAGCCGTTTGAACGACTCCTAACTTTAAGGATATATTTTATGTTCATATAGAATATATCTAATTTTCCAGATTCTGTCAACAGCTTACGGTGTATCATACAAGATTTACAGAGAAGGTACCGGAATAAAGCGGCAGATAAAAACTGTTCCGCCGGTTGCGCTTTCCGCAACATATCCAAGGTTCCTGTAACAACCCGGCGACTCCGCAACAACCCGGCGACTCCGCAACAGCCCGGTGTTTCTTCAGCAAAAGCCCCAGCGGCACCCGCATAAATCCCGGCGCTTCTCCCCCGCAAAAGACCGGAGGTTTAAGCCTCACAGGAAAATTATCGGAATCCGTTTTATTTTTTCATATGATGCCGGTATCCGCGCCGGCGGTCTCTGTCTTTACAGCTGTAATACTGGTGTTTTGCCTCATACATCAACTTATCAGCCTCATCAAACTGTTCCATAACATTGCAATTCCGGGAACGCCAGGAAATTCCTGCGGATATACTGATTCCGTCCTGCTCCATGCTGTTACAGACAGCTGCAATCCCGGCCCGGAACTGCGATTCATCCAATTCCCGGTCAATTACAATAAACTCATCCCCGCCAATGCGGTATGCCTTGCCGTCAAAAACTTTACGGATATGATTTGCTGTGCGGAAAATCAAATTGTCACCGGCATTGTGCCCCTGCCGGTCATTCACTTCCTTCAGTCCGTTCAAATCAAAGTAGGCAAACCCCAAAGGAGCACTGCTTTTCGTTCCACCGGCATCTGCATCCATCACCTGGTTGAATTTATTACGGTTATACAATCCGGTCAGGGAATCTTCAAAACTCATCCGGACAAGTGTATCGGTCTGCTCCTGGATCAATTTTTTCTGTACGGCAATCTGTTCCTGCAGATATTCATAGGACTGCTTTGCCAGTTTTGACGGAAACCCCACATCACCTTCCACCATTTCGCTGTACGGATTGGATATATGGATATGGCAGCAGCGGAACATTTCTCCATTCCAACGGAACACCCCGGTCACCCGTTGATGAACCCTCAGACAAATACCCGTTTTTGGATCTGTCCGAATCCACAACCTGCCGCTGCAAACAAATATATCGGGAACCGGATTGATAACCGTATACTCTTCATTAGAAATAATGCAGGCAGGCACTTTGCCCGAAAACTGCCGGAATAATCCGGCAACAGTCTCTGCACCGTCGGCATATTCCTCCTCTCCAGCGCCAATCCAGCTGAACGAATTATCTATCAATGTAATCACCGATTCCAAATCATTCTCACAGTAATGTTTGTGCATCATGAAACTGGTTAATTCTTTTATCTGCTGCTCTTTTTCTGAATCTACCATGAAACCGGTCTCCATATATCCCTCTCCCGCTCTATACACGCTCTGCTTCTTATCTATATATTATAACACATATTACCACACTGTCAGCTTTATTGCCGCTTATTTTTCCGGGCGCGTGCCGCCTGCGGCGTCACCGCGTCGGCTCTGGGCTGCCGGTCCACAGATTCCGAAAACAACCCTGCGGACGGCCCTACGGGCCCCCTGGGCGTCGCTCGCGCAGTTACGCAAACAGGCACAAAAAAACAGCCCCGCAAGGGGGCTGTCATACCGGGAAACAGCAGCTTTAGTCCGTTAAAACAACATTTTGATCATTGGAAGAGAAACTTTTCCACTCATTTTCCCACGTTGTTTTCTGATTTTCATTCAGGGTCAGCATCAGCGTCTGCGCTGTTGTCCCGTCGGAAGTCTGCCTGCCGCAGGACAGATACGTCAGCACCGTGTTCGCCGACACATCCAGTGTCGTCAGCTGATTGGAGTTGCAGTACAGATACTCCAGCAACCTGTTCGCCGACACATCCAGTGATGTCAGCTGATTGCGCCTGCAGGACAGAGTCTCCAGCGCCGTGTTTTTCGACACATCCAGCTCCGTCAGATTATTGTCGTCGCAGCGCAGCCACGTCAGCGCCGTGCAGCCCGACACATCCAGTGCCGCCAGCTGATTGCGTTCGCAGTACAGAATATCCAGCGCCGTGTTTTTCGACACATCCAGTGCCGCCAGCTGATTGTCTTCGCACCACAGCCACCTCAGCGCCGTGTTCGCCGACACATCCAGTGTCATCAGCTGATTGCTCCTGCACCTCAGATATTCCAGCGCCGTGTTCGCCGACACATCCAGTGTCGTCAGCTGATTGCCACTGCAGCTCAGATCCTCCAGCAACCTGTTCGCCGACACATCCAGTGTCGTCAGCTGATTGCTACTGCAGGACAGATCCGTCAGTACTGTGTTTTTTGACACATCCAGTGTCGTCAGCTGATTGCCACTGCAGGACAGAGTCTCCAGTGCCGTGTTTTTCGACACATCCAGCTCCGTCAGATTATTGTCGTTGCAGGACAAATATGTCAGACCGGTAAACCTTTCAATGCCGGAAAGGTCGGTCAGTTTTCCCTCTTCCGTAAAGGGCGGACCGTTGATGTCCAGCTCCGTCACCGCCCGGATCTTTTCCAGATTCGCATCCGTCAAAGACACGGTTCCATCGTCGTTTTTATCCCAGCCGATATTCGTTGCCTTTTCCACCGCCGCAATAAAGGATAAATTTATCATTGTATTTGCATCATAAACCGTCACCATACACTGCGCTGTTTTGCCGCCGTCGACCGTTGTCACCGTCACGGTCGCCGAGCCCGTTCTTTCTGCCGTGACCGTGCAGCTGTTTCCGTCGGCTTTCAGCGTCACCGCATCGGCCGGTTCGGCGCTCCAGCTTACCGTTTTATCAGCCGCATTCTCCGGTTCCACCGTTGCCGTCAGCGTTACCATGCCACCGACAATCAGCGGGCACTTCGTGGAATCCAGCGTCACGCCGGTAACAGGAATCTGTTTTTCGCCAACCGTCACCGTACACTGCGCTGTTTTGCCGCCGCCGTCGGTTGTCACCGTCACGGTCGCCGTGCCTGTGCTTTCTGCCGTGACCGAGCAGCTGTTTCCGTCGGCTTTCAATGTCACCACGCCTTCCGGTTCGGCGCTCCACGTTACCGTCTGCACCGCCGCATTCTCCGGTACCACCGTGGCTGTCAGCGTTACCGTATCACCGACAATCAGCAGGCACTCCGTGGAATCCAGTGTCACGCCGCTCACCGGCACCGGTCCGTTTTCCACTGTGGGCTGTTTACAGCCTGCCGCCAGCACCAGTGCCAGCAATAACGCCGGCACTGCGCTCATCCATACGTTTTTCTTCATACGCACACTCCTTTTGTTTATATTCCCACTCCCCTCCCGGGGAAATGTTTTACATGGGGTAACTGCCGTTCCGTCTTTCCCTGCGCCGACGGGGATTTGCCGGCACTGCCTGCACTCCGGTACGGCAAACAAAAAAGGCGGGGAAATCCCGTGGACACACGGAATTTCCCCGCCGGTGAGATGCCGCAGGAGAAACAGTTATCGGTTGTGTTGTGTTGTGTTGTGTTGTGTTGTGTTGTGTTGTGTTGTGTTGTGTTGTGTTGTGTTGTGTTGTGTTGAATGGATGATAGCCGCTGTCATGGTTTTGTCAATTATGTGCATTCCATTCCTCCATTCAACTTTTATGCCGGTATTTCCGCCCGCCGGCGGACTTCCTGTTATTAAGGATAACACACCGGGACAGAATGTCAATTTTTTTGCCCTATTTTCTGCACTTTTTTTTCATTATTTTTCTTTCCGGCGGAAGAATCTCCATTCCTGCTACGGGAGCCGGGCTTTTGCCGGAACTCACCGGAACGGGAGTGCCGGCAAAAGGCTGCGCAATCTTGTGTCAGTCTGTCAGAAGAATCTTTTCAGCCTGACAATATTCTCTTGTCAGCCCATCAGGAACAGCCTGCCGGAATGAGGAAGCAGGTAAAACTTGTTTATGAGACGGATTGTGTGTGTACCGCAACAGATGAACGTTCAATAACAACGGGCCGGAACAGAACTTCTGCATTAAAGGAAGGATCTTCTATTAAAGAAAGGAGGTTTTTGGCTGCTGTTTCCCCCAACAGACTAATGGGATTATATACCGAAGTCAGCGGCGGTATACATAATTCCGCCAAAGTTGAGTTATCCATACCGGTAACAGAAATATCATCAGGAACAGAAATACCATTTTTCTCCAGCACTTTAATGACTTTTACCGCAATCTGGTCATTATAGCAGCACACTGCAGAACAGTCTTTAACGCGTTTCATAATTCTTTCCGGATATAGGGATAATTCATCTATATCTTCTGTAGAAAACCATAATATCCGCTGACTGTTTATTTCTATATTATTCTTTTCCAGTGCCTGAATATAACCTTCATACCGCAGCATTCCTTGTATATCATCACATTGAAAAATACCGGCTATTTTTGTATGACCTCTACCAATTAAAAAAGACGTCACCATTTCTCCGGCTGCAATATCATCCAACCGGACAACAGGAAAATCCAGTCCAGGATATTTTGCATTGAAAAACAAAACCGGAATATTCCGGCTGCGGAATTCATCATACATACTAAGGTTTGGATTCGGAAGCCCGCTTTTTGTCGGCTCTACAATAATACCATCTACATCGCTATCAAGCATTGCCCGCAGCGCCCGGCGTTCATTTTCAACCTGATTATGGGTAAAAGAAATCTGCGTAGCATATCCATTGGTACTCAACACAGCTTCCACGCTGTGAAGAATATCCATAAAGATGTATTCTCCCACATAGGTCGAAATGACACCTATTTTTTTTGTACCTCTCCGGGCTGGTTTCTTTTGCCATGTCACATAAGTTCCGCTTCCTCTGCGCCGGCTCACAACCTGTTCCTGCTCTAAGATCCCGATTGCCTGCCGGACAGTCTGCCGGCTTATTCCAAAAATAGAACACAGCTCGTTTTCAGAATAAAGCCGGTCACCGAAATGCAAATCACCATGAAGTATCTGGTCTTTTATCCAGTTAACTAAGAAAGCATATTTGGGAACAAAAGCCATGGGAACCCCGGTTTGTCATTACTGTCCGTAATAAGCATTTGCGCCGTGTTTGCGCAGATAATGTTTGTCCAGAAGGGTCTGCTGCATGGGCCCCGGCTTTTTTCCGGAAAGCACATTGCAGTGCCATGCCATAAATGCAACTTCTTCCAGAACCACCGCATTGTGAACGGCTTCCATCGGGTCTTTGCCCCAGGCAAAAGGTCCGTGGCTGTGAACAAGCACCGCAGGAATTTCGTCCGGATTTAAATCCTTAAAACGCTCAATAATGACTGTTCCCGTTTCCTTCTCGTACTTGCCGTGGATTTCTTCATCCGTCATGAGACGGGTACAGGGAATTTCACCGTAGAAATAATCCCCGTGGGTGGTTCCTAAAGGCGGAACTCCTGCACCGCACTGGGCAAAAATGGTTGCCCACCGGCTGTGGGTATGCACTACACCGCCGATATTCGGGAAAGCTTTATACAGTTCTATGTGGGTGGGCGTATCCGAAGAGGGTTTCAATTTTCCTTCCACAACTTTGCCGTCAAAATCGACGACAACCATGTCGTCAGCCTTCATATCACTGTATTCAACCCCGGACGGTTTTATAACGATAAGCTTCTTGTCCCGGTCGATTCCGGAAACATTCCCCCAAGTGAATGTCACCAACCCGTGGGCAGGAAGCAACAAATTGGCTTTGAGGGTTTTTTCTTTCAGTTCTTCAAGCATATGCTCCTCCGGTAATTACATTTAAAAAGTCGCCGCCGGCTGCATCCCCTTGATACAGCCGGTATAAAAGTCTCAGATTCCCTTGAGCTTCCAGGCAACATCCATCACGAAAAGCTCTTTTTTCAGCTCCTCAATATTTGTTGAAGTAGAAATGTGAACAAACTCAATGCCAGCCATTTCTGCCCAGTCTTCCATCATTTCCGCAGTAGCCGCATAGGAGAATACCGTATGGTGGGCACCTCCGGCAAGTATCCATGCCTGGGCGCCGGTGAGCAAATCCGGCATTGCCTTCCACATGATGCGTGCCACCGGCAGATTCGGCATCTTGTATTTCGGAGCGACCGCTTCCACATCCTGCACAATCATCCTAAGCCGGCCGCCCATATCGATGAGGGAAACAACTATCGCCTTGCCGGGATGACCTTCAAACACCAAGCGGGCGGGATCCTCTTTGCCGCCGATACCCAGCGGATGCACTTCGATGCGGGGTTTCGCGGCAGCGACAGAGGGGCACACTTCCAGCATATGGGCACCCAGGGACAATTCCTTGCCCGGCTCCAGATCATAGGTGTAATCTTCCATGAATGCGGTTCCGCCGGGAAGCCCTTCCGTCATCTGTTTCACGATATGGGTCATGGCGGAAACCTTCCAGTCACCTTCACCGCCGTAACCGTAGCCCTGCTCCATGAGCCGCTGGGAGGCAAGCCCGGGCAGCTGCTTCATTCCGTGGAGATCCTGGAATGTATTTGAGAATGCGCCGGCTCCTTCCCGGTCAAGGATTTTCTTCATAGCGATTTCTTCCCGGGCCTGGTAGCGGACAGCTTCGATGTTGTCCGTAGCAAAATCGTATTTACTGCGGTATTCCGCGACCAATGCGTCAACCTCGGCTTCCGTGACGGCATTGAT
>CALXOI010000088.1 GCA_944389965.1 uncultured Treponema sp.
TCTTTATGTTCTAAACGAAGGGCTTAGAGATATTATGGACGTGAAAGTATATGTATTCACTCCATTTGAAATAATTTGTAGAGTCTTCTGCAAGTGCATTAAAACGGATGTCTAATGATACTTTCTGCGCATTATTGGAACATCCAAGTGTTACCAGTGCCACAAAAGCCGCTACAAAAAAAAGTGCTTTCTTCATAGATTATCTCCTTGCTGTGCAACAGTATATACACAGCTCAACCTGATGTGGTTGTTTTTATTAAATATACGTTTTTATAAAAAAAAAAGCAACAACTTTCTAAAAACAGGGTAATGCTGCAATATACCGGTTCCCGGTAGAATACGGGGAACCGGTACGCCTTGCGGACTCGATCTAAATAAAGTATACAGCAGCCATTATGTGTTTTGCTGTTTGTCCGTTTAGATCCCGCAAATAGTGTCGAAGTTATGGTTCTTCCGTAAATTTACAGGGAAGTTCCTGCTTCTAACGCCAGGTGAATCATATTGGAAAAGGTCGTCTGCCGTTCTGCAGCTGTGGTAGCTTCTCCAGTTGCAATATGATCTGAAACGGTCAGGATAGCTAATGCTTTTCGGTTGAACTTTGCTGCGAGCGTGTATAGTTCTGCTGCTTCCATTTCAACTCCGAGAACACCGTATTTTGCCCACAGTTTCCAATTTTCATTTTCATCATAAAATAAATCGCTGGAAACGACGGATCCTTGCAGCGTATGCATTCCCGCTTGCTGCGCCGCATTGTATGCTGCCATAAGCAGGCTGAAATCTGCTGTCGGCGCAAAATGAAGACTACCGAAACGTTGGTTCATCAGTGCTGAATCGGTACAGGCACTGACGGCAAGAATGGTGTCACGAATTTTTGTAGATGCATGAATTGCACCACAGGTTCCAACCCGGATAGCTTTTTGTACCCCATAAAATTGAAAAAGTTCATTTACATAAATTGACAGGGACGGCTGTCCCATACCTGTTCCCTGAACAGAAACCTTCTTACCTTTATATGTTCCGGTAAAACCGTACATACCCCGGACTTCATTGTAGCATTCCGCATTTTCAAGGAAATTTTCAGCTATGTATTTTGCCCGCAAGGGGTCTCCCGGCAGCAGTATTGTATCTGCAATTTGTCCGGGCTGAGCATTAATGTGTGTACTCATGTTTCCTCCTGAATATAATATATTCAAGTATAAACCGGGTATTCCAAAAACACAAGCAATCGGCTACGGTATTGCCTTTATTTCCCGGAACAACTGGAATATCGTTTCATCCCCGTGATCTAGTTTTCTGAGGTAAAGGATTTCATTTACCGGTTCATATTCTTCCCAAACACATTCCAGCCAAAGTTGCTCTGCTGCAGCAATGACTTCTTGCGGTTTACAGCTGGTTCCCTGTATAAAAGCATACGTGCCTGCCGGTATTTGTTCAGTTCCGTTGGCTGATGCTGAACCGCAGAATACCGGTTCTGTCAGATAGTCTTCTGTATGCGGATGCATTGTCCGTTTATTAACCCGTGTTGTAAATCTGGTCATCTCATCCCCGCACTTGTCTCCATCCGGCGAGTAGAACAGAGGCTGAAATAGTCTCAGCTTTTTCACTTCATATGTCATATATAAAACTCCGTTGTTCCAGAATACCAAAAAAAAATAAAAAAAACATCTTTTTTTGTAGTTTTGAACAATATATATGGACGGAGGTTTTATGCGTAAATATCATCATGTATCAAATTGGCTGTCATGTTTTATTCCGGCAGCCCTTGGTCTTGTGGTTTTGTCCGTAGTTGCGTGCCGGGCAACAACTGATGGTGCGGATTTTCCGGCTGGAGATGTGTCATCTCCGGTTCTGCAGGATTTTATCCAGATTGACGAGTCCCGTTTTATGCTGATGTTTTCAGAATCCGTTGTATTGGAACAGCTTGCGGTATATGACGGAGAAGGGGTTCTGTGTGCGGAAAATGTTTCTTTTCAGCAGGCGGAACCTGATGCTGCTGTTTTGAGTGACGGCATGGATTCAGGTGCATTCTGTACAGAACTTTCCGTGGAAACCCGAATGCCGTTGATTGCTGGTGGTCGGTACGTATTGTCCGGTACAGCAGTTGATGGGGCAGGAAATTCTTTGTTGTTTCAGATTCCCTTTACTGGATACAACAACCGGGTACCGGGTTTAGTACTCAGTGAGATTAGAACAGGGTATTCAAAGCCAAAGGTGGAATTTGTGGAACTATATGTACATACTCCCGGAAACCTGGCAGGCGTAACTTTATACAATGCCGCAGATGACAAGTACGGAGAATATGTGTTTCCCGCTGCAGAAGTAGATGCGGGGGAGTATATTGTTGTCCATTACCGGTCTCTGGAAGAGCAACGTTCCGGCTGTATTGATGAAACTAATGATGATTTGAATGCTAGTACTGCCGCTGATTCTGTTGATGGTGCCCGTGATTTTTGGATAGCAGATGCAAATGCTCGGCTTGCAGATTCTGATGTTGTATTACTGCGGGAACGCTCGGGTGGGCAACTGATGGATGCAGTATTATTTGCGGAGGATGTACAGAGTAATTGGAAAAATGAGACGTTGACAGCTGCCGCGGCGGAAGCTGTGGCTACCGGTGTGTGGCAGGGAGATGGAACACCTGCCACGGCTGCGGTATCGACAGGTATTACCCTGACCCGGACATTGTGCCGGCAGAATATCCCGGATATTGATTTTGCGGTGGAAACCGGACTTCCGCTACCGGAAAATAATTCCGGTTGTTGGTTCGTTGTAAAAACGAGCGGATGTACACCGGGTGCGGTGAATTCTATAGAAATGCATGAACCAAAATAATAAGGATGGATAGTAGTCAGTCTGGATCTGCACCGGTAAGCAGGAGTATTCCGGTACATATATTAAGTATACAACGTTTAATATATGATGTATTCATTAGAGTATGTGAGAAGTTGATTTGCGGGATTGAAAACAGGATTTAGGATTACCGGTGCAAAGTTATCACTTTTACTTCAAGAATAAATGGTGTTATTTCATGGGATTGGTCTGATACAGACTAGTTCAACTCAGATAATAGTTTGTAGCTTTTGATTGATTTTATTATTACAAATACAGAAAAAATTAACACCAGGACTTGCTTTTAAATTCAAACTTTATGGCTGTACTCTTTTGAATATAGATACGGAGAAACAGCATAATCATTGATCAGATATAATCGGTGGTTATGCTGTTTTGTAACCGTGAAAACTTAAATTTCTATAATTAAGGATAAGGCTGTGGGAAATAATATACCAGTTCCTGTTGCTTAGTTCTGTTCGTGTACGGTTGTTGAACGAAAATGTGCAGGGTATTTTCTGTTCAGATCTGCTTGTTTTTTATAGTCCGCAACAGTAGCAGGGTAGGTTGAGATAAAAATCCCTGCACCGGAGGATGAGTGCAGGGATGCAAAACATCAATTCTTTTTCTTGTTCTTTCTTAAAAGAACAACAGATTGGACAACCAAGAAAATACAAATCATTGCGGATACCGTAACGTTTGTCCACCATGCGTCATCCAGTCCGAGGAGAGCAACAATATTTTTTATGGTACTGAGTGAAAGAACCCCAAAAAATGTTCCCGCAATATTTCCGACACCGCCGGTCAGCATTGTACCTCCGATAATCGAGGAAGCAATGGCATTCATTTCAGCACCAGTTGCATGGGATGGAGCTCCAGAACCAACGTGGAGAAAATACACAAAACCGCCTATTCCAGCAAGGAAGCCGCACAGAAGGTAGGCAATAAATTTTGTACGTTTCACATTAATACCAAGCATGTTTGCGCTTTGGGAATTACCTCCTACGGCGTAAAAGTTACGACCAGTTTTTGTCCACCTGAGAAATACAAACAGAGCAATCACCGTAAGAATTGCAACGACGACACCGATTTCAATGTATGCTGGAACGTAAACACCCAGCCGGTTAACGGTTCCGGTTCCCGGAACATAAATACGGGTATTTTTAAGCGCAACAAAAGCTTCGTTTTCAACATTGAACTGGGTTGCATTGACAATTGTTGTCATACCTTTTGCAAAGAACATTCCGGCGAGCGTAACAATGAAAGGCTGTATGTCCAGATATGCGATCAGGAATCCTTGTACAAGCCCGAATGCGATACCGATTGCCAAGGAAAGAAGTACTGCAGACATAATGTTTCCACCCTGGAAGTCCAGATTTACTGCGGCACTCATACAAATCAGGGCAGTAAGTTTTCCTACAGAAATATCAATGCCGCCGGTGATCATGACAATACTCATTCCACAGGAAAGAATAATTAATGCTGCATTTTCATTGAGAATGTTGAAGAATGTCTGGATTTTTAGAAATCCCCTGCCGATGAAAATCATTGCTAGTGCATACATCGCAACGAAAACAACAATAGTTATAAGCAGCAACAGGTTTGTGTCAGTCATCGGGAGCCGTCCCTTCTGCTTTAACATTTTCGCCTCAGTCTTATTCATGACTGCACCTCCTTGACTGCTTTTGCTGCACGTATATTTTTCCAAAGTGAGGATATTTTTTCTCTGAACACCGGTGCGCTGATGATGACCAGCAGAATGACAACGATTGCTTTATATGCAGGTAATGCCGATGAAGAAACATTAAATTTGAAAAGCGTTGTTGTCAAAAACTGAATTACATATGCTCCGAGAATAGAAGCTGCCATATTGAATTTTCCCCCTGACAGGACATTTCCTCCTAAAGCGACTGCAAGAATTGCATCCATTTCTATATCAAGAGCAACAACGGAATAATTAATGGTACTGAACCGCGTTACTTTAATGAATCCGGCAAAGGCGACACACAACCCCATGATAATGTAACAGATAAATTTGATGATTTTCGGGTCAATACCGTTCAGCCGCGCTGATTCCGGGTTGATTCCAACGGTCTGCACGTAGAGTCCTAGCGTGGTGAATTTTAGCGCCAGGGCAATAAGTATCATACAGAATATTGCTATGAATATGGGAGTTGGTATCGGTATTCCCGGCATAAATGAGCCGAAGTAACCGAAACTGGGATCACTGATAATCGGCAGCCGGTTATTATTTATCCATGCGGCGATTGACCGTCCCGCTGTATACAGAATCAGTGTGGCAATCATCGGCTGTATCTTGAAGTACGCCACAAGGGTACCGTTGAATGCACCGAACAGCATGGAAACAATGCAGCTGATTAGGAAAGCAGTCAGTATTGAATGCTGCATTTCATCCGGTCTGGGATTGTCACCGCAGAGTACCCGGAGTACGACACTACCACTAATTGCAATGGCTGCACCAACACTGATGTCCTGCCCGCCGCTGGCAGCAGTGACCAGTGTCATTCCAATTGCAAGGATCGCCAACTCAGACGCATTGTCAAGGATTGTAATCAGATAACCGGAAAGAACAGGATCGCCCGCACTGTTTGTCGCATAGTTGATGGCAAAAAACGATGGATCTGCTATTAAATTAAAGATTACCAGTATAAAAAGAGCTGCTAAAGGTATAAATATTTGTTTACCTGCAAGTTGCTTTACTTTGGTCAACAGGGATGCCGGCGGCAGACCATTTTTTTCATAGTTCATTGTTACCTCCTCCCGCAATCGTGTTCATAATTGTATTCTGATTGAGATCCTCACCGGTTAATTCCCCGACAACTTTACCGTCTCTCATAACGATGAGACGGGAACAGGTTCGGAGCATTTCATCTATTTCAGAGGAGATGAAAGTGATACTTTTATCCTCCGCCGCTAGTTTCAATACAAGTTTTTGTATCTCCACCTTTGTACCGATATCAATACCTCTGGTCGGTTCATCCAAAATCAGATATTTCGGATTGGTAAGAAGCCACCGGGCAAGAATAACTTTCTGCTGGTTTCCGCCTGACAGGGATTTGATAGGAGTATCCACAGATGCTGTTTTAATATCTAAAAGACTGATGTATTCATCAGCGAATTTTTCCATTTGTGATTTCGAAAAGGGGCGGACTGCTCCCTTAAGTACCTGAAGGGCAAGGATAATGTTTTCTTTTACAGAAAGATCGCCCACGATGCCGTCCCTTTTCCTGTCTTCAGGAAGGTATCCGATGCCCTGTTTCATAGCGTCTTTCGGTTTGGATATTTTGACACGTTTTCCGCCGACTTTGACAGTACCGCCGTGCACTTTGTCTGCTCCGAAAATAGCCCTAACACATTCGCTTCTACCGGAACCGAGAAGTCCGGTAAAACCGTTTACTTCTCCCTTTTGTATATTGAAATCAAAGGGCTTTATTCCCGATGTGCTGTCCAGTCCACTGGCTTCATAAACGATTTCCGCATTGGTAAAATCGGTGGAAGCCGATGTGTCTTTTATTGCAGAAATGTCATCGAATTCCTTTCCAAGCATTTTTGCAACCAAATCAACCCGGGGAAGGTTTTCTATCGCATATTCTCCGACAAGTTTTCCATCCCGTAGAACAGTAATTCTGTCACATACTTCATATACCTGATCCAAAAAGTGGGTGACAAAAATGATTCCGACACCGCGGGATTTTAAGTCAAGCATCAGTTTGAACAACTTTGCAACTTCGGATTCATCCAGTGATGATGTGGGTTCGTCAAGAATCAGGACTTTACAGTCCATGTCAACAGCTCTTGCAATTGCTACCATCTGTTGAACAGCAATTGAACAGGAACCCAACTGCTGTTCTGCTTTGACAGGAATATCCAATCCTTCAAGAACTTGGGTCGCTGCACTGTTCATTTTTTTCCAGTCAGTGAAAAAACCGCCACCCCGTCCTATGTACATATTTTCTGCTACCGTAAGATTCGGGCAGAGGGTAATTTCCTGGTAAACCGTACTGATACCCGCATTCTGTGCATCTTCAGGTGATTTTATATGAATGCAGTTTTCATGTCCGTCAAGGTATACCTCTCCTGCATCCATCGGATGGACACCTGTGAGGACTTTTATCAAAGTGGATTTTCCAGCACCGTTTTCTCCCATGAGCGCATGGATTTCACCTTTCCGCAAAGTGAAATCTACATTCTGCAACGCTCTGACACTGAAAAACGTTTTGCAGATACCGCGCATCTCTAATACAGAGTCTTTTTGCATAGCAAAATTTTCCTTAATTCTCATGTCTATACAAAACAAGGTACGTCATGAACGTACCTTGTTTTATACCGTAAACTTAAAACTTAGATTCCGTAGTTTTCTACGTCTTCAGCTGTGATTGTTTTGGCGTCAAAGCCTTTTTCATCAAGAATAATTACTTTGTTTGCCGGTTGAATTCCGTTTTCAAAGTTTTTAATGATTTCGTCAATATAAGAAGCCTGGAAAGGATTGCATTGACCATCATAGTTCCAGCGGCCGGCAAGCAATTCTTCCAGTGCCCATTTATTGCAGTCAAAACCCATGATGATAACATCACCGTTTACACCGTGAGAGATGTTTGCCCGATCAAGAGCTGCAACGGCACCGCGTGCCATATCGTCATTTTCAGCATAGATTACGTTAAAAGGCTTGCCTGAATCGATAACGGCCTGGGTAATCTGCTGGGCTGTTTCTGCATTCCATTCAGCTGTCTGCTGGGTTACCAGTGTCCAGTTGCTGTTGGCTGCAACTTTTGCATCAAGAGCACCGGTGCGGCCGATCTGTGCTGCGGAACCCATAACACCTTGGATATGGATAATGTTGTATTCAGGGAGATTCTGGGAAGCAAGCCAGTTTACAGCTGTTTCACCTTCGAGAGCCATGTCAGAAACGATGGAAGCCACATAGAGACTGTCATCGGCATCGATTGTACGGTCGAACAAAATAACAGGAATACCGGCTGCCTGGGCATCGAGAAGAACAGAATCCCATCCTGATGTTCCTGCTGCTGATATCAGCAGATAATCCACTTCATTCTGGATAAAAAGCCGTGCAGCATTAATCTGCTCATCATTGCGCAGGCTGTAATAGAATTCCGGTGAATAACCGTTTGCTTCTGTAAAAACCCGTTTCATATCGTTGTCATTAGCTGTACGGTATCCGGATTCGTTCGGATCATTATTGATAATACCGACTCTGATAAGATCTCCACCGGTTTTTGCGGATTCTTTGGATCCTCCGGCAAATACAGCTCCGCAAATCAAACTGAGAGCCATCAAAAAACATACTGCCTTTTTCATGTGTAACTCCTTATTTTTGCATTCTTGCAAATGCATTTTCTAATGTTGAGAATATCACTGTCTTGTAAACTTGTCAAGATATTTTATGATTAAGTTGTATCAAAAATGATTGAAAATAAAGTCATCTATATAAAATAGTTGTATTGATTTTATTGACAACTTGTTATCTTTGTTATATTGTATTTTTATAAAACTATATATCTCGCTGAGGATTTGGTTTTTTATGAAAACAGAATACAGAACTGACTGAAGCAGGCTGTTTTTGTTTTCGCACAGTTTGCGTTGCAAACGTAATTATTTATTCACGACCGTTTTTCATCGGGTGTAAAACGGTCTTAAAGAAGCCGGCGGTACGGTAGTGTCTTATCACCGGCTTTTGTGGGGAATGTATGGACATTGAACGTATCAAAGCTTCCATAAAAGCAGGGAAAACAGCCCTTGGAATTGAGTTCGGGTCTACACGCATAAAAGCGGTTTTGGTAGATGAATCTTTTGCCCCTGTCGCTTCCGGCAGCCATGACTGGCAAAACAGATTGGAAGACGGCATATGGACGTATAGTATCGACGATGTGGTTAACGGACTCCAATCCTGTTACCGGGCTTTATGCAGTGATGTAAAATCAAAATACGGGGTGGAAATCGAAACCTTCGGCTCTATAGGAATCAGTGCAATGATGCACGGATACATGGTTTTTGATTCCGCCGGAAATATTCTTGTCCCTTTTCGCACCTGGCGTAATACCTGTACCGGTCCCGCTGCGGAAGAGTTGTCATCGCTGTTTTCTTTCAATATACCCCAGCGGTGGAGTATCGCCCATCTGTACCAGGCGGTTTTGAATAATGAACCCCACGTACCCCAGGCGGCGTTTTTCACCACGCTGGCAGGTTTCGTCCACTGGAAACTGACCGGCAAAAAAGTCCTCGGGGTCGGCGATGCATCCGGTATGTTCCCGATAGACAGTACCACCGGCGGGTATGATGAAAAAATGCTGGATGTTATGGAAAAGCATCTTGCGCCGAAAAACTATCCCTGGAAACTCCGGGATTTGCTGCCGGAAGTTTTGTCCGCCGGAGATCCTGCTGGAACCCTGACCGCAGAAGGGGCCGCCCTGCTGGATCCTTCCGGGAAACTGAAGCCCGGCATTCCCCTGTGCCCGCCGGAAGGAGATGCGGGTACCGGTATGACAGCCACCTGCGCCGTTGAGCCGAAAACCGGTAATGTAGATCGGAAGAGCACACGTCTGAACTCCAGTCACTGACCAATCTCGTATGCCGTCTTCTGCTTGAAAAAAAA